>JBPCYB010000051.1:0-35508 GCA_051007995.1 Woeseiaceae bacterium | reverse complement strand
GTATAGATCTGGCCGTTCGTTCCGCCGCCCAGGTAAACGTTAAGTAGACCCCAGGTGTTGTTCGCCCGCCGGTATTCGACGTAGAGATCTTCACCACCATCGGTATCCTCACTGCCGGGAATGAAGTCCGCACCGCGTCGCAGCCAGAAACCGAGTCGCGCCGCCGGTACGGCCGCATTGATATTTGGGCTGGTAACGGTAACGACGTTGTTGCGTGTATACATGGCGGAACCAGAAGCGGCAACCTGCGCGCCCGTCAATATTCCGGAGCGGGCAGCATTCGTCGTGGTCCAGGGCGCCAGCGTTCCGTCATTGAAGTTGTCGCTGTACAGGATATCGCCCGGGGCTGCGACACTGACGCAGGGGATAGCGACGACCGCTATCATTAGAAGCACCAGTTGTTGAATTCTCTTAATCATCCTTACAACGCTCATTGTTGTAGATGTCCCGGACATACTTGCCCAATTTGACTTAATTCTAGAGAATATCGCGAGAATCGAGCTGGACACAGGTCACAAAACGGATACGCTTCAATCGATTCAGCGCAGTGCAGCGTGAAATCGCGTCAGCTATCTGCCAATTCGTAAGAAAACAGACGCAAGTCTTTAGCGTAGAATTCGGCCACCAGCTGCCGAAGTTCATCATCCTGGTAGTAGTCGAGGTAACGGGCGTGTTTGGAAGTATTCTTGCGGCCGAGTTCGATGCCAGGCACGCCAATTTTTTCACAGATTGTATCGAATGACTGTTGCAGATCCTCGTAGCGACCGACGAAATCCAGTGCGATCTCACTATCGTTGCCGCAAAGCTGCAGATTTTGCGGGCGAACCAGGACGCGTTGCTGGAAACGCTTCCGTGTCAGCCGGTCTTTCATAAACGCCACGGCGGTAGCGGCAAAATTCGGGTCGCTACGATTAAGAAAAAAACAGACAGATATGAATCGGTCGAATGGATTGCGGACAAACCCGAACTTAAAATAGCTCTGCCAAATCTCAGCATCTAAATGCGGGCGAATTTCATTCGCAGTGATGTGCCCGTGCTGAAGCGCTGCAATTTCGGGAATAGGCAGCGACTGAGCACCAAATAACACCTGCTGTTCCCAATCGTCAGGGCCCATATTTTGGCGCAATGCCTCACGAATAGTATGGGTGGCAGTTTTTGGTACTGCAAAAAATATATATTTGTGTCTGTGCGAGATGATCATTCGAGAAAATTTGCGCGATTGCCGCCCTAAAGGCAACATACGTAGCGCTCATAGTAACCAACCCAGCCAGAATTTGTTGCATCGATGGAGAGTGATAGTGAAAGGACTGAGTGACACGGAACGCAGCGACTATGTCGTTGGGCAGGACAATGTCCGCATATTCGGACTTGATGTCCACAACCCCGTGTTCATTGTGTCGGCGGTTCTGGTAGTGGCATTTGTCGCCGGAACGCTGCTATTTCTAGATTCAGCGGGTGCCGCATTTTCCGACATGCGTGTCTGGATCACGACTAAGTTTGACTGGACCTTCATGATATCGATGAATGTTTTTGTCTTATTCAGTTTGTTCGTCGCATTTAGCAGCTTGGGTCGAGTGCGTCTTGGCGGGCCCGATGCGAAACCACGTTATGGCTATCCCGGTTGGTTGGCAATGTTATTTGCCGCCGGTGTTGGCATCGGTTTGATGTTCTACGGGGTTCTTGAGCCGGTGACTCACACCTTGAATCCGCCACTCGGCATCGATTCTGCCAATCAACCGGAAGCGGCAGCGGCCGGCATGTCGGCGGCGATTTTGCACTGGGGACTACACGCCTGGGGTGTTTACGCTGTGGTCGGTTTGGCACTCGCATTCTTCTGTTTCAATCGTGAATTGCCGTTGACGTTGCGCTCAGCATTCTATCCGTTGCTCGGCGAAAAAGTGTGGGGCCCAATCGGACACGTTATCGACATAACTGCAGTACTCGCGACCATATTCGGATTGGCAACATCGCTGGGCCTAGGTGCCGAACAGATCGCAGGCGGGCTTAATCACCTATTCAACATAGAGCCAACCGGCACGACCAAGATCGTCCTCATCACCGCAATTATCGCAGTAGCTTTGGCGTCCGTAGTTGCGGGTCTGGACAAAGGTGTGAAGCGACTTAGCGAATTCAACATGGGCCTGGCCGGCATGTTGCTCTTGTTCGTAATTATTGCTGGACCGACTTTATTTATCTTGAAGACGATGCTCACTGCAGCATACGATTACGCTCGCTATTTGGTACCGATGAGCAGCTGGATCGATCGCGGTGACGAGGCGTTTTATCACGGCTGGTCGACATTTTATTGGGCGTGGTGGATCGCGTGGTCACCGTTCGTCGGCATGTTCATCGCACGCGTGAGCTACGGTCGGACGGCACGCGAGTTCATTACATGGGTGCTGATCATTCCAACAGTGATCGGCATCATCTGGATGTCGACGTTTGGTGGCACGGCGTTACATCAATTGCTGACTGAAGGTTATCGCGGCGTCGCCGATGCGGTACCCGAGCTCGCGATGTTCAAAATGCTTGAAGGCCTACCGTTTTCCGAATTTGTTTCGGCCATTGCGCTCGTTCTGATTGCTATCTTTTTCATCACGTCTGCCGATTCAGGTTCATTGGTAGTCGACACTATTACGGCTGGGGGAAAAATGAATGCGCCGGTGCAGCAGCGCGTATTCTGGTGTGTGCTCGTCGGTCTGGTCGCAATTGTCCTGTTGCTCGGCGGCGGCATCAACTCATTACAGGCGCTAGCAATCTCGGTTGGACTGCCGTTTAGTGTCGTGTTGCTTTTCATGTGCGTCAGCCTATACAAAGGCATGCGCGAGGAAATTAGTTAGCTGCGGAATTCAGGCGCTCTCTCGTCAAGCATCCGCAAGAGTGCAGGCCATTCATATTTGCCATGCGGAAACAAGACGTATTGGCCGGCTGCAGCTTCACAAACTTCAGGTGACGGCACCGTAAATTCCTGATTGGTCGCGAGCACTTGCATTTGTACCCGGCAGGATCGCTCGAGGTAGTACATCAGCATAAATGCTTCACCGACCGAAGCACCGCAAGTCAATATTCCGTGATTGCGCAAAATCATGACATCAAGATCGCCTAGACTTGCAGCGAGCCGTTGTCGTTCTGCCGTATCTGTCGAGAGGCCCTCGTAATCGTGGTAGGCGACCCGGTTGTAGAATGGCATTGCGTCCTGCACCATCGGAATCAACCCCTCCTTAAGCGCCGACACGGCCAGTCCGTATTCCGAGTGACTGTGCATAACGCAATGGAGGTCCGTCCGAGCCGCATGAATCGCGCTATGGATAACGTAGCCAGTTACGTTTATGTCTTCATCACTGGTCGCCGAGCCCGGATCGACTACGTTGCCGTCGAGATCAAGTGTCACAAGATTGGATGCAGTGATTTCGTCGTGGCGTAGACCAAATCGATTGATCAGAAAAAGCTCGGTGCCCGGTATCTTCGCCGTTATGTGATTCCAGATGATGTCGGAGAATCCGTGCATGTCGGCAAGCCGGTAACACGCGGCCAGATCAACGCGCATCTGCCATTCGGCGGCGCTGTATTTGCTGTGCGTGGATTTTCTAAGAGTTGTCATTGACCATTCTCGTTGGATTGCTCCAGTAACCAGTCTCTGAATGCGCGCACTTCTTTGCGCTCGAGATGTTCCTTGGGACACACAATATAGTAAGCGCCTTCGCTATGCAGTATCGTTTCAAAAGGCTGAATGAGGCGGCCGGATGCGAGGCGGTCGGCGACAAAGTGTGTCGAGCCCAGCGCGACTCCTAGGCCATCGATAGCTGCTTGAATTAAGACGTTGGTGTCGTCCATTACTGTGCCCCGCGTTGGGTCGATGTCGTCGACATTCGCCAGCTCGAGCCAATCAGCCCAATTGTGCTTGTCCGCGTCGTGCAACAACGTGTGATGCTTGAGATTTTCAGGCGTCGTCAAAGGATACTCACCCTCCAAGAAAGTGGGCGCGCAGACCGGAAAAAAATCGATGCTTAACACCTTGTTGGCGATTAGGTTGGGCCAATTGCCATCGCCGTAGGTCACCGCCAGATCAATAGGCTCGCGGGCGAAATCGACAGCATCATTCGAATGCGTAAGCGACAGGTCGATTTGCGGAAAAAGTCGACGGAAGTTCTCGAGCCGGGGCGAAAGCCACTTAGCGGCAAACGACGGTGCGAGTCGCACAGTTACAGGTGCCGCCGAAACCTGCTCGCGCAATTCAGCGACCGACTCCGCGATGTTGTCAAAAGCGCTACGTACGACAGGTAGCAAGCCCTTGCCCGCATCCGTCAATTCGAGCTGCCTCGGCAGGCGCAGAAAAAGCGGCGTGCCCAGGTGTTCTTCGAGCGCCTTCACCTGGTGGCTTATCGCGGCCTGGGTAACGGTCAGTTCGGCTGCAGCGAGTGTAAAACTGAGGTGCCGGCCCGCGGCCTCAAAGGCGCGTAAGCTGGTTAACGGCGGTAGACGACGGGGCATCGAGATTTTCCAGCGACATTAGAATAACTAATGTATGGTACAACAAAATTCAATTGATGCGAGCCCCTTCTGACCGCGAAAATCAGCGCCAAATTAGTGGCTTGGCACATTTAGAGGTGCATCAACTATGGCACGACGATCAGGTGGCCGAGAGGCACGCAAAGCGCTCCGCAGCGCGCCGCTCGCAAATGAAACCAAACCCGTTCATCCCGGCGAACTCGGTGGCCAATACAAACCGTTGGACGCGGCGGGTATTGCTGCAATCGATGACAACATATTCCGAATTCTCGAAGAGGTCGGCTTCAATGATGCGACCGAACACTGCATAGAGACCTGTACTGCATTCGGTGCCACCCTGGGCGAAGATGGTCGACTACGCATGCCGCGCGCGGTTGTTGAAAAGGCGCTCTCGCTCGCGGAGAAGAACCTGACGCTGCACGCCCAGGACCCGCAACACGACCTGCATCTCACTGGAAGTCGCGTGCATTTCTCGACTGGCGGCGCAGCGGTCATGATCGCGGATCCATTGAACAATCTGTATCGCGATTCGGAAGCGCAAGATCTCTACGACCTGGCGCGTATCGTGGATACCTGTGAACACATACACATGTTCCAACGCATGTGCGTTCTGCGAGATGTCCCGGACAACTACGAAATGGATCTGAACACGACCTACTGTTCAGTGGCTGGAACCAGCAAGCATGTCGGCGCCAGTTGGACGCATTACGAACATCTCGAAAAGACGCTGAAAATGTTGCACATCATCGCAGGTGGTGAAGCGCAATGGCGCGCGCGACCGTTCGTTAGCATGTCCAACTGTTTCGTCGTTCCACCGATGAAGTTTGCTCAGGACGCGCTGGAGTGCTTACGCGTTGGCGTGGAAGGTGGTATGCCAATCTTGTTGCTATCGGCAGGGCAGGCGGGTGCAACTACTCCGGCATGTCTTGCCGGTGCCGTATCGCAAGCCTGGGCTGAAGTGCTCGGCGGGTTGGTATACGTCAACGCCATCAAACCAGGGGCGCCGGCCATTCTGGGCGCGTGGCCATTTGTGTCTGACCTGCGCACGGGTGCCATGAGTGGTGGTTCGCCGGAACAGGGTTTGATTTCAGCGGCGTGCGCACAAATGGGCCTGCATTACGATCTGCCGTTCGGCACGGCCTGCGGCATGTCCGATTCCAAATTCCCGGACTACCAAGGTGGCGCTGAACGGGCGTACACATTAGTGCCGCCTGCGTTGTCCGGCTCGAACCTCATTTATGAGTCAGCAGGCATGTATGCGAGCTTGTTGGGGGCTTGTCCCGAGAGCTTGTTGCTCGACAACGATGTGCTTGGAGCCGTCCTCCGCATGACCAGAGGCGTCGAGGTGAACGAAAAAACCTTGAGTTTCGAAAACGTTCGGGATATATGCCTTGGCGGGACGGGGCATTATCTGGGGTCAGATCAAACGCTGGAGGTTATGCAGAGCGAATATATCTATCCGGATTTTAGTGACCGCAATAGCCCGAATGTCTGGGAACAATCCGGGAAACCGGTCTTGCTTGAGACCGCCGTCGCCAAGCGTGACGAGATTCTGGCAAGCCATTTTCCGAAACATATTTCAGATGAGACAGACCAAAAAATTCGTGAGCAATTTCCAATTGCTCTGACGCCACAAGCAACAGGACGCGGCTGACATGACCGACACAAATGACGACGACATTGACCTGAGTTCGCTTTCGGACGAAGAGTTGACCGAACAGATGCACGATGATC
This sequence comes from Woeseiaceae bacterium, assembly GCA_051007995.1. GTDB lineage: Bacteria > Pseudomonadota > Gammaproteobacteria > Steroidobacterales > Woeseiaceae > UBA1847. The sequence goes on along the minus strand of JBPCYB010000051.1, from coordinate 29,265 downwards.
TGTATGACGGCATGTTAGATGAGATCTGCGAAGGAACGCAGATATTGCTTGATCGCGGTTGGGGTCCGAAAAAAGTTCTCGACGAAGCGCTGGTCGCGGGCATGACGATTGTCGGCATCGATTTTCGCGATGGCATTCTGTTCGTGCCGGAAGTATTGCTGGCCGCAAATGCGATGAAGGGTGGGATGGCTATCTTGAAGCCTCTGCTCGCGGAAACAGGCGCTGAGCCAGTCGGCAAAATGGTGATCGGTACCGTTAAAGGTGATATTCACGACATCGGTAAGAACCTTGTCAGCATGATGATGGAGGGTGCCGGTTTTGAGGTGGTCAATCTCGGCATCAACAATCCGGTCGAGAATTATCTTGAAGCGTTGGAAGAACACAAGCCGGACATTCTCGGCATGTCGGCGCTCCTGACAACGACGATGCCGTACATGAAAGTCGTTATCGACACGATGGTAGAGAAGGGCATACGCGATGATTACATCGTGTTAGTCGGTGGCGCGCCGCTGAACGAAGAGTTCGGTATGGCGATCGGCGCCGATGCCTATTGTCGCGATGCGGGTGTTGCTGTCGAAACGGCGCTTGATCTTATCTCGAAGAAACGGGCCGCGAACGGCTAGCAACGAATCTTTTCGTTTTTTGGATCGAACATAGGGCGTAGCGATACGTCTGCGGCAATTCGCACTCCGGCCACTTCGATTTCGTAGACGCCGTCGAGTACTTCGTCCGGCTTAATGCCGTGATCGGTGTGTACGTAACCAAGGCCGATACAAGCGCCGAGACTATGACCATAGGCCCCGGACGTAATGTGTCCGACAATCTCGTTGTTTCGCCAGATCGGTTCGTTGTGATACAGCAGCGGCTCAGGATCCTGCAACTTGAACTGCAGCAAGCGTTTCGGCACGCCTTTTTCCTTCTGTTCCAGCAACGCTTCGCGACCGATAAAGCCGCCAGGCTTGTCGAATTTCACGGCGAATCCCAGCCCCGCTTCGAGCGGTGTGTCTTCGTCGGTGATGTCGTGACTCCAGTGTCGATAGCCTTTTTCCATGCGCAGCGAATTGAGCGCATGGTAGCCGGCGAATACAAGCCCGAACTCTTCACCCGCCGCGACGAGTTCATCGTAGACGCCCTGCATGAATTCGGTCGGAATGTATAACTCCCAGCCCAGTTCGCCAACAAATGTGATGCGCGATGCGCGGACGATCGCGTAACCCAGTTCAATTTCCTGGCTGCTCGCAAACGGGAACGCGCCGTGACTCATATCGGCTGGGGTCAGCGACTGCAAGAGATCGCGGGAACGTGGACCCATGATCGAGATCACGCCCATCGCGGAAGAAACATTGGTCAACACACAATGGGCGTCGGACGGAATATGGCTCTTCAACCATGCGAAATCGCGAACCTCGGTTTCCGCAGCCGTAACGACCAGGAACGTGTCTTCGTCGAGCCGGGTAACAGTCAGATCCGCTTCGATGCCGCCGCGCTCGTTGAGCCACTGTGTGTAAATCAACTTGCCAGGCTTCTGATCAACATCGTTGGCGCAAACGCGGTTCAGGACTTGGACAGCGTCCCGACCTTCAAGGCGAAACTTGGCGAACGAAGATTGATCAAACAGTGCCACGCCGTCCCGGACGGCACGATGTTCAGCTGCTGAATGCTCAAACCAGTTTTGCCGGCCGTAGCTGTATTCATACTTGGGCTCGACACCGTCTGGCGCATACCAATTCGGGCGCTCCCAGCCAAAGGCTTCGCCGTGACAGGCGCCCGCCGAAACAAGCCGATCATGTATGGCCGACTTGCGTGCGCCACGAGCGGTTTCATATTGACGAAACGGCCAGTGCGTTGCGTACAGTAGTCCCAGACTTTCGCTGACTCGCGTTCGTAAATACTTTCGATTCCCCTGGAACGGCATATTGCGCCGAACGTCGACTTCCCACAGGTCAACAGGTGGATAGCCATCACGCATCCACTCGGACATGACTTTGCCGATACCGCCGGCAGACTGTAGTCCGATTGAATTCAAGCCCGCAGAAATAAAACAATTCTTGAGCTCCGGGGCCTCACCAAGGTGGTAGCGCACATCCGGTGTAAAACTCTCTGGTCCGCAAAAGAATTTCTGAATACCGGCATCCTGCAAAGCCGGGATGCGTTCCATGGCGTCATGCAAGACAGGTTCAAAGTGATCGAAGTCGCCGGCGATCTCATCGAAGCAAAAGTCGTCCGCAATGCCGTCCATGCCCCAGGGTTTTGCTGAAGGTTCAAACGCACCGACCAGTAACTTGCCTGCGTCATACTTGTAATAGGTACACGCGTCGTAGTCGCGCAGGACAGGAAGACTAGGATCAAGTCCTTCGACCGACTCGAACAATGCGTAGTAATGCTCGCAGGCATGCAACGGTACATTGACGCCGACGCTGGCAGCCAAGTCGCGCGACCACATCCCGCCACAAATGACGACATAGTCTGCTTCGATATCACCGTCCGCGGTCGAAACGCCTGTTACCTTGCTGCCGTCGTTGTTGATTGCGGTAACTTCCGTGTTCTGGAAGATTCGTGCGCCGTTGCTGCGGGCACCTTTCGCGAGTGCCTGACTAATGTCCACCGCGTTGGCATAACCGTCCGACGGAATATGTATCCCGCCGAGCAAATCACTGCTATTAACCAATGGATATCGTTCGACAATTTCGTCGACATCAACGACATTGACCTCGAGGTCGAAAACCTTCGCCATTGAGGCGCTGCGCTTGAGTTCTTCGAAACGTTCATCATTTGTCGCAACGGAAATTGAGCCACATTGGCGATAACCGGTTGCCTGGCCGGTTTCGTCCTCGAGCCCGCGGTACAGCTCGCTCGTGTACTTCGCGAGTTTGGTCATGTTGATCGACGTGCGCAGTTGGCCGACCAATCCGGCCGCGTGCCATGTCGTGCCGCTCGTCAATTGCTGGCGCTCGAGCAATACAACATCGCCCCAGCCCATTTTCGCGAGGTGGTAAGCAATAGAACAGCCGATGACACCGCCGCCGATGACGACGACATTCGCTTTGGTCGGTAATTCAGCCATGCCTACGCTCGCAATCGTTCATTGGCGGGATCGTGTGCCGGGTCGCTGATGATGCGTGCTTCACAGCGTTCGTCCAGCAAGCCGACCTGCAGTGCAGTGCCGGGCGACGACAATGCAGGAGGCACATAGCCGAAGCCAAGACTCTTGCCTGTGAAATGGCCATAGCCGCCCGAGGTCGTCAGGCCGACAACGTCGTCGCCGGAAAAAATTGGCTCGTTCCCGCGCACATCTGAATCGGTCACATCAACTTCGAAATAAATCAGTTGCAGTGTGCGATCCTCTTGCGCAAGCGTCGCAGCCTTGCCCGTGAAGTCGTTTTTGTCGAGTTTAATGAAGCGCTCCATATCGGCATCGATCATGGTGACTTCATTGGTGAGTTCCGCACCCCAACCGCGATAACCTTTCTCGATGCGCAGACTGTTCACGGCGTAGAGACCGAAATCTGCAATGCCGTGTTGCTGCCCGGCTTGCCAGATCGCGTCATAGATCGCCGGCAGGTCCTCCATCGCCGGATGCAGTTCCCAGCCCAGTTCGCCGACGTAATTGACGCGCAAAGCGCGCACCGGTTTGCCGGCAACGGAAATTTCCTGCCCGCTTAACCAGCGGAACGAGTCATTGCTCAAGTCGGCATCGGAAATCTCGCTGAGAACGTCGCGGGATTTGGGCCCGGCGAGAACCAGCACGCCGCGATTGTCTGTGACATTTTCGATCGTGACGTTTTCGCCATCGAGGCAGCCCTGCATCAAGTGGTCAAGGTCGCGAAGCTCTGCGCCTGCGGCAGACAACAAGTAGTAACGATCATCGTCAAATCGTGTAATCGTGACTTCGCCAAGAATGCGACCGTTAACAGACAGGATATGTGCGAGAACGATGCCGCCGATTTTCGAGGGCATGCGATTCGCACAGAGGCGATTCAAAAAAGCTTCGGCGTCTGGTCCCGACACATCGTATTTGGCAAAGCCGCTCAGATCGAGAATGCCGACGCGCTCGCGCACCGCCATACATTCGTCGCGGACAACTTCAAACACATTGTTGCGGCGATAGCTGTACTCTTCCTCGCGGCCGTCCAGTGAATACCATTTTGGACGTTCCCAACCGAAGGTCTCTGTAAATACGCCGCCCTTGGATTTCAACGTTTCATACAAAGGGCTGAACCGCTGTGGACGACCAGCAGGGAGTTCCTCACCGGGTAGTGGTGTTGTATAGGTCATCCGGTAATCCTGGAAGCCCTTAGCGCGCGCATAGTCCGCGTCGGCATACACGCCGAGACGGCGCGGATCGAAACCCGTCATGTTGATTTCGGAATCGCCGTGCAGCATCCACTGCGCAAGGAACTTGCCACAACCGGCGCCTTGCGCAATGCCAAATGACGAGCCGCAACAGAGCCAGAAGTTCTTCACGCCGGCGACTGGCCCAAGGTAGGGCGGGCCGTCTGGCGGGTGTGGAATCGCGCCATTGACGATACGCTTGATGCCCGCTTCTTCAATGATCGGCAGACGCTCCATTGCGTAGCCGAGCCAGGGCATTAAGCGCTCCAGATCATCGGGGAACAGTTCACTGTCCGAGCTCCAGTCCGGATATCCTCTTGGCGCCCATGCTTCAGTCATCTGCTCACCTTCGTAGATGCCGACCAGACCCGACTTCTGCTCTTGCCGGATATACGACGATGCGCGCGGATCACGAATGACGGGAATTTCTTCGTCGCGATCAACGAACTCCGGTACATTGCCAGTCACTACGTAGTGATGCTCCATATTGACCAACGGCATGTCGCTGCCAACCATCTGTGAAATCTGGCGCGCGAAGCAACCTGCGGCATTAACGACGACCTCCGCGGTAACTGTCCCCTTTTCGGTGATGACCTCCCACTGTCCTGATGGCAATAGATTGATGTCGATCACGCGATTATGGCGTTCGATCTTGGCGCCCATGTTAGTAGCGCCACGTGCCATCGCATTGGTCAGGCCGGACGGATCGGCGTGGCCGTCACCGGTCGTGTAGGCGCCGGCGATGACGTCATCAACGTCAAGCCATGGAACGATGTTCTTGATTTCACTCGGTCCGATGATCTCCATTTCGAATCCGACGTTCTGTGAAATGCCATGTAGATACTTAAACCATTCGAGATCATCTTTCTCGCGCGCTAATCGAATGCCACCAGATGGATGCCAGCTTACGTACTGGCCAGTCATTTCTTCGAGGCGCGGGTACAGGTCGTTACTGTATGCGTGAATTTTTGCGAGATTGTAATTGCCGACCAGACTTGGACACTGTCCAGCGGCATGCCAGGTTGAGCCGGAGGTCAGCTCACCTTTCTCAATCAGCAATGCATCGGTACACCCTTCTTCGGCGAGATGGTAGAGCAAGCCGACGCCCATGATGCCGCCACCGACAATGACAATTTGTGCGTGCGATTGAATGACGATCTCCTAGGAGTTATTGCTTGGAGCGGAACTATAACGCGCAAATGCGTCGACCTCATAGCCCGATTCTTCAGGTTCATCGTCGGTCATTTCCGGAGGAAATCCAGGTGCCAGTATTTCCAGACCCGTCGCATCTTCGAGGCGGCGCACAATGTTAGGTGACCACTCGCGTTCGCCGTAGCGAGCAATGCCATCGTTAAAGATTTTGATGAGTTGCGGCGATATCTCAAGCTCAACGCCACAACGGTCTGCAATGGCCTGAAACAGGCCAATGTCCTTCCGTACAAGGTCCATCGTGAAGTTGATGTCTCGACTGCCGTTCAGGATTACCTGGCTTTCCGTTTCATGAACGAATGAGTTACCCGAAGAAATTCTAATGGCTTCATAAGTTGTATTGAGGTCAAGGCCGGCCGCTTTCATGGTGATCAGCGCCTCGCATAGAGTCACGAGGTTTGCCGTCGCGAGATAGTTGGTCATGACCTTCAGGGTCGATGCGCTACCAAGATCTCCGGTGTGCAGGATGCGCCGACCCATCGCCTTTAGCAGCGGTAACATCGTTTCAAATACCTGGCGTTCGCAACCGGCCAGAATGGCGATATTGCCGGTTGCTGCACGGTGACATCCGCCCGACACCGGACAATCAACCGCCTTGGCTCCGGTTGCCGCTACAAGCTTGCCGAGGCGTTGCACTTCTGCGGTATCAGTCGTACTCATCTCTGCCCAGATCTTGTTCGGACCAAGACCCGCAAGAATGCCATCCTCGGCTTCCATGACCGTAGCGCTTATTGCCGGGCTCGGAAGGCAGGTAATAACGATGCCGACCGCTTCGGCCAAATCTCTAGAGGAGTCCGCCCATGTCGCGCCTCGTGCCAGCAAATCCTTGGCAGTCGCCTTGTCTAGGTCGTGAACGGTCAGGTCGAAACCATTTCGCAGGACGCTGCCGGCCAGTTTCCTGCCAACGTTGCCCAAGCCTATGAAACCTATCTTTCGCATAGCCGTTTTCCCTATTGATATTTGTTGTTGCACGCAGCCGTTTCAACTAAGCTCAGCCAACCTTATACAGTGATCTCAGCCATGAAATCCAAGTGGTCTTATGAAAAAGTGCTCGACTGGTGGCCGCCACCCCAGTGAACCGGACAGCGGTTCACTTAGACTCACTGGCCGACCTCTTTTCTGAGGCTCGTGCAACCAACTAAAAATTCTGTCTCCAGCGTAGTAGGGGAAAAAGCATGCCTTTGGAAATGAACAGAGAAGTTTTCATCACTTGCCCGGTTACCGGATCTGGCGGTACACAGGATCGTTCGCCGCATGTGCCGCGCACACCGAAAGAGATCGCGGACAGCGCAATTGAAGCGGCCAAAGCCGGTGCGGCGATTGTCCATTGTCATGTTCGGGATCCGGAGTCTGGAAAAGCGTCGCGTCGTGTCGATCTGTATCGCGAAGTTACCGACCGCATACGCGAGTCGGACACCGATGTCGTGATTAACCTGACAGCCGGAATGGGTGGTGATTTGGTGACGGGGCCGCCCGATGCGCCGTTGCCTCTAAACCCGGATGGCACCGACATGGCGACAGCTGCTGAACGTGTCGAACATGTTGCAGAGTGTTTGCCGGAGATCTGCACGCTGGATTGCGGCACGATGAATTTCGCCGAAGCCGATTACGTCATGACCAACACGCCGGGCATGTTGCGCGAGATGGGTCAGATGATGACCGATCTCGATGTGCGAGTTGAGATCGAAGCCTTCGATACCGGTCATCTGTGGTTCGCGAAACAGCTCGAAGAAGAGGGCATCATTAAGTCTCCGGTTCTCGTGCAACTCTGCATGGGTGTGCCGTGGGGTGCACCCGACGATCTGCACACGTTTATGGCAATGGTGGCGAACGTACCCAAAGACTGGCATTTCTCCGCGTTTTCCCTGGGTCGCAATGAAATGCCATACGCGGCTGCGGCCGTATTGGCTGGCGGCAATGTTCGTGTCGGACTTGAAGACAATCTCTATCTGGACAAAGGCGTGCTTGCAACGAATGCACAGCTGGTTGAGCGAGCGCGCGGAATTGTCGAAGCGATGGGCGCCACGGTCATGACGCCGGAGGCTGTGCGCGAAAAACTACAGCTCACCAAACGCGCGCCGCGATGAAAGCAGCGATTGTCGGCGGCGGCGTAATCGGAGGCGGTTGGGCCGCACGATTCCTGTTGCACGGTTGGGACGTTGTTGTCTCAGATCCGAATCCGAAGGTCGCGACACAAATCGACGAAATACTCGCAAACGCGGAACAGTGGTTACCCGCACTTGCCGATGTACCGATGCCTGCAAAAGGCACGCTGAGTTTCGCAGGTTCTTTAGCAGAAGCTGTGACCGACGCTGACTGGGTTCAGGAGAGTGTTCCAGAGGACCTTGCTATCAAGCACAAGGTCATTGCTGAGATTCAGGCGAGTGCGCCCGATCACGCCATCCTTGGCTCATCAACATCCGGATTCAAACCCAGCGAGTTGCAAGAAGGCGCGAGCGACCCCGGACGGATCATGGTCGCGCATCCGTTTAATCCTGTGTACCTGTTGCCATTGGTTGAAGTTGTTCCGGGTACAACATGCGGTGACGAGGTAAAAGATCACGCGTGTGACTTGCTCAAGTCGATTGGCATGGAACCTCTGATTGTGCGCAATGAAATCGATGCGCACATTGCGGATCGATTTCTCGAAGCCTGTTGGCGCGAAGCGTTGTGGTTAATCAAGGATGACATCGCCACAACCGAAGAGATCGATAATGCAATTCGCTATGGCTTCGGCTTACGTTGGGGCCAGATGGGATTGTTCGAAACCTATCGTTTGGCAGGTGGCGAAGAAGGTATGGCGCATTTCATCCGTCAGTTCGGCCCCTGTCTTTCATGGCCATGGACAAAGTTGATGGACGTACCCGAACTGGACGAGGAACTGGTCAACAAGATTGCGAGTCAATCTGACGCACAGTCCGGGCAATACGGCATTCGTGAGCTGGAAGGGATACGCGATCGCAACCTGGTCGGCATGCTGCGATCGCTAAAGGAACGTGACTGGGGCGCAGGGCGCGTACTAAATGAGAATGACAAACGTCTGGCACAATTATTAGACGAAGTACCGGCGAGCCCGGACGGTGTGCCAACACGGTTGATGAATTCAACGGTCCTGCCGGCATGGATAGACTACAACGGCCACATGACTGAATTTCGTTATGTGCAGGTATTCAGTGACAGCAGCGAGGTCCTGTTCAGGCTCGTAGGCATGCATGACGAGTACGTGGCCGCTGGCCATAGCTACTACACTGCGGAAACCCACAATCAATTCTACGATGAAGTTGCGGTCAACGAGCCGTACTACACAACAGTGCAGATCATCCTGGCCGATGCCAAGCGGCTGCATGTTTTTTATCGCATGCACGCGGCGCAAGACGACCGGCTGTTGGCGACGCTCGAAGCGATGTACCTGCACGTAGACATGAAGTCCGGCAAAGTTGTTGCGGCAGAGAGTGCGGCAATAGAGAAACTGATGGCGCTTGCGGCAATGCACGCCGATCTTCCCAAACCCAAAATGGCCGGGCGATTCGTCGGTCAGCGATAGACAGGAACAGCACTATGGATTTTGCACTTAGCGACGAACAACAAATGATCGTGGATACGGTCAGGTCGTTTGTCGAAAACGAACTGTATCCGCACGAAGAGGAAGTAGAGCGTACCGGCATCGTGCCGAAGGAGCTCGGTGAAGAGATTGCGCAAAAAGTTCGCGACATAGGTTTTTTCGCGCCGAACATTTCAACCGAATTCGGTGGCGGCGGACTAAATCAGCTCGAATTCACGTTGCTCGAGCGAGAGCTCGGCCGCGCTTCGATGGCACTGAGTGTTTTCTTTGGCCGCCCGTCAGGAATTCTCGAGGCTTGCGATGACCAACAACGCGAGAAGTATCTGTTGCCGGTGGTCACTGGAGAGAAGGTCGATGCGCTTGCCATGACCGAACCGGATGCAGGTTCCGATGTGCGCGGCATGAAATGCTCAGCGGTTCAGGATGGCAGCGATTGGGTCTTGAACGGCACAAAACACTTTATTAGTCATGCAGACATCGCAGACTTTGTCATCGTGTTCGTCGCCACCGGCGAAGAAGAGTCACCAAGAGGCATACGCAAAAAAATCAGCTGTTTCCTGGTTGATCGCGGCACGCCAGGCTTTGAAATACGTACGGGTTACAACTCAGTCTCGCACCGCGGCTATCACAACTGCATTTTGAACTTCGACAATTGTCGGCTGCCGAAAGAGCAAATGCTGGGCGAACCGCACCGTGGTTTCGACTTAGCAAATGAATGGCTGTATGCCACCCGCCTGACCGTTGCTGCGATGGCCGTCGGTCGTGCGCGTCGCGCGATGGATGTTGTCTTGCCGTACACCGTCGAGCGCAAGCAGTTTGGCCAAGCGATCGGAAAATTTCAGGGCGTATCGTTCAAACTCGCCGACATGGTCACTGAAATCGATGCGGCAGACTGGCTTACGCTGTCGGCCGCGTGGCGGTTTGACAACAAACTTCCGTCAAATCGTGAAATAGCGAGCGCCAAATTGTACGCGACAGAAATGCTGGCACGTGTAACTGACGAGGCATTGCAGATCTTCGGCGGCATGGGGTTGATGAGCGACCTTCCATTGGAACGATTCTGGCGCGACGCGCGTGTCGAGCGCATCTGGGAAGGCACCTCTGAAATTCAGCGTCACATCATCAGCCGCGAATTACTGCGGCCACTTGAATCCTGATTGAGCAGAACAACATGACAACAGACGAAGTAAAGGTCCGCATTGAAGGCGGCATTCTCGAAGTAGTAATTGATAGGCCCAAAGCAAATGCTATCGATCGGGCAACCAGTATTCGACTGGGAGAGATCTTCACAGATTTTCGCGACAACCCGGAATTGCGTGTTGCGATCATTACGGGTGGTGGCGAAAAGTTCTTTTGTGCGGGCTGGGACCTCAAAGCAGCGGCAGGTGGCGAGGAAGTCGATGGCGACTACGGCGTCGGCGGATTCGGCGGCATCCAGGAGCTCGAGGATTTCAATAAGCCCGTCATATGTGCAGTTAATGGCATTTGCTGTGGCGGTGGATTCGAGATCGCAATTTGTGCCGACATCATCATTGCGGCTGACCATGCGACGTTCGCGCTGCCCGAAATTCGGTCAGGAACCGTTGCCGATGCGGCGTCAGTCAAATTACCGAAGCGCATTCCTTACCACATTGCGATGGAGATGTTGCTTACCGGCCGCTGGCTGGACGCGGAAGAGGCCAATCGTTGGGGGTTCGTAAACGAGATTGTTGCCGCCGAAAATCTAATGACGCGCGCCTGGGAAGTCGCGCGTTTGATCGAGTCTGGTCCACCGCTGGTGTATGCCGCTATCAAAGAGGTCATACGCGAAGCCGAGAATATGCAGTTCCTGCCAGCGTTGAAGAAAATTACAGGTCGTGAATTTGCCACCGTCGACACGCTCTACTCGAGTGAAGATCAACAGGAAGGTGCGCTCGCGTTTGCCGAAAAACGTGACCCGGTGTGGAAAGGTAAGTAACCGCATCTATGAGCACGAAGGATTCGCTGCGACGCCTATTGCGACCAAAGACAGTCGCTGTCTTCGGTGGCGACAGTGCTGAGGCGGTCATTCGTCAATGCCAGGCGATCGGCTATGCCGGTGAGATTTGGGCAGTTAATCCAAAGCGCGCCGAAATCGCGGGCATCCGCTGCGTTGCGAGCATTGAGGATCTACCCGGCATACCTGATGCGAGCTTCGTAGCCGCACCGCCGCAGGCAGCGCTGGAAATAATCGCGGATCTGTCGGCGCGCGGCGCGTCAGGCGCGATCTGCTTTACGGCGGGTTTTGCCGAAACCGGCGAGGAAGGCGAGGAGTTGCAGGCGCAACTTCTGCAGGCGGCTGGCGACATGCCTGTGATCGGGCCGAATTGTCATGGGTTCTTGAATTATCTCGATGGCATCGCGTTATGGCCCGACGAACATGGTGGCCAGCGTACCGAACGCGGTGTTGCGATGATCACTCAAAGCGGCAACATTGCGCTGAATCTGACGATGCAACAACGGTCACTTGATTTTGCCTACGTTATTTCGATCGGTAATAACTCGATGCTCGGTTTACACGACTACATCGAAACTCTGCTCGACGACGAACGAGTTTCAGCAATCGCTTTGCATATTGAAGGCATTCAGGATATCGCGGGTTTTTCGGTGGCCGCAATTCAAGCGTTGCGAAAACGCGTGCCGATCGTTGCCTTGAAGACCGGACGCTCATCCTTAGGCGCGGAGATCACGCTGAGCCACACAGGTTCGCTGGCGGGATCAGATCGATTGTATTCCGCACTTTTCAAACGTCTGGGCGTTGCGCGTTGCGACACCTTGCCGCAATTCGTAGAGACGATGAAATTTCTTTCGATCGTCGGCTCGCTCGAAGATAATACGCTGGGTTCGATGAGCTGTTCGGGTGGCGAGGCCTCAATAGTTGCCGATTACGCGGAGCGACTCAATGTCGGCATGCCAGCTCTGAGCACAACATCGACAGAAGAGTTACAGGAACTACTGGGTGCGCGAGTAAACGTTGCCAATCCACTTGACTACCATTTGTACATCTGGGGTGACTACGGACAACTCAATGCGTGTTTCACGAAATTTCTGAGCAATAAGTTCGCTTGCACATTGCTGGTGCTCGACTACCCGCCACATGACGGTGCAGATCAATCAAACTGGAAAGTCACTGAAGATGCATTGATCGATGCTGTCCAGAAATCGGGCCAGCGCGCTGTCGTCGTAGCGTCATTGCCGGAAACTCTGCCAAAGGATGTCAGGCAGCGACTAAAAGCGGCCGGAATTGCACCGATGCAAGGCATCGAAGATTGCATTTTTGCAGCAAAGGCAGCGGTAGGGGTTGGCCAAGCGCAGAAAAATGTAAAGGCGATCAAGCCGGTGTTAGCGCGTGGTGCGATGTCCGGAGCCGCGCAGTCGTTGGATGAGGCCGCAAGCAAAAAAGCGCTGGCGGACTACGGCGTGAGCATTCCGACCGGCAAGACTTGCGCTGCAAATGAAACTGCTGAAACAGCGGCGGCGATTGGTTTTCCGGTGGTTCTTAAAGCGGTTTCAAGTGATTTGGCGCACAAGAGTGAAGCAGGTGCAGTTGCCATTGACCTCGGTGATACCGCAGCAGTTGAGCTTGCGACCGGGCGAATGGCGGGACAGTTCGATTGTTTCCTCATTGAATCGATGGCCGGACCGACCGTGGCTGAACTTATCGTCGGCGTTAGTCGGGATAGTTCGTTCGGCTTATCTTTGCTTATCGGTACGGGTGGCACACTCGTCGAGTTGCTGGATGACACTGTGTCGTTGTTGCTACCCGTGAGCCGGAACGACATAGCGAGTGCATTAGACTCGCTCAAAGCGGCCAAAATCATCAATGGTTATCGCGGCGGAGCGACTGCTGATATCGGGCTCGTACTCGATGCAATTGAGGCGATCGCTGCCTATGCAGTGGCTCACAAAGACAGCTTAATGGAGCTTGACGTCAATCCGCTTCTGGTCACTCCAGATGCCGCGATCGCAGTCGATGCGTTTATCCGTGTTATGTTGCCGGCTGCGAAATCGTAGAAAAAGGCCGTCCACACAATGCGTGAGTCCTTCAGGCTTATTGACAGAGCGACCTTTTTTGGCGCGCTGACCTTGCTACTGGCAGTGACGCTACCGCTAATCATCTATCCCGATCAAGGTGCCGCGTGGGTCGGTCTGGCGCGAAATTTTGTCGTCGAAAAATTCGGATTTCTTTATCTCGCATTGGGCATCGGTGCAGGTGTTTTCATGCTGTTCGTCGCGTTCAGCGACATCGGACGCATTTCATTAGGCCACCCAGACGAAAAACCCGAATTTCGGACGTCATCCTGGGCAGCTATGTTGTTCTGTGCAGGCATTGGCGCGTCAGTATTGTATTGGGGCACGATTGAGTGGGCCTATTATTATCAGGCACCGCCATTTCAGATCGAGCCACAGTCGGCTGAGGCCGCACGATGGGCAGCGGCTTACGGCATTTTTCACTGGGGCCCACTGGCATGGGCGATTTACCTGATTCCCGCATTGCCAATCGCGTACTTTTACTACGTCCGTGATCGCAATGTCCTCAAAGTATCGGAAGCATTGTTGCCCGTGCTGGGTGAAGGACCCGCACATGGCAAGACCGGCAAGTTTATTGATGTCTTGTTTGTTTTTGGCATGTTGGGTGGTGGTGCAACGACGTTGGGCTTGGCCGCACCATTGATCAACGAAGGAGCACACGAATTATTCGGTGCACCACGAGGAATTAGCACACAAATCGTCGTGCTCGTTGTTTGCACGGCTATTTTCGGCGGCAGTGCGTATGCGGGTTTGAAAAAGGGCATTCAGAAGCTGTCGCTGCTCAACATGTGGCTTGCGCTGGGCTTGCTCGCGTTCATATTTTTCGTTGGGCCGACTGTCTTCATGGCGAATACGGGCATCGATGCACTCGGGCGCGTTGTTAGCAATCTCGTGCATATGGCGACCTGGATCGAACCATTCGGTGGCTTTGACAATTTTGAAGACACCCAATTTCCGCAGGACTGGACCATTTTCTATTGGGCCTGGTGGCTGGCCTTTGCCCCGAGTGTCGGTTTGTTTATTGCCCGTATTTCGCGCGGTCGGACGATTCGCGAAATGATCGTTGGCTCAATCTTCTTTGGCACCTTGGGCTGTTTTCTATTTTTCATGTGTCTCGGCAACTTTGGCCTGTACCTGCAATTGTCGGGTGAGCTCGACGTATTACAGATTTTGAACGGTGAGTCGCCGACAGCTGCGATCTTTGCGATCTTGGGTCAACTACCTATGAGATACGCGGTTATCGGTGTCTACACATTGCTCGCGGTAATATTTACGGCAACAACGTTTGATTCGATCTCCTACATTCTCGCTGCCGTGGTGCAGCGAAAGATCGATGACGAGCCAATGCGTTGGAACCGGCTGTTCTGGGCAGCCGCTTTGAGTTTCATGCCGATCACATTGCTGCTGCTTGGTGGATTGGAGACGCTGCAGACAGCCAGCATTGTCGGCGGTGCGCCATTGCTGATCGTTGCGATGCTGTTGTGCATGGCCATGGTCAAGGTCGCGCGTTACGACCTGCGCCATCAGCCTACGGTCCAGGACGACTCGATCCACATTCAGATCCTGCCGGATCAGGACCCGTGGACCGAGAGCGGCTCGTGGGACGCTGAGAGTAAAGAATAGCCTCAATTCTTGTCGTTTCTGGCTAGAGCGATGTCGCGCATGACTATGCGCGCCGCTCAATTCTGGAACAAACTGAGTGGCTGAATTCGTTTTCTAACCAAGCATTTAGCGCTTTTTTTGCGACACGCAGCCGGGAACAAAAATGAGTGAAAAACCGCGCCGACGGCGATCCGCAGGCAGAGAGGCCAAACGAGCCGCTCGGCAGCTTGCGCCGACTTCGACCGCCGCCTACATCGACCGCAAGATTCCGTATTTCGAGATCCTCTCGGAGGAGGCTCTAGAGCTCATCGAGCACAATGCTGAAACCGTACTCGAAGAAATTGGCATCGAATTCAAGGAATTTCCGAATGCGCTCAAGCTCTTCAAGGATGCCGGGGCGGACGTTGACGGTGAACGTGTGCGGTTTCCGCGTGGCATGTGTCGGTCGATTATTCAGGCATCGGCGCCCAGGGAGTACACGCAACACGCGCGTAACCCGGAGCGCAGTGTTGTTGTCGGTGGTGACAGAACGGTGCTCGTTCCGGCTTATGGATCACCATTTGTTCGTGACCTCGATGAAGGTCGACGTTATGCAACGCTCAAAGATTTTGAGAACTTCGTCAAACTTGCTTACATGAGTCCCGGTTTGCACCATTCCGGTGGCACGGTGTGCGAGCCGGTCGATATTCCGGTCAATAAGCGCCACTTCGACATGGTGTATAGCCACATCAAGTACAGCGACAAGCCCTTCATGGGTTCGGTAACCGCACCCGAACGCGCGCAGGACACGGTCGATATGGCGAAGATCGTTTTCGGCGACGAATTCGTGGATCAGAATACTGTTATCACGAGTTTGATCAACGCCAATTCGCCAATGACGTTCGATGCGACGATGCTCGGTGCAGCAACCGTGTACGCGGAAAACAACCAGGCGACAATGATTTCGCCATTCCTCATTGCAGGTGCGATGTCACCTGTATCGGTCGCTGGAACCGTTACTCAGATCCTGGCCGAAGCACTTGCGGGCATCGCGTACGTGCAACTCGTCAGACCGGGTGCACCTGTGATTTTCGGCACCTTTGCGGCGGCCGTATCGATGCAGTCGGGTGCGCCGACGTTTGGCACCCCGGAACCGAGCATGATCGTTTACGCGTCGGCGGCTCTTGCGCGTCGACTGGGCGTACCGTTTCGCAGTGGTGGCGGCCTTTGTGGATCCAAGATTCCTGATGCGCAGGCGGCCTACGAAGCGAGCAATACACTGATTACGTCGGCGTTAGCTGGCGTCAACTTCATGCTGCACACCGCTGGTTGGCTCGAGGGTGGCCTCTCGATGGGTTACGAGAAATTCATACTCGATGCTGATCAGGCGAACATGATCGCCATTCTGCTCGGCGGAGTAGATTTGTCAGAGAACGGCCAGGCAATGGACGCACTGCGCGAAGTTGGGCCTGGTTCGCATTTCCTGGGTTCGGCACACACTCAGGCAAATTTTGAGACGGCCTTTTATCGTTCGCCGGTCTCTGACAGCAATAGTTTCGAGCAGTGGGAGCTCGAAGGCTCAATGGATGCCGCCCAGCGCGCGAACGGAATCTGGAAGAACATGCTTAACGAATATGAGGCTCCGGCACTCGACCCTGCGATTGATGACGCTTTGACGGAGTTTGTAAGCAAGCGCAAATCCAGCTTTGAAGACATGAACTACTAATGACTGACACCGTCCTGGTAATAGCGTGTGGCGCCCTGGTCCGTGAAATCACGGAACTGAAGGAAAGCTATGGCTGGGATCATCTGCAGCTGAAGTGTATCGATGCGAAGCTGCACATGCGGCCGGCCCTGATTCCAGATCGATTGCGCGACATGATTCAAAAGTACAAGAACGACTTTGATGAGATTTTTGTCGCCTACGCAGATTGTGGTACTTGCGGTGAAATAGACAAAGTGCTCGACGAGGAGGGCGTTGCTCGCTTGCCAGGCGCGCATTGCTACCAGTTTTTCGCCGGGACGGAAAAATTCGCGGCACTGTCGGATGCGGAACCAGGTACGTTTTATCTTACCGACTTTCTGGCGCAGCATTTCGACCAGTTCGTCACCAAACCTTTGAAGTTCGAGCAGCACCCGGAACTTCGCGATGCTTATTTCGGCAATTACAGACGGCTCGTATATTTGTCACAGAAAAACGACGCCGAGCTTGTCGAAGCCGCGCGGGCTGCTGCAGAAAAACTGCAACTCGAATTCGAACATGTGCCGGTTGGTTACGGCGAGCTGGAAAGTGGCTTAAGCGAAGTCGCGAAGAGAAACGCCGTTGGCTAAGAAAACTCTAATTTATTGGCGCGACATTCCTTCGCAAGTCATTGTGCAACGCGGCCGAACGCGGGAAAAAGCGATGCTAAGCGCACGCTTTCAGGAGGCGATTGACCGTGCTGCGATGCGCGCAGGCAAGGGTAGCAGCGATGCGTATATGTCCGAATGGTGTCGTAAACCGTCGACGATAGAATCGGATGCCGATCTGAGCGAAATTGCAGCTGCGGAAGTGGCGCGGCTGGAAGCCGAGTTCTCGGATGAATATCTGCTTGAGTTGATTCGCAATCATGGCTCTGCAAGCGAGTCGGTGAACGAGACCTAACAATGTACGTAATGCGATCTTGGTCTGTGCGTAACGCGCGCTGGCTCAAAGGGCTTTATCACGTCCTGGAGTCGGTGCTGTCGTTCGCAAGCCCGTTACTGCGACGCATCGGCTATAAACGTCTCGACAAGCCATTCCTCTTGCTCGAAAAAGCCACCAAGGGTTTCTTGCTCGATTCACAGAGTTGCGGTCAGTGCATCGTCGGTTCTACGGGGCTGTCTTGTCCGATGAATTGCCCGAAGACAATGCGAAACGGTCCTTGCGGTGGTGTTCGCGCGGACGGCAAATGTGAGGTGAAGCCCGAAATGGATTGTGTCTGGGTCAAGGCGTGGGAGGGCAACAAACGCCTGCAGGACGACGAGTACCCGATTCAGTTCGTACAACCTGCAATCGACAATCGCAAATTCCAGACTTCGGCCTGGCTGCGCGAGGTGCGTCATCGTGAGGTTTGACGACGAGCCCTTAATACCCGGCGAAAATCTGCCAATGCGGCCGGGCCATGATTCGCCCGGACGACTGGAACGAATCCTGCGTGCAGGTGCATTCGCCGTAACCGCAGAAATTGCGCCGCCAGATTCGGCAGACCCTGAGGAAGTGTATGAGCGTGCAGCGCTTTTCGATGGTGCCGTGGATGCGATCAACGCGACTGATGGCTCGGGTGCGAACTGCCACATGTCCAGCGTCGGTATGTGTTCGCTGCTGACGAGACGTGGCTACGCAATGGTCATGCAGGTATCTGCGCGGGACAGAAACCGGATTGCGATTCAAGGCGATGTCCTGGGTGCGTCGGCCATGGGTGTGTCGAATATTTTGTGCTTGACGGGCGACAGTGTCGGCGTCGGTGATCACCCTGGAGCAAAGCCGGTTTTTGATCTCGACTGTATGTCGATGTTGAACATGCTGCGCGGCATGCGCGATGACGAGCAATTCTTAAGTGGCCGCAAATTGACCAGCGCGCCAAACGTGTTTCTCGGCGCTGCCGCCAATCCATTTGGGCCGCCGTTGGATTATCGGCCGTTGCGACTGGCCAAAAAGATTGCGGCGGGCGCGCAATTCATACAAACGCAGTATTGTTTTGACATCGACGTATTCAAACAATACATGTCCGTGGTCCGCGATATGGGCCTGCACGAAAAAGCGTTTGTTCTCGCTGGCGTTGGTCCACTGGCATCGGCGAAATCAGCCGAGTGGATTCGCAGCAATGTGCCCGGAGTACATATTCCAGACAGCACTATAAATCGACTAAAGGGTACCGAGAAACAGAAGGAAGAAGGCGTCAACGTTTGTATCGATATGATCCGCGAGTTGAAAGAAATTAAAGGCGTTAGTGGCGTTCACATCATGGCGTACCGACAAGAAAATAGAGTCGCCGAAATCGTTGAACGATCAGAAGCACTGGCAGGACGAGAACTATGGCATCCGGGCATTGGCCGCGATGTCGATCCTGCTATTAATTAGGTTTATTGGAGAGCTAAGGCAATGACAGACACATTGGTGAGTTCGGCCAGCAAAGAAGTGCGAATCGGCTTTGACAGGCCGTTCGTAATTATTGGCGAACGCATAAATCCGACGGGACGAAAGATTCTCGCCGAAGAAATGAAAAACGGTGACTACAGTCGCGTTGTATCCGATGCATTGGCGCAAGTTGAAGCAGGCGCCCACATGCTCGACGTCAATGCGGGAATACCGCTTGCCGACGAGCCGGCGATATTGGCTGAAGCTATCAAACTGGTGCAGTCCGTGACCGATGTTCCGATATCGATAGACTCTTCGATCGTTGAAGCACTCGAGTCCGGTCTTTCTGTCTATCAGGGGAAAGCGCTGGTCAATTCAGTCACTGGCGAGGATGAAGTACTTGAAAGAGTGCTACCACTGGTGGCGAAGCATGGCGCTGCTGTCGTTGCGATCTCAAATGATGAGACCGGCATTTCTGAGGATCCGGACGAGCGCTTCAAGGTCGCAAAGAAAATTGTCGAGCGCGCGGCCGATTTTGGCATTCCTGCTGCAGACGTCGTTGTCGACCCATTGGTCATGCCTATCGGTGCGATCAATACGGCTGGCAAGCAAGTCATGCACATTGTTGGTCGCCTGAGAAACGAGCTCAAGGTCAATACGACTTGTGGCGCGTCCAACGTCAGTTTTGGCTTGCCGAATCGCAACGGCATTAACAGCGCTTTCCTGACCATGGCGATAGGCGCGGGCATGACCTCGGCGATTACGAGCCCGCTGCATACGGAAGTCATGCAGGCCGTATTGGGTGCGGACGTCATGATGGGTAACGACCCGGATTGCGCAAACTGGATCAGGAAGTACCGGGAACCGAGTGCTGATGGCGAAGGCCGCGGCGGTCGTAAGCGGAGGCGTCGGTCGGCCTGATGAGCAACAAAGAGGCGAAAATCGTATTCACACCGTCGGGCAAGCGCGGCACGTTCGCGCATGGCACGTCTGTGTTGGATGCGGCGCGAAGCCTCGGCGTGGATGTCGATTCGGTTTGCGGTGGTCGGGCCATGTGCGGTCGTTGTCAGGTGACGTTGGCTGAAGGTGAATTCGCGAAGCACGCGATTACGTCCAATGCCGATCACCTGTCGGCCGTTGGCGAAGTAGAAACACGATTCGCCGAAAGACGACGCAACTTCAAAGTCGGACGCAGGCTCAGTTGCCAGGCGAAGATACACGGCGACCTTGTCATCGATGTACCCGCCGAAAGTCAGATGCACCGGCAAGTTGTGCGTAAGAGTGCCGAGCATCGTGACATCACGCTCGATACCGGTGTGCATTTGTATTTCGTCGAAGTCCGTGAGGCCGATATGCATGAGCCGACCGGTGATGTGCAACGCCTGTTGGAAGCGCTTGAGTCGGAGTGGGGCCTCAAAGATCTGAAGTGCGACTCGCCGGTGTTGCCGGGCCTGCAAGCCGCACTACGAAAAGGCGACTGGAAGGTAACGGTCGCTGTCTACAAGGAAGCTTGGGTAATTGCCGTTTGGCCTGGATTCAAAAGCGACGCATACGGGCTCGCTATTGATATTGGTTCAACGACAATCGCGGCGAATCTCGTGAACCTGACCAACGGTATGGTCGTAGCGACAGACGGCATCATGAACCCGCAAATCCGTTTCGGTGAAGACCTGATGAGCCGCGTGTCCTACGTACTGATGAATCCGGACGGCGCGGTTGAACTTACCAAGACGGTGCGCGAAGGCGTCAATCAATTGATCGCTGGGCTAGCACGAGACGGCGGCATTGAGACCGATGAGATCGTTGAGGTTACGGTTGCTGGCAACCCAATCATGCACCACTTGTTTCTTGGGCTAAGTCCGATAGAACTAGGGTCAGCACCTTTTGCGCTCGTGACAGATTCTGCGTTGGACCTGACGGCCAAAGAACTCGGTCTGGAGATCAACAGCGGTGCGACGGTCTATGTTCTACCGTGTATCGCCGGTCATGTTGGCGCCGATGCTGCGGCGATGATCTTAGCGGAAGAGCCACATTTGCTCGATGAGATTTCTTTGGTTGTCGATGTCGGCACAAATGCTGAAATCGTACTCGGCAACAAGGATGGATTACTCGCCTGTTCCAGCCCAACTGGACCGGCGTTTGAAGGCGCGCAGATCAGTTGCGGCCAGCGTGCAGCGCCGGGTGCAATTGAGCGTGTCCGCATCGACCCCAAAACGCTCGTTGCTCGATTTAGCGTTATTGGTTCCGACATCTGGTCAGACGAGCCCGGCTTTGATGAGGCGATCGAAGCATTCGGCGTCACTGGAATTTGCGGTTCAGGAATCATTGAGGCCGTTGCCGAGATGTACCTGACGGGCATCATCACCGAAGACGGTGTCGTCGACGGTGCGATGGCTGAGCGCAGCGACCGCGTGATTCCGGACGACAGAACCTGGTCGTTCCTGATTCACGACGGTGCGCAGAAAATTGTCGTTACACAGAATGACGTACGCCAGATTCAATTGGCCAAGGGCGCTTTGTATGCTGGCGTAAAACTTCTGCTCGATAAAGCAGGCATCGAGTCTGTGGACCGGATACGACTGGCCGGTGCGTTTGGCAGTCATATCGATACGAAGTACGCGATGATCCTCGGGCTGATTCCCGATTGTGAATTGGACAAAGTCGAGTCAGCCGGCAACGCGGCTGGCACGGGAGCACGCATAGCGCTTCTCAACGTGGCAGCTCGACGCGAGATCGAAGCGGTCGTTCGTAATATCAGAAAGATCGAAACGGCGGTAGAGCCGAAGTTTCAGGATTATTTCGTAGACGCCATGGCGCTACCGAATAAGACCGACAGATTCCCCAAATTGTTTTCTGTCGTCGACCGACCGGCGGCAAAGGAAGTCGACAGTGGCTCTGACCGACCGCGACGACGTCGCCGCAAGCGAGCAAGTTGATGGGTAGCACTGTTTCATACACAGCAATGGAATTCGGGACGCAGCAAGACTGCGATATCGTCAATGCACACTTTGATGCGCACGTCGGCAAGTTTGCCGACCAGGTGATGGCGTGGATGCGGCAACTGGACGGTGACTCACCGTACAAAATCAGCCGACTTGAGCACTGCTTGCAGACGGCGACGCGGGCCGAAAACGACGCGGCGGATGAGGAAACGATAGTTTGTGCACTGCTGCATGACATCGGCGACATCCTGGCACCTGCTAATCATTCGCAAGTTGCGGCGGCGTTGCTTGCGCCCTATGTCAGTGAAAAAAACTACTGGATCATCAAGCATCACGGTCTGTTTCAAGGCTATTACTATTTTCATTTCATGGGCCAGGATCGGGATGCCCGTGAGATTTATCGCAAACATCCGCACTACCAGGCATGTGTGGACTTTTGTGCGAACTGGGATCAGCCGTCATTTGATCCTGAATTCGAATCACAATCTCTCGAGCATTTCGAACCGATGGTTCGTGCAATTTTCGCTCGTGAGCCCAGCTCTTTTTTTTGATCGGCACGACCGGCCGTTCTCGAGATAACTAATTGAAAACAAAAGCTAAAGTAGTCGTTATTGGGGGTGGTGTCGTCGGTGTCAGTGCGCTTTATCATCTGGCGAAGAAAGGCTGGGGTGACGAGGTTGTATTGCTCGAAAAAGCGGAGCTGACGTCGGGTTCGACCTGGCATGCTGCTGGATTGTTGCCGTTGTTCAACATGAGTTACAGCGTCGGTCAGGTGCACAAGTATTCAGTCAATTTGTATCAGAGCCTTGAAGAAGAAACCGGCCAGCCGGTGGGATTCTCACAGGTAGGCAACCTTCGCCTGGCAATGAATGACGATCGTATGGACGAGTATTACCAATATGCAGCGACGGCTAAAACGATAGGCATCGATGTGCAATTCCTGTCGCCCGCTGAAATCCTGAAACTCTGGCCGATGTGCAACGTCGATGGTCTTGTTGGCGGCATTTATCATCCTGACGATGGTTACATTCAGCCGGCCGATTTGACGCAGGCGTTGGCAAAGGGCGCGAGGGCGCGCGGTGCAACGATTCATCGCAAGACGATGGTCTTGAACATAGAGCAAACCACGGCCGGCGGATGGCTGGTGCAAACGGACAAAGGTGATATCACCTGCGACCACGTAATTTCGGCAACCGGCAACTATGCACGCAAGACCGGCGAAATGATCGGTCTGGATATTCCCGTGATACCGGTAGAGCATCAGTACATTGTTACTGAACCACATCCAGATCTGCAGCAACGCCGCGCAGATGGAATGCCTGAGATGGGTGTGTTGCGGGAATCGGATGGGTCCTGGTACCTGCGCGAAGAAAATGGCGGCTTCATTCTGGGTCCTTATGAGCACGGTGCACCCTGTTGTTACGTCGATGGGCCGGATCCACGCGCCGAGTACGAGTTGTTTCAGGAAGATATAGATCGGCTTGCGCCGCATATCGAAGCGGCAATGAATCGAGTGCCCGCATTTGCAGAAGTCGGCATCAAAAAAGTTTACAACGGTGCGATCGCGTACACGCCCGATGGCAATCCAATAATCGGACCGGCCTGGGATGTCGACAACTTCTGGCTCAATGAAGGGCACAGCTTTGGCATCACAGCGGCCGGCGGTGCGGGTTGGCAATTGGCTGAGTGGATCGTCGAAGGTGAACCGACGATCGACATGCTTGGCGTTGAGCCACGTCGTTTCGGCGACTACGCAACCAAGGACTACCTCATTGAGAAGAATGAGGAGGCGTACGCCAACGTCTTTGTCATTCACTATCCCGATGAGGAACGGCCGGCAGGCCGCCCGCTGCGCTTAGCTCCGTGTTACGAACGCATGAAGGACAAGGGTGCCGTCTTCGGCGCCCGATTCGGTTGGGAGCGACCTAACTGGTTTGCAACTGACGGCATGGAACAGGTTGATGACTGGTCGTTCCGCCGCTCGAAATGGTTTGAGGCGATTCGCAAAGAAGTTGCGAACACGACGACCAACGTCGGCTTGCTGGATATGACCGCGTTTGCAAAATGTCAGATTACAGGGCCCGGCGCTGAGTCGTTTCTCGACTTCATGGTGGCCAATACACTACCCAGCAAGATCGGGGGTATCGCACTATGCCACTCGCTGAATACCAAAGGCGGTGTACATTCTGAGTTCACGATCCGTCGTGACGCCGATGATTCGTTCTACCTGGTGTCTGCAGGTGCGTTGCAGCGACTCGACCATGACTATCTGAAAAAGCACATGCCGAATGACGGCAGCGTGCAGTTTGAGCAATTGACTGACGCTGTTGGTGTGTTGGTGCTGGCGGGACCGAAATCGCGTGAGTTGCTGACGCGTGTCACTGACGCGGACTTGTCAAACGAAGCTTTTCGTTGGCTCACGGCTCAGGAGATTAACGTGGGCGGCGCACCCTGCAATGCGATGCGCGTTAACTACGTTGGCGAACTTGGCTGGGAATTACATCACGCTGTTGAACACCAGAACCAGATATTCGATGCCCTATTCGAGGTCGGTGATGATCTTGGGCTCAAGCCGTTCGGCATTCGGGCGATGGATTCGATGCGGCTCGAAAAGTCCTACCGCATGGTCGGCACAGAATTATCCATCGAATATTCGCCGTACGAGTCTGCGATGGATCGATTCATCAAACCGGGCAAGGGCGAATTTCTTGGTCGTGACGCATTGCTAGCCTGGCAGGAAGCTGGAATAAGTAATTTACTCGTAACGCTGATTGTTTCCGGTGTCGACGATGCGGACGCGCTTGGAAACAACGCACTGCTCAAAGACGGCGACGTAGTCGGCCGTGCGACAGGTGGTGGTTTTGGGTTTCGAATTGACCAGTCATTGGCGCTTGGCATGGTTCGCCCGGACCTTGCAGAACCAGGCACTGAACTGGAGATCGAAATTCTAGGCAAGAACTACGTTGCAACTGTCGTTGCAGAGAGTCCGTTCGATACGAAACAAGAGAGACTGAGAGATGTCAACGGCGCAAACGACTGAAGGTCATTGCCTGTGCGGCGCCGTCAGTTACAGCGTTGACGGAGAACTGCGTCCTGTCATGTTCTGTCATTGCGAACAGTGCCGTCGGACCAGTGGCCACTACGTCGCGGCAACGGCTTGTCGCCCCGAGCAACTTACAATTGACGGCGAAGAGAATATTAAATGGTATCGAGCATCGCCGACGGCCGAGCGCGGCTTCTGCCGTCACTGTGGTTCGAATTTGTTCTGGCGCCCGGAGCACGGTGAGCATTGGAGTATATGGGCGGGTTCAATCAACCGACCTACGGGGCTGAAGCCATCGCGGCACATTTATGTGCACATGAAGTCCGATTATTACGATATTGACGATGGCTTGCCGCAGTTCGCGGAAGAGTATACGACGTATTTCGAAGAAGATTTCAATTGAGCAATCTCGAGTGAGCAATCCTGAATGAAAAAATATTCTGCATTCAGCCTACTCAAAAATGCGCTCAGCCATAACCAGAACTGGCAGACGGCATGGCGCAAGCCCGCGCCGAAGAGTCAGTACGACGTCATCATTGTCGGGGGCGGAGGGCATGGGCTGGCAACGGCTTACTATCTGGCCAAGGAACAGGGCGCAAAAAACATTGCCGTGCTTGAGAAAGGCTGGATTGGCGGTGGCAACACCGGCCGCAATACAACCATCGTGCGCTCAAACTATCTTTGGACCGAGGCGTCGCTACTGTATGAGAAGTCGCTCAAGCTGTGGGAAGGACTCAGCCAGGATCTAAATTACAACGTCATGTTCTCGCAACGTGGCGTCTACAACCTCGGGCACAATTTGCAGGACATGCGCGATATCGAGCGTCGCGTGAGTGCGAATCGACTCAATGGTATTGATGCCGAGGTCGTTACCGCGGAGCAAATCAAGAAGAACATACCGTTGATCGATACGTCGCCAACCGCACGTTACCCGATTCTCGGCGCATCGTTGCAGCGTCGTGCAGGTGTCGCTCGGCACGATGCAGTCGCCTGGGGATTTGCGCGAGCCGCCGATGCACTAGGTGTCGATATCATCGAGCAATGCGAAGTGACCGGGATCAATCGCAGCGATGGCCAGGTCACGGGCGTGGAAACATCACGCGGAAGTATCAATGCGAAAAAGATTGGCGTCGTCGTTGCAGGCAACGCGAGCGTGCTCGCCGACATGGCGGGTATGCGACTACCTGTCGAGAGCCACCCACTACAAGCGTTTGTGTCGGAACCGCTGAAGCCAGTACTCGATACGGTCGTGATGTCCGGGGCTGTGCACGGCTACATCAGTCAATCGGACAAGGGCGAGCTGGTCATAGGGGCGGGGATTGACGCGTACACCGGTTATGGCCAGCGCGGTAGCTTTCACACGATCGAACACACGATGGAGGCGATCATCGCGTTGTTTCCGATGTTCAGTCGGGTGCGCATGCTGCGCCAATGGGGTGGCATCGTTGATGTCTGTCCCGACGCCTGTCCGATCATTAGTAAGACACCGGTTGCCGGCCTGTATTTCAATTGCGGCTGGGGCACGGGCGGCTTCAAAGCAACGCCAGGTTCCGGTTGGGCGTTTGCGCATACGATTGCGCAGGACCGGCCGCATGAATTAAATGCGCCGTTCGATCTTGAGCGATTCACCACAGGCGCGCTTATTGATGAGCACGGCGCTGCTGCCGTCGCGCACTAAGGGGGTCACTATGCTGTTAATCAAATGCCCCTGGTGTGGCGATCGAGCCGAGACGGAATTCAGCTATGGCGGCGAGGCAGGAATTACGCGACCGCTGAAGCCTGACGAACTAAGCGATGCAGAGTGGGCCGATTATCTGTTCAATCGCAAGAATCCGCGCGGCGCACATGATGAGCTTTGGAACCACGCACAAGGATGCCGGCGCTGGTTCGAGGCTGAGCGTGACACAGTTAGCTACAGGATAAGCGACATCCGTGAACTCTAATCGCCTCAACAATGGTGGTCGCATTGACCGGTCAAAGCCAATTGCGTTCACGTTCAATGGCAGGACCTATAGTGGCTTTGAAGGGGACACGCTGGCGTCCGCATTGTTGGCGAACGATGTGACGCTGGTCAGTCGCAGTTTCAAGTTGCATCGGCCACGCGGCATCGTGGGCGCGGGTGCCGAGGAACCGAATGCGATCGTGCAAGTCGGCACGGGCGCATCGACGATCCCAAATCTGCGCGCGACTCAGGTGGAGTTGTACGACGGTCTCGTCGCACGTTCGACCAAGGGATGGCCGAGCGTCAAATTCGATATTGGCGCCATAAATGATCGATTCAGTCGCTTGTTCGGCGCAGGCTTTTACTACAAAACGTTTATGCGTCCGAAAGCGCTGTGGAAATACTACGAGCGGTTTATCCGCGCGTCGGCAGGCTTTGGCACAGCGCCTAAAGACGCTGATCCCGATCACTACGAACATCGCAATACGCATTGCGATGTGTTGATAGCCGGCGGTGGGCCGGCTGGGCTGATGGCCGCACTGGTCGCTGCCGAATCCGGCGCCCGCGTGATTGTCGCCGACGAACAAAACGAGTTTGGCGGCAGTCTGCTGTCAACCACCGATGAAATCGACGGGCAAAGTGCCGCTGACTGGCTGGCAAGCATGATTGAGAAATTGGCGAGCCATGACAATGTGACGCTACTCCCACGCAGTACCGTTTTCGGCTATTACGATCACAATTTCTTAGGCGTTGCAGAGCGTTGCTCAGATCATGTCGCCGAGCGGGTTGCTGATTGTCCACGACAACGATTGTGGCGTGTGCGTGCGAAACAAGTTGTGCTGGCGCAGGGTGCGTTCGAGCGTCCACTGGTTTTCTGCAATAACGACCGACCCGGTGTAATGACGGCATCAGCGGTGTCGACCTATATCAATCGCTTTGCGGTTTGCCCGGGCCAGCGTGCCGTCGTGTTTACCAACAACGATTCTGCCTATTCGACGGCGCTAGCTATTGATCGTGCAGGCGCCACGGTGGTCGTTGTCGATTGCCGTACGAACGGCGCCGGTCCGTTAGGTGCCGATGCCAGAGCCGCAGGCATTCCTATCCTGCAAGGGCACGTCGTGTGCGACGTTAAAGGGAGAAAACGAATAAAGGGCGTGCGAGTCGCTTTGTGGAACGGAGATATCTCAGAGTCCGTCAGTCCAACCATCGATATTGAATGCGATCTCCTCGCGATGTCCGGTGGCTGGAGCCCCGCAGTGCATTTGCATTCACATTCCAATGGCAAGAACGTATGGAACGAGGATTTACAGTGTTTTGTCCCCGGGGAATCGGCGCAAGATTCGTTCGTCGCGGGTGCCGGTAACGGCAAGTTCACGTTGCAGGAGTGCCTGCAGGACGGGCTGGCCGCAGGGAGCACAGCGCTGGCGAATTGCGGTTTCGAAGAGGCTGATACTGCAATACCGATTGTCGCTGTTTCAGATTCAAATTCGATGCAAGCGCTCTGGCGCGTCCCTGCGGCGACAGATCCGGACCGCTGCCCAAAACAGTTTGTTGATTATCAGAACGACACGAGTGTTGCCGACATTCGACTCGCAGTGCGCGAGGGCTACCGAAATGTTGAACATGTTAAACGTTACACGGCACTGGGATTCGGAACCGACCAGGGAAAACTGGGCAATATCAATGGCATGGCAATACTGGCCGAGTGCCTCGGAGAAGCAATTCCGGCGGTTGGCACGACCACCTTTCGACCCGCCTACACGCCGCTCACCTTTGGTACAGGTGCCGGTGAAAACGTCGGCATGCTTTCAGATCCGTTACGCAAGTCTGCGATTCATGAATGCCACGAGGCGGTAAATGCGCCAATGGAAGTTGTTGGCCAATGGCACCGGCCGTGGTACTTCCCGCAAGCTGGCGAAGACCTGCATGCCTCAGTTAATCGAGAATGTCGCGCTGTGCGTAATTCGGTCGGCATGATGGATGCGTCGACACTCGGCAAGATTGATGCGCGCGGTCCTGACGTCGTCAAATTCCTTGAACGAATCTATACGCACAACATTGGCAAGATGAAAGTCGGCCGCTGTGCCTACGGCATCATGCTCGGTGAAGATGGCATGTTAATGGACGACGGAGTCATGGCACGGGTCGGCGAGCAGCAGTTTTATCTGACGACGACAACAGGGGGAGCCGCCAACGTACTCAGTTGGCTCGAACTTTGGTTACAGACCGAATGGCCGGAGCTCGATGTATATCTGACATCCCTGACCGATCAGTTTTCAACGATCGCCGTTGCCGGACCGCAAAGCCGACAGGTCTTGCAGGAACTGGATTGCGACATTTCGCTCGAAAAAGAAGATTTTCCGTTCATGTCAGTCAGGGACGCGGAACTCGCCGGCATTGCGGTGCAGTTGTTTCGCGTCAGCTTCAGTGGCGAGCTGGCATTCGAAGTGAACGTCGACAGTCGTCATGCGGCCGAAATGTGGCGACGTATTGCGGCAGCGGGCG
>JBPCYB010000050.1:0-52487 GCA_051007995.1 Woeseiaceae bacterium | reverse complement strand
TCAAGAAAAGCGCCTCCCGCCTGTGCCGTTACAGACCGTCGCTCTCGAACCGGAGCAACAGGTGGGGTCAGCCGTGACAACAACAGGCTTGCCGCTTTCGCAGCCTTGCACATATGTTGCCGACAGTGCACGACCCCGTGGTAAATAGTTAGGGTCGAAGGTTTCCAGGTCAGTATCGAACACTGCAGGAGGCGCCAACTCTTATGACCAGTATGACGCGTTAAAGATCCAATTGTTGTGATCCACCTAACACTGAATCAACGCGGTCAGAAATAATTTTCAGGCGCGTACTGACGTCACCTTCGATAACGCGGTCACGCGCCTGTGCGTGCAATAAGTCGTTCGCCATGTTGAGCGCGGCCATAACGGCGATGCGATCGAGACCGACAATTCTGCCGCTGTCGCGAATCTCAAGCATCTTTGCGTTCAAAACTTCAGCCGAATCCAGCAAGTCTGTACGTTCACTTGCCGGGCATGCTACCTGGTATTCCTTGTCCAAAATTCGGACGCTAACCTGGGCAGTTGAGTTCGTCATAATTCTAGGATCCTTGCTCCATCGCTTTTAATCTGCCGATCATCGCTTCGACACGGGCGCGCACCTGCTCGTTCTTCTGCAGCAGATTCGCTCGTTCCGACGTCAAAACGTCTTGTCGCTGTTTTAGCGATTTGTTTTCATCCTGAAGTTGGTCACACACGCTAACCAGCGCGTCAACCCGCTTCTCGAGGCGTTTCAGCTCGTGCTCAAACGTTGCATTAATATCGTCAGCCATAAAAACAATATAGACACGCGCATCCATAGAATCAATCGCCATTTCGTCCACTGCGACTGGCGTGGCCAGCGCAGGCATAACGTGGGATCATTCCAGCTGCACGAATGCTCGGGAAATCAAAGCGATGGAACAAGGAATTGGCCACGACGTGTTAGAGGACGCACTCAAGCGCTGTGGTTCAACATGGGATGCGTCACAAACGCACGGCCTATTATCCGGCCGGCTGGCGATCGCTGGCGCGGATAGTGGCTTCGATTGGTTGTCGCAGGTGCTCGAAGGCACGGATCAGGCCGACGCGCTGCGCGTTGAATGTGAAGGCCTGCTCGGCGCGCTGTTCGAAACGACGTATCGGCAACTGGCGGAGCGCTTATCAGAATTCGTGCCGCTCTTGCCCGACGAGCATGACTCGACCGCGATTCGGGCTACCGCGCTCGCGCATTGGTGCGAAGGATTCTTACATGGCCTGGTGGCCGGAGAACATGGTGACGACCTTCGCGAGCGACTCAAGGCCGAACCGCTGGCAGACATCATCAGGGATATGCTGCAGATTACGCGCGCCGCTGTCGATGAAGATTGTGACGAGGAGTCCGACGAGGCGGCGTACACCGAGCTGGTCGAATATGTTCGTGTAGCGGCGCAACTCGCGTACGAAGAACTTGCAGAATTGCGGCAGCCGCCAGGCGAGACCGCATCCGACGCGTTGCATTAGCCACGTCAGGCGAAACCGAATGAACGACAGAGAATTTGCCAGACGCCGCAAACAGTTAATGCGCATGGTTGGCCACGATGGCATTGCGATCCTGCCGGCGGCACCCATACGCATGCGCAGTCGCGATGTCGAATATCGTTATCGACAGGACAGTGATTTTTATTACTTGACGGGCTTTGCTGAACCGGACGCTGTAGTAGTACTGGCACCGGGTCGGGAAAGCGGTGAGTACATAGTGTTCTGTCGGGAACGCAATCCGGACAAAGAGTTGTGGGACGGCCGGCGCGCCGGGCCGGACGGTGCGATAAGCGACTTTGCCGCAGATGACGCGTTTCCCATTGACGACATCGATGACATTCTGCCTGGCATCATGGAGTCCTGTAGTCGTGTGTATTACACGATGGGTCTCTACGCCGAGTTTGATACACGCATTGCGGACTGGGTTAACTCGTTACGGTCGCGTGAAATACGCGGCGTGCACACCCCACAGGAGTTCGTAGCACTTGATCACCTCCTGCACGACATGCGCTTATATAAGAGTCGCGCTGAGATCACGGCGATGCGTAAGTCGGCTAAGGTGGCCGTGCGGGCGCACACTCGGGCAATGCAGGCGGTTCGGCCAGGACTGTTTGAATATGAGATTGAAGCCGAGTTTGCGGACGAGTTCCGCCGCAATGATGCCTGGATGTCTTACAGCCCAATCGTTGGCGGTGGTGCAAATACCTGCACATTGCACTATGTCGAGAATCGCGACCCACTGGTCGATGGCGATCTGCTGCTCATCGATGCCGGATGCGAGCTCGACTATTACGCCTCGGATGTAACGAGGACAATTCCTGTCAGCGGAAAATTCAGTCCCGAACAGCGCGCTGTCTATGAAATCGTGCTCGAAGCGCAGCTCGCCGCGATCGAGAAAACACGCAAGGAAAACCACTGGAACGAACCGCATGACGCGGCCGTCAAGGTCATTACGCGCGGCTTGAAAAAAATCGGATTGCTGGAAGGAACGTTGTCGCGGCTGATCAAGGATGGCGCCTATCGGGAATACTTCATGCACCGCACCGGCCACTGGTTAGGTATGGATGTGCATGATGTCGGTGACTACAAGGTGGGCGATGAATGGCGCTTGCTGGAATCGGGCATGGTGACAACGGTCGAGCCGGGCATTTACATTCCAGCGAGTCGCAAAGTCCCAGCGAAGTGGCGCAATATTGGTGTCCGCATTGAAGATGACGTAGCTGTCACAAGTAACGGACCGGATGTGCTCAGCAAAGGCTTGGCGAAAGATCCGGATGAGATCGAGTCACTGATGCAACACTGATGAATTACGATATTGTCATTGCTGGCGGCGGAATGATCGGCTCGAGTTTGGCGCTAGCACTTGCGCCGCTGTCGCTGCGCGTCGCAATCGTCGAGCCGGTGCCAAGAACGGCTGCTGCGCAACCCAGTTTCGATGATCGCTCGACCGCGCTTTCTCGCAGTACGCAGCGCATGTACGAAGCGATGCAATTATGGGATGACGTTGTTGCAGCGGCGACCCCGGTAAAACGCATTCACGTCTCTGACCAGGGCCGTTTCGGGTTTTCGCACATCGATGCCGAAGAGCAACAAGTTGAAGCGTTGGGCTACGTTGTCATTAATCGCGTTCTCGGAGCAGTATTGCAACAGGCTCTGGACGATGTTCCGAATCTGGACGTCATCTGTCCGGCGAAAATTTCGGCAGCGGCATTCGGGCCGGACGACGCCAGAGTCACGGTGCAACACGTCGACGGCAAAGAAGAAACTCTGACGTGCCGCCTGCTCGTCGCGGCGGATGGTGCGAATTCCTCGGTCCGTGACATGATCGGAATTGCCGCAAAAAAGGTGAGCTACGGACAGCGTGCCGTCGTTGGCAACCTGCTTCCAGAAAAGCCGCTGGAGAACTGCGCATACGAGCGATTTACACAGCACGGACCATTGGCTTTGTTACCAATAGCCGATGGTCGGGCCGGGTTCGTCTGGACTGTCGAAGATAGTGATGCAGATCGTGTCCTCGCACTCGATGACCCTGCATTTCTGGCTGAACTACAGGAAGCATTCGGCTATCGCCTGGGCGAGTTCTCGCGGGTTGGCGTGCGCGCTGCGTACCCGCTCGTGCTGAGCAAGGCGGTACGGCTTACAGCGACACGTGCTGCGCTGGTTGGCAATGCTGCACATGGTCTGCATCCTGTTGCTGCGCAGGGTTTCAATTTAGGTCTTCGCGACGTCGCTGCGTTGTGCGACTGCATCGCCGACCTTGACCTGGACGACCCTGAGTTATTGCAGCGCTACGCAGAGTGGCGGAAAGGCGATCAAACCAAGCTGGTCGGTTTTACAGACGGTCTGGTCCGGCTATTCAGCAAGCAAAGTATTCCTGTCAAAGCGCTGCGTGATATTGGCATGCTGGGTTTTGACATGGTGCCAGGCGTACGCTCGCTGTTCGCGAAACACACAATGGGGCTCGCAGGTCGACTGCCGCGACTATCGCGTGGAGTGCCGTTGCTGTGAACGAACGATTTAGTGTCGCCATTGTCGGCGCTGGCGTAACCGGCTTGACAGTCGCTGCGTTGTTGGCGCAAAGCGACATGGCGAAACAGCTAAGCCTCACGTTGATCGATGCGAACGAGCGTCCAACGCATCATGTCGATGATGACGTGGCGCTGCGCGTTTCCGCAATAGCAACCGGATCGGCGGCACTATTGGATAGCATTGGCGCGTGGTCGGCTGTTGCAGCAACGCGCGCTTCCGCGTACGACGGCATGCGAGTCTGGGATGCATCGTCCAGCGCTGATAGCGGGGATGCGCTGAGCTTTGACGCTGCAGAATTTGCGGTCCCGCAACTTGGGTTCATTGTTGAAAACGTCTTGCTACAGGACGCGATTCTTAAGGTCCTCGACGACTACGATGTGGAGCTCATTTTTGGATCACCGATTGATGCGCTGCAGGAACAGGATGGTGGCTACCAGCTAGCGCTCGCAGACGGTCGCAAGTTTGACACTAATTTGGTTATTGGCGCTGACGGCGCGCGCTCCTTTGTGCGTGCCAGCGTCGGCATTGAGACGAGTGATTGGGAATATGAGCAAGCTGCGTTTGTAACCCATCTGCAGCCAGAAAAATCACATCGAAAAATCGCATGGCAGCGATTTCTGGAATCCGGTCCGCTCGGCATGTTGCCGCTCGCAGACGGTCGAATTTCTGTGGTTTGGTCGACAACCGAAGAGCAAGCTCAATGGGCGATGTCAGCAACAGAAAACGAACTTAGCCAGGCTCTGACCGACGCATCCGATCACGTTCTTGGCGCTTTAACCGTCGCCGGGCCACGAGGCGTTTTTCCGTTGCGAGCGAAACATGCGAAAGACTATGTAAAAGCCGGCGTTGCGCTGATCGGTGATGCTGCACATGCCGTGCACCCCCTTGCGGGTCAGGGTGCGAACCTCGGCCTGCAGGACGCCGCCACGCTTGCAGACGTTGTAGTCAATGCCCTGCAAACCGGCCAGCACCCGGGCGACCGGCCGGTATTGCGGCGCTATGAGCGCTCACGCAAAGGTGCAAACGCCTCGATGCTGCACTTTATGACTGGTCTCAACCGGCTGTTTGCGACAGACTCGGCACTATTAAAAGAACTGCGCACGACCGGTATGCGATTGTTTAACCAGAGCGGACCGATTCGTGAGCACGTGGTGAGTGTTGCTTTAGGTACCAAGCGTTAGCACGGGGAGGCCACGATGAAGCAGAAATACGTTTACGGTTTGGCTGCATTCCTGGCTATCGTTGGCCTTTCGGTATTTGCTTACAAATGGCAGGTGCTCGGATTTCCGGTCAGTGAGGATCAGGAAACACCCGTATGGACGATCGAATCGTCGATCAATTTCGACAGCGGCCCAGGCTCGATCAAAGTCAATCTGCTTATCCCAACATTGACGCCGGGTTTCCGCACGCTAAACGAAAGTCCAGTTTCGCGCGGCTATGGGTTTAGCCTCAATTACGGTACCGGCGGTCGTGAAGCGCAATGGGCAATACGTCGCGCCGATGGCCCACAGACCATTTACTATCGCATATCAGTTTTTGAAGACACGTCGAGCAAGCAGTCCGATACGACGCCCCCGTTTCCACCGTTGCCGACGATCAACGAGCCGTTCAAAACTGCCGTTGATGTCATCGTCGCCGATGTAAAAGAGCACTCCGCTGACACTGCATCGTTCACGACGGAATTGCTGCGCTTGATGAACGACCCGTCGCCGGATCCCAATGTCGAATTGCTTCGCCTGCAGAACGAATCGACCGCAGATTTCGTCGAAACCGTTACGACGATTCTTGCATCGGCACGAATACCGGCGCGCATGGTGCATGGACTTGAGCTCGAAGGTCGGCAGCGTAATGCGACGATGCTGACTTGGCTCGAAGTACACGATGGCGATGACTGGCGCTACTTTAATCCGGTAACGGGTGATGAATCTTTGCCGCAGAACTTTTTTATTTGGTGGCGCGGCAACGAGCCGCTCATCAATATTGAAGGTGGTAACAACGTGCAGGTCAGTTTCGCTGTACAGGAGAATCATCTCGATGCTGTTGCGATTGCAAATACACAGGCCGACCAACGCGGGGCGAACCTGATTGATTTTTCTTTGTACAGCTTGCCGATACAAACACAGGCGGTTTACAGCGTATTGCTTATGATCCCAATTGGCGCTCTGGTCATGGTGGTGCTGCGAAACTTCGTTGGTATAGACGCGTTCGGCACGTTCATGCCGGTCCTCATTGCATTGGCATTTCGCGAGACGCAACTGCTATGGGGAGTCATCCTGTTCAGCATCCTGGTGGCGCTGGGTCTCAGCATACGATTCCTGCTGGATCGTTTGCGATTGTTACTCGTGCCGCGACTAAGCGCCGTATTGATTGTCGTGGTCATGCTCATGTTGATCATCAGCCTTGTATCGCATCGACTGGGTATGGAAACGGGTCTGTCGGTTGCTCTTTTCCCAATGGTCATCATTGCTATGACGATCGAGCGCATGTCGGTGGTCTGGGAAGAGCGCGGCGCGGCTGACGCGATGCGCGCCGGCTTGGGCAGCCTGCTCGTCGCAGTGATGGCCTATATTTTTATGGGCATGGCGTGGCTCGAACACCTGATCTTCACATTTCCGGAGTTGTTACTCGTCGTATTGGCGCTCGTTGTCCTCGCGGGTCGTTACACGGGCTATCGCTTACTTGAGCTTAGCCGTTTCAAGGCGCTGGCTGACGGCTGATGTTTTCCGCGGCAAAGAAACTCCGACAAGCCGGCGTACTGGGCCTCAACGAACGCAATGCTGAGTTCATAACGCGACTCAATCCGCGACGCTTGTTTCCTCGTGTTGATGACAAAGTTCTGACAAAAGATCTCGCGCTGTCGGCCGGAATGGCTGTCCCTGAACTGTACGGAGTCATCAGCAACCAGGCAGAAGTTCGTGCATTCGTCGATATAGTCGGTGAACGAGAGAGTTTCGTTGTCAAGCCGGCGCAAGGTAGTGGTGGCGACGGCATTTTGGTAGTTACCGGGCGCAGCAAACGGCGGCGCGACGCCTATCGGCTCTCCAGCGGTGTGTTAATTACGGCGAACGAAATCGCGCATCACATTTCGAATATTGTCAGCGGTCAATACAGTTTGAGCGGCAATCCGGACAAGGCACTCATCGAATATTGCGTGAAATTCGATCCGGTTTTTGCAGACGTGAGCTATCAGGGCGTTCCTGACATTCGTGTCATTGTTTATCGTGGCTATCCGACGATGGCGATGGTTCGCCTACCGACGCGCGCGTCAGACGGCAAAGCCAATTTGCACCAGGGCGCGGTCGGCGCGGGTGTTGATATGAAACTGGGCGAGACGCTGACCGGTGTGCTGGACAATGAAGTCGTTGATGAGCATCCAGACACGGGCGCGCTGGTTTCAGGCCTGGCAATTCCAAATTGGAATTTCATTCTGGAATCGTCCGCGCGTGGCTATGAGGTAACCGGACTGGGTTACCTCGGTGTCGATATGGTGATCGATAGTGAGCAGGGTCCGCTCATTCTGGAAATGAATGCGCGACCGGGACTCAATATTCAGATCGCGAACTGCACGGGACTTGCGAGCCGAATTGCGCGGGTTGACGAAATCCACAATGAAAAGGCGAGCCCGCCGGAACGTGCGCGTGTGGCGCGGCGAGAGTTTCCCGCCGAACGACAAACATCAATCGCGTTTTAGGTCCGCCAACCACGCATCCATTCGTTGTTCGAGAAGGTCTAGCGGCAACGCACCAGCACCCAACAGCTCATCATGAAAGGCGCGTACGTCAAAGTCATCGCCGAGCGCGATTTCTGCGCGTTGTCGAATCGTTAGCATCTTCAATTGCCCGATCTTGTAGGCCAGGGCCTGACCCGGGTTGCCGATATAGCGGTCGATTTCATTAGTGATATCGAGTTCAGTCTTTGCAGCATTGTCTTTGAAAAAATCGATGGCTTGTTGGCGCGTCCAGCCTTTGTAGTGCATACCGGTATCGACAACGAGACGGACTGCGCGCCACATTTCGTAGGTTAATTGACCGAAGCGAGAGTAAGGATCCTTGTAAAGCCCGAGATCGTAACCGAGATTCTCGCTGTACAGGCCCCAGCCCTCGACGAAAGCCGTGAATCCACCATAGCGTCGGAAGTTCGGCAGATCGCCAAGCTCTTGTTGCAGAGCAATCTGCAGATGATGGCCTGGCATCGCTTCGTGTACGGACAAGACTTCGATTTCGTACTTCGGCCGTACTTCAGGCTTGTACAAATTGACCCAATAGATTCCGGCGCGACTGCCGTCGGCCGCAGGTCCCGAGTAATAGGCCGTCGTAGTATCCGGTGCGATCGAGTCGGGAATTGGTTTAACGCCATATGGCATTCGCGGCAGTTTGCCGAAGAGCTTCACAAGTTCCGGGTCAATGCGTTTGCTGGTTGCCAGGTAGGCTTCGTACAAGTCGTCCGGGTTGTCGAAATAGAATTGTGGGTCGCTACGCATGAAAACAAGAAAGTCGTCAAAGTCGCCGGCGAAGTCAACCTGGTCGATGATTTGTTGCATCTCGTCGCGGATACGACGTACTTCGTTTAAGCCAAGCCGGTGAATATCGTCGGGCGTCATCTGTGTGGTCGTATAGCGGCGCGCGCGATGCTCGTACCAGGCACTGCCGTTCGGCAGCGACGACAAGCCAATGCTGTCGCGGCATGCGGGCAGATAGGTATTGGAGAAGTACCGGTCGAGTTTTTTGTACGCCGGCAAGATCGACGTTTTTATCGTCTCTCTTGCCGTAGCGCGAATCCGCTGCTGCTCGGCGTCGTCGATGGACGCGGGTAGTTTGGCAAAAATCTTGTAGTACGGACTTGCTTCAACATCATCGACGAGCTGTATCGCAATCTGATCCGGGATGCGCTGCATCTGAATCTTGGGTGACACATAACCCGATTTGCGCCCCTGCTCGGCGAGCTTGATGGTCTGATCGATAACGACCGGAACCTTGCTCATTCGCGCGAGCCAGTCGTCGTAATCCTTAACCGTTTCAAAGTTCAGCCGGGTTGCATCGTTTTCGAGATTCTGCACGCCGCCGCGGTGACTAAATGGCAACAAGTGTCCGTTGAACTGGAATCCGTCAACGGTCGTTTGCAGTCCACGTCGGTAGAGTTCGTAATTGAGTTGATCGGATTCACTCAATGCGTTGCGGTCGATCGCATACGTGCGACGCAGGAAATCTCTCGCTTGTGCCTGCCGCGCTTCGATGGCCGCAATGCTGCGGTCACGCCACCGATCGTTGTAGCGTTTGTCGCCCATTTGTGAGGCCATCATCGGCGAATTCAGGAGACGGGCTTCCCAGGCTTCGTCGAGCAGGGCGTGAAATTCGTCGCTGGCCGCGGCGAACGTAGATGCCGATACGAGAAGGCCCAGGACGACGGCGAGGCTGCGAGACGGTGACATGTGAAAATCCAGATTTCGAAGATGGCGCATTGTTACTTGCGCCCGCACGGGTGGCAACCACACGGTCCATTGGCTATTATGCGCCCACCAATCAATAGCGTGCTCAGAAGAGACCCCGATTCGTCATTGACCTTACGGGGCGCCGAAGGCGCAACTCGCTCGGAAACGCTCAGGCAAAAGGACTGTGTTCGCTGATTGGCTCTGGAGAGCGGTCACTATGTGGCCCACCGAAGGGGTATGTGGCGATAAGCCATTGATCTCTCAGGTTTTCAAGGACAGAGGGGCGACAGACTTAAGAGTCTGTCGCCTTTTTTGTTGGCTGAAGGGAACTGAGGAATGGGATCAAGAACACCGCTGTATGACAAGCATGTTGCGGCCGGCGCCAAGATCGTCGATTTCGGCGGCTGGGACATGCCACTGCACTACGGCTCGCAAAAAGAAGAACATCATGTCGTGCGCAACAACGCCGGCGTTTTCGATGTCTCGCATATGACCATAGTCGATTTGCGCTGTGACGGTGTTCGCCCGTTTCTGCGCTATTTGCTCGCCAACGATGTCGCGAAGCTGCAGGTTGCCGGAAAGGCCCTTTACACGGCGATGCTCAATGAAGCGGGCGGAGTCATTGACGATCTGATCGTCTATTTCATGAATGAGCATTGGTTTCGACTCATCGTAAATGCGTCGACGCGGG
The DNA here is from genome assembly GCA_051007995.1 of Woeseiaceae bacterium. GTDB lineage: Bacteria > Pseudomonadota > Gammaproteobacteria > Steroidobacterales > Woeseiaceae > UBA1847. The sequence continues at coordinate 42,342 of JBPCYB010000050.1, read as the reverse complement.
AGAAGGATCTGGCCTGGATCCGCAAGCATGCAGAATCTTTTGATGTCCGCGTTGAAGAGCGTGCCGAGTTTGCGATGCTTGCTGTACAAGGTCCCAACGCGCGTGACTTGGCCGCTGCTTGCGTTGACGACGAATGGCGCGATCAAGCACTCGCATTGAAGCCGTTCCACTGTATGCAGGCCGGTGATCTATTCGTTGCGCGAACCGGCTATACGGGCGAAGACGGTTGGGAAATCGCAATGCCGGCATCACAATCCGACAGCATATGGGATCAATTGCTCGCAGCCGGCGTAGCTCCGTGCGGTCTTGGTGCTCGCGATACTCTGCGACTGGAAGCTGCGATGAACCTGTATGGCTCGGATATGGACGAATCAGTATCGCCATTGGAGGCCGGCATGGGCTGGACGATTGCGTGGGAGCCGCAGGATCGTGACTTCATCGGTCGCAACAAACTCGAAGAAAAGAAAGCGGACAGCACACGGCAACGTTTCGTTGGCCTACTATTAGAAGACAAAGGTGTATTGCGCAACCATCAACGCATTGTTGTTGACGGCATCGGCGATGGTGAAATTACAAGTGGCGGGTTCTCGCCGACGATCGGGCGCTCTGTTGCATTGGCGCGCCTGCCGGCCGGCGATTATGACTCGGCGCAGGTTGAGGTGCGTGGCAAGCTATTGAACGTCAAGATTGTGGCGACGCCCTTCGTACGCAACGGGCAGATTCGAATCGAATTGTAATTTAGGGCAAGACAAGTTTAGAAGGGGAGAGATCAAGATGAGTGAATTACCTGGAGACCTGTTATACACGGATGAGCACGAGTGGCTGCGCCGTGAAGACGATGGCAGCGTGACCGTTGGCATCACCGATCATGCACAGTCGGCTTTAGGCGATCTCGTATATGTGGAACTGCCGGAAGTTGATCAGGACCTGGACGCCGGCGGTGATATGGCCGTTGTCGAGTCGGTGAAGGCGGCGTCCGATGTATACGCGCCCATCGGCGGGAAGGTCGTAGCTGTCAACGAGGAGCTCGGCGACGATCCTGAAAAAATCAATGGCGATCCCTACGGCGATGGTTGGATCGTAAGAATTCAACCGAGTGAAGCCATAGATGAAACGACGCTACTTGCACCAGATGACTACCAAACTCTGCTCGACGCAGAAGAAGCCTGAGAAAAGCAATGCCTTTTATACCGCATACGGAAGATGACACTCGCGAAATGCTCGCAGCAATCGGTGTCGACAGCCTCGATGATCTGTTTGACGAGATCCCAAAAGAGCTGTTGATCCAATCGCTCGACGGTGTGCCACCTGGGCTTAGTGAAATGGAAATCACACGTCTGATGAGAAAGCGCGCGGCTGTCGACGGAGCGCCTTTGTGTTTCATCGGTGCTGGAGCGTATGAGCACCATATTCCGCAGGCGGTTTGGGATATTGCAACGCGCGGTGAATTCTACAGTGCCTATACGCCATACCAGGCGGAAGCGAGTCAGGGCACTTTGCAGGTGATCTACGAGTATCAAACAATGATCACCGAACTTACTGGCCTCGATGTCAGCAACGCATCAATGTACGACGGTGCATCCGGTCTGGCCGAAGCTGCATTGATGGCTGTGCGCAGCAATCGCAAAGCCAAGTCGGGACGAATCCTGCTCGCACCTGGCGTCAATCCAACCTACGAACAGGTTGCGACGGCGATAGCAGGCAGCCAGAACATATCCTTCGAACGCCTGCCGATGAACGCTGTGACCGGCAATGCCGCCGACGATCTGGATGCGGGCGAGGACCCGGTTGCCGTGGTTATCCAACAACCGTCATTCCCCGGCACGCTCGAGGATGTGGATCGCCTGACTGATTGGGCGCACGAGCACGGCGCACTAGTCATCGCAGTCGTCAATCCGGTGTCGTTGGCAATTCTCAAGTCGCCCGGCAGTTGGGGTTCGGCAGGCGCTGACATTGCCTGTGGTGAAGGCCAGCCACTTGGCGTGCCCTTATCATCGGGCGGGCCGTATTTCGGTTTCATGACCTGCAAACAAAAGTACGTACGGCAAATGCCGGGTCGGATCGTCGGTAGAACTACCGATTTGGACGACAAGCCGGGCTTCGCGCTCACTTTGCAGGCGCGCGAACAACATATTCGACGCTCGAAAGCGACTTCAAATATTTGTACCAATCAGGGTCTCATGGTGACAGCTGCGACGATTTACATGTCATTGCTCGGGTCTGAAGGACTCCGTCAGATCGCATTGCGCTCACAAAAGAACACAAGCGCGCTGGTCAATAAATTGACTGCGATACATGGGGTGGAGCGCTTGTACGAAGGGCCGCATTTTCATGAAGTCGCGATACGACTGGGGCAACCGGTTGCAGCCGTGCTCGACGCTTTGGCTGAGCGCGATATCCTGGGCGGCTACAACCTGGGCGATGCTTTGCTCGTGTGTGCAACTGAAACCAAGACTGAGGCCGATATTGACGCGTACGCTGCGGCGCTCGGCGAAATTCTGACTGAGGGAGGAAGGCTTAGCGCCTGATCAAATGGCAACCATCAAATACGAAAGCGCAACACATCGAACATTCGGTGATCTTCCGGCGATTGGCAGTCGAGCGCCCGATCTTTCACTCGTCAACACGCGGTTGCAGAACGCGACGCTCGCCAACTGGATGGGCATGCGTAAAGTGATGAATATCATCGTCAGTATCGACACGGATGTCTGTGCGAAGTCAGTCATTGAATTCGATCGGCGTGCAGAAAATCTCAAAGATGTAGCCATGCTCAACGTGTCATACGACTTGCCGTTCGCTTTCAAGCGTTTTCAGGAGCAGCACGAATTGCAAAACATCATCGGTCTGTCTGCAATTCGCCACGAAGGGTTTGGTGAAAACTACGGCGTACAGATTGTTGATGGCCCGCTGGCTGGCATGTTCTCCCGGGCGGTTGTTGTACTTGATGAAAACAATACCGTCGTGCACCAGGAACAAATTGAAGACATCTCAACTGAGCCGAATTACGACGCCGCGATGCGCGCAATCGGCGTCAGCATTGCAGAGGAATAGCAGGAACGGATATGGAAACCTTGATTTTCGAAAAATCGCGCAGTGGCCGACGCGCGTTTGCTCAGGCGCCGAGCTCTGAAGACGAGCTTGCGATTCCCGAAGCGCTGGCACGCAAAGACATACCACGATTGCCGGAAGCATCGGAGCTGCAGGTTGTGCGGCATTACACGCGTCTCTCGCAACTGAATTTTTCAATTGATACGCAGTTCTATCCGCTCGGCTCCTGCACGATGAAGTACAACCCGCGCGCGTGCAATTCGCTGGCACTGTTGCCCGGATTTGCAGGCCGCCATCCGCTGGGTCCGGTTAGTCATGGTCAGGGATTCATGAGCTGCATGTATGAATTGCAGGAAATGCTCAAGGCAGTAACCGGCATGCAGGGTGTGTCATTGACGCCCATGGCGGGTGCGCAGGGCGAGCTTGCAGGCGTTGCGATGATCAAGGCGTATCACAATGCGCGTGGCGACCTGGAGCGCAATGAAATTATTGTTCCCGACGCGGCGCACGGCACCAACCCGGCAACCGCAACTATGTGTGGTTGCGTCGTTAAAGAACTACCGACGGGTAGTGACGGCGACATCAATATTGAAGATTTGAAGGCAGCAGTCGGACCCAAGACAGCGGGCATCATGCTCACCAATCCATCGACGCTGGGCGTGTTTGAACGCGGCATCGTTGAGGTTGCGAAAATTGTGCACGACGCCGGTGGATTGCTCTATTACGACGGTGCCAATCTCAATGCAATTTGCGGCAAGGTTCTCCCCGGCGACATGGGATTCGATGTCATTCACATGAATTTGCATAAGACGTTTTCGACTCCGCATGGTGGCGGCGGACCGGGCTCAGGCGCAGTCGGCGTTGGCAAGCGCTTGCTGCCCTTCATGCCAATACCTGTTGTCACCGCGACCGAAAAAGACGGTGAAGCCTGGTATGACTGGCTGAGCGAGGATGACTTGCCGCAAAGCATCGGGCGACTGTCTGGTTTCATGGGTAATTCCGGCGTGTTGCTGCGTGCGTATGTGTACATGCGCATGGTTGGTCGCGACGGCATGCGCAGGCTCGCTGAATACGCGACCCTCAACGCCAACTACTTGCAGGTGAAGTTGAGCGAGGCCGGTTTCAAACTCGCATTCCCGGAGCGTCGTGCCAGCCACGAGTTTATTATCACGCTCAAGCGCGAGGCCAGAACGTTTGACCTCACGGCAATGGATATCGCGAAAGCCCTGCTGGACCATAATTATCATGCGCCGACAACGTATTTCCCCTTGCTGGTGCCCGAATGTCTGCTGATTGAACCAACGGAAACGGAAAGCAAGGAAACGCTGGATAATTTCGTTGCCGCAATGATCACGATTGCGGAAGAAGCGGCAAGCGGCACATCCTTCAAGGAGGCGCCATATTCTATGCCGGTGCGCCGCCTCGATGACGTGAAGGCAGCGCGACAGCTGGATCTGGCATTTCGCCCAGAAGAGTGACCTGATCTGCTGCGGCAGGCGCGCTAATCTGTTGAAATAGGGAACCGATCGCATCGAGCCCAGTCCTTTAACACTAATGGACGTTACAACAGGTCATTTATGACATACCGATCAATCATTGCCGCATGGGCAGGGATGCTGCTTGCAGTCAGCAGTGGGGCTGCAGAAGAGACGGCATGGAACAACACGCTCGAGCGTATCTCGTCGGGTGTGGTATCAATTCGCGTCGACAGCACCAGGGCATTCGATACCGAGTGGAATTCTTCAAGTCAGGCGACGGGTTTCGTGGTCGACGCCGAACGCGGGCTGATTCTGACCAATCGACACGTCGTTACGCCGGGCCCGGTTGTTGCAGAGGCTGTGTTTCGCAACAACGAAGAAGTTCGCCTTACGCCCGTGTATCGCGACCCTGTGCACGATTTCGGCTTCTACCGCTATGATCCCGAGGATCTGCACTACATTACGCCTGCCGAATTGCCGCTCGTGCCAGACGGTGCAAGCATAGGACGCGAGATCCGGGTCATCGGTAATGATGCCGGCGAGCAACTGTCGATCCTGGCCGGCACCATCGCACGACTCGATCGTAAAGCACCTGATTACGGTCGCGGTAAGTACAACGACTTCAATACGTTCTACTTCCAAGCCGCATCGGGAACCTCCGGTGGTTCGTCCGGCTCGCCAGTGGTTAACATCGAAGGTGAAGTAGTTGCGTTAAATGCAGGTGCCAACAATTCGGCTGCCAGCAGTTTCTTTTTGCCGTTGGACCGAATTCATCGTGTGTTGAATCTGATCCAACAGGAATCGCCGGTTACGCGTGGCACGCTGCAAACGATGTTTGAACGTAAAGCTTACGATGAATTGAAGCGATTAGGTTTGACGGATGAGTCAGAGCGCACTGTGCGATCGGCCTATCCGGATCAAACCGGCATGTTGACAGTCGAGCAGGTTATTCCCGACTCAGCTGCGGCAGGCAAACTCGCGCCGGGCGACATCCTAATTCGAATCAACGGTGAACTGGTCACAGAATTCATTCCGTTGGCAGCAGTGCTGGATGAACATGTTGGTGACGAGATCGAAGTTGAGCTGGAGCGAGGTGGCAGACGTGTCGTAGAGACGGTCCAAGTCACGGACTTGCACGCAATTACGCCAGACGAGTTTTTAGAATTCGGTGACGGAATCGTCAACAACCTGTCTTACCAGCAGGCGCGCCATTACAATCGCGCAGCTGAAGGCGTATACGTCGCGAATCCTGGCTACCTGTTGTCGAAAGCGGCTATTCCACGCGGCGCTGTAATTACCGAGTTCGGTGGCAAGCCAGTCAGGAATATTGACGATCTCGCGAAAGCGCTCGACGATCTGGCTGACGGCTCGCGTGCACAGATTCGATTCGTAACGATGGACAGTCCGCAAAATGCATCGGTACGTGCATTCGAAATGGATCGCGTATGGTTTCCGGTACGGCGCTGTGCACGCGATGACGCTACGGGCATATGGCCCTGTGAAGATCTGGGTCCTGGACCTGACCGCGTACCGACAGAGACAGACAGTACCGACCTTACGGTCTACGATGACCCGCGCGTCAAGGCGATTGCGCCTTCGCTCGTCGTCGTAACATTCGATCTGCCGTACACAGTCTCAGGTGTTGCAGACCGTCACTACTACGGCACTGGGGTAGTAGTGGACAAGAAACGCGGCCTGGTTCTCGTGGATCGAAATACAGTTCCCGTCGCGATCGGTGATGTAACCGTAACTTTTGCTGGATCGCTTGAGGTGAACGCTAAAGTCGAACAGTTGCATCCGCTACACAATATGGCGATCGTTTCATACGATCCGACGACGATTGGCGACACTCCAGTCCGCGAGGCGGCATTTAACACGACGCCGTTGCAACCGAGTGACAAAGTCTGGGTGGTAGGCATCAAGAGCGACCATCAACTGGTGCACCAGGAAAGCACAGTGTCGGCGGTTGAGCCGCTGGTCTTGCCTTTGTCGAGAACATTGCGCTTTCGCGACTCCAACATCGAGGGGATCGATCTTGTTAACGCCATGGATGTTGACGGTGTATTGGTCGACAAACGCGGGCGCGTTGCGGCGCTTTGGTCGAGTTTTGCAGTGACTTCGGGCGGCGAGTCGGCGCAGTTCAATCGAGGAATTGGTGCCGATCTTGTCGTTGAGTTTGTCAACATAGTTCGCCACGGGCGGCCGTACTATTCGCTTGAAGCTGAATTTATCTATGCGCCCTTGTTTGCGGCTCGCAATCGTGGGGTCGACGAAGAATGGATCGCCAGGCTTGAGGAAAACAACCCTGTTTATCGCCGCGCGCTAAGTATCAGCCGCCTCGTTGCGGGCACGGCTGCGTCAAAATCATTGAAAAACGGCGATTTCGTCATGGCCGTTGATGGCAATGTCGTTACGTCCTATCGAGCATTGGAAAAAGCTGTGCAGAAACCAGAAGTTACAGTCACTGTCTGGCGCAACGGCGAGGCCATGGATATTGATATTGCGACGAATGAGTTGAGCGGTCGCGGCATCGAGCGCGCAGTTTCATGGGCAGGAGCATTGCTGCAGGATCCGCACCGGGCAATGGCTGCACAACGAGGCATTGAACCTGACGGTGTATACGTTGCCTTTTTTAGTTACGGTTCACCCGCAACCCGATACGGTTTATGGGCTGGTCGGCGTGTTGTTGAAGTTGATGAAATGCCGACGCCTGATTTGCAGGCTTTCGTCGACGCTATTTCCGGCAAGCAGGACCAGGCATCCGTGAGACTGAAGACCGTGACCTGGAATGGCGCCGTCGAGGTCATTACTTTGAAATTGGACAATCAGTATTGGCCCGCCTATGAAATCAGACGCACAGACGATGGTTGGCAGCGCTCGTCGATTGGTTCCTGACGGCCGCGCCGTTCGTGGCCTCGCAGCGCTGCTCGCGGTGTTGCTCGTGCCGTTATGCGTCACTGACTCGGTCGTTGCCCAGGAGCTATATAAATACCGGGGTGAGAACGGCGAGTGGATTTATTCGGATCGACCACCCGATGACGGCCAGACCGCAGAGGTTCGGGAACTCGAAAAAGGCTCTGCTGAGCCCACGGTCGACGTAACGCACAGTTATGTCGGTTCAAATGTTGAGCTGACCGCACGCAACGATTTCTTTGCACCGGTGGAACTACGTCTGCAAATATCCAGCATCCGTGGCTTGAGTTATCCGGATCCGGACCTTGCCATGGTGTGGGTGTTGCCGCCACGCAGCGAAACCGACCTGTTCGAACTCGCATTGCTTGAAGATGGGACGTCCCCATACCTGGAGTATGAATTCCGCTACATGCCAGGCGACCCGGACGCACGTCACGATGCTGTGCAACCGTATAGAGCGCCATTTGCAATTTCGAATGATTACCCGATTACACAAGCGTATCCGCAAGTGGTGACACACACCGGCCTCGACAGCTATTACGCGGTTGATTTGGCCATGCCAATCGGTACCGATATTTTTGCGGCGCGGGGTGGAGTCGTGTTCGACGTTGCAGGCACTAATTTTCGAGCCGGACAGGACATTGAACGGGACGGTCCAGCCGCAAACGTCGTGCGGATCCTGCATGACGATGGTACTTACGCCATTTACGCACACCTCAACACCAATACCATTCGCGTGAAACTGGGTGATCGCGTCAATCGTGGTGACTACATCGCAGATTCCGGCAACACCGGTTATTCCACAGGACCCCATTTGCACTTCGCTGTGGTTCGGAACAGTGGATTACGCACCCGGTCGGTGCCCATTACCTTTGCCGGAGTCAATGCGGAAAGCGTGACCCCTGTCGCCGGACAAATATTGACTGCCTACTAGCGGTGCGGCCTGGTGGCTGCATTACAAACTAGCGGCCAACGCCTCCCAACTTGAGACCGGCAATTCACAATGCGTGCCGACGCAGCGATAGGCGACTGACTCACCGTCGACAGCTTTTCTCTCAGCCAACAATCCAGGCAACTCAACTTCAGTTGCATCAATCGCAAACACGAGTCGCATCGGCGCATATAGTTTTCCCGCTGAGGTTCGCCAGCGTGCAATTTCGTCGGCGGCACCGCGTAGCACGATGATTTCGGGCGGCGTCAGATTCTCTTCGAGTGCATTCAACAACGTGACATGTCCGTGCGGGTATTCGTCAATGGCTTGCCAGGCGTTACGCAGCGCTCGATCGGCCGCATCGATGTAGCGTTGTTCTCCAAGCAAATGCCCAAGTCGTTGTAGGGCGTAAGCTGCTACACCGTTGCCCGACGGCATGGCTTCGTCGGCGAGCGGTTTGGGTCGGGCCATCAGCGATTCATGATCATCGGCGGTGAAATAGAAGCCACCGTGCTCTGCGTCTTCAAACTGTGCGAGCATCACGTCAGCGATTTGCATCGCGAACTGCAGGTGTCTCGAATTCCAGCGTGACTGCAATAACTCCAGAATTGCGTCAATCAAGAATGCATGATCGTCAAGATAGGCTGGGAATCTCGCGCGACCTTCCTTGTAACTCGCGAATAAGCGTCCGTCGATCATGAGGTTTTTCGCAATAAAATCGATTGCCTGGTCTGCCGCATCGATGAATTTGTCGCGTTCCAGAATCCGGCCGGCTATCGCCAGACCACGAACGGCCAGCGCATTCCATGACGTAAGTTGTTTGTCGTCACGACCCGGGTGAATTCGTTTCTCGCGTTCTCTGAATAGCGTTGCTCGAGCCCGAAGCAACGCAGCCTCAACATCTTCAACCGAGTGTTTCGTCTCGCTTGCAATGTTTGGCACGGACTCGCGCACTGTCAGGTGCCACTCGCCCTCGAAGTTGGCTTCCTTATTGAGTCCGAAGCGACTTTCAACGATCGTGTAATCGTCAGGTGCAAGCAATGCGGCGACGGCGTCGGGCGTCCAGACGAAAAATCGTCCTTCTTCACCCTCGGAATCGGCATCGCGGGACGAATAGAAACCACCGTCTGGTGCGCCCATGTCGCTAAGCATCCATTCGGCCGTCTCTGCCGCAGTTTTACCGAATAGATCTTCCCCCGTCGCGAGGTAGGCCTGTGCGTAAATCGCAAGCAAAGGACCGTTGTCGTACAGCATCTTTTCGAAGTGTGGAATTTGCCAATAGCGATCCACCGAGTAACGGCAAAACCCGCCGCCGACATGATCGTAAATGCCGCCTTCAGCCATGCGTGTCAGAGTCAGTGATGCCATGAACAGTGCATCGATGTCCGGCTCAGTATCATTGGCCGTGCTGCGCCAGTGACGCAACATGCGTTCTATCGTGCCTGGATGTGGAAACTTGGGCGCACCACCGAAACCACCAAAATCGCCGTCAAAACTGCGACCGAGTTGCTCCCGGACCTTTTGCAGCGGGGTAGCGGTGATTGACAGGTCGCTGTCGGCTGGTTTTGGTTCGAGCTTCGCAAAGACCTCGCTGAGCCGGTCGCCCTGGTCGCGGACCTCATCCGCGTTGGCGTCGAAGTACGTGGCTACACTGGTCAGAAGCTCAGAGAACGAGGGCATGCCGTAGCGGCGTTCCTTTGGAAAATACGTGCCGCCAAAGAAGGGGCGCTGATCGTCCGCATTGAGAAACATTGTTAACGGCCATCCGCCGCCTCGTTGGGTAAGCAGCTGATGAGCGGTCTGGTATATGCGGTCAATATCGGGCCGTTCTTCGCGGTCGACTTTGACGTTGATGAACAGCCGGTTCATCAAATCGGCAGTGGCCTCATCCTCGAACGATTCGTGTGCCATCACATGGCACCAGTGACAGGCTGAGTAGCCAATCGACAGGAGGACGGGTTTACCGCTTTTTCGGGCGGCGTCAAACGCGTCATCGCCCCACGCAAACCAATCCACGGGATTGTCGGCATGTTGCAGCAGGTAGGGGCTGGTTTCTTTGGCGAGGCGGTTGCTCATGGTTTGCTATGATACAGGCCTCCTCTGGACACCGAAGTTTTTCATGTTCGTCTATCCCGAAATCGACCCAATCCTGTTCGAAATTGGTTTTCTGAAAATTCGCTGGTACGGCCTGATGTATGTGATCGGATTCCTGGTCGCCTGGTGGCTCGCGAAAGCGCGTTGCAAACGCGCAGACTCACCCGTTAACGCAGTGCAGGTCGACGATCTGATTTTCTACGCGATGCTGGGTGTCATCATCGGCGGTCGAGTGGGTTATTGTCTCGTCTACGGCTGGGCGGACCTGATCAAAGATCCGCTATATCTGTTCAAGATCACCGACGGCGGCATGTCCTTTCACGGTGGGCTGGTCGGCGTCATTGTTGCGATGTGGTGGTACGGTCGCAAGGTCGGGGCGACTATCTGGCAAATCCTCGATTTCGTTGCACCGTTGGTACCTGTCGGGCTCGGTGCGGGACGCGTCGGCAATTTCATCAATGCCGAACTGTGGGGCTCGGAAACGACCGTTCCCTGGGGCGTGCTTTATGACGGCGTCGTGCGACACCCGTCACAGCTATACGAGGCTGCGCTTGAGGGGCTGCTGCTGTTCCTGATCATCTGGTGGTATTCGTCCAAACCAAGACCGCGCATGGCGGTCACTGGATTATTCCTGTTTCTGTACGGGGTATTTCGGTTTTACGTCGAGTTCTATCGTGTGCCGGACGCGCACCTCGACTACCTGGCACTGGATTGGGTTACGATGGGACAGGTACTCAGTACACCGATGATCATCGCCGGCATTGTCATGCTTGGCATGGCATATTCGTCGGCTGACAAGAAAGAGGTAAGGGCCTGACATGCAGCAGTATTTGTCTTTAATGCGGCAAGTGCGCGACAGCGGCACAAAAAAGGAAGACAGAACCGGTACGGGCACTCTGTCGGTGTTCGGACATCAAATGCGCTTTGATTTGAGCAAGGGTTTTCCGTTGGTGACAACCAAGAAGCTGCATATGCGCTCGATCATTCACGAGCTGTTGTGGTTTCTCAAAGGCGACAGCAATACGCGCTATCTGAAAGAAAATGGCGTATCGATCTGGGACGAGTGGGCGGATGACGACGGTGATCTCGGGCCCGTGTACGGCGTGCAGTGGCGCAACTGGCCGAAACCCGGCGGCGGCACTGTCGATCAGATTGCCCAGATAATGCAACAGCTTCGAGAAACGCCCGATTCGCGTCGCATCATAGTCAGTGCATGGAATGCCGCTGAGCTCGACGATATGGCATTGCCACCTTGTCACATGATGTTTCAACTGTATGTCGCCGACGGCAAGTTGTCCTGCCAGTTATATCAACGCAGCTGCGATATTTTCCTCGGTGTGCCGTTCAATATTGCGTCGTACGCATTGCTAACCCATATGCTGGCGCAGCAAGCGGACCTGGCTGTGGGTGACTTCATTTGGACAGGTGGTGACTGTCACCTGTATTGCAATCATCTTGAGCAGGCTGACGAGCAGCTGCAGCGCGAGCCGATGCAGCTGCCGAGATTGGCGATTAAGCGACGTCCGGCCAGTATTTTCGATTATCAGTTCGAAGATTTCGAGATCGTCAACTATGAGCCGCACGCCCACATAAAAGCGGCTGTCGCCGTGTGATTAGTCTTATTGTTGCCGCGTCGACGAACAATGTCATCGGCGCTGGCGGCCAACTACCCTGGCACCTCTCGGACGATCTGAAACGATTCAAGAAAATTACGATGGGGAAACCCATTGTGATGGGCCGCAAGACTTACGAATCCATTGGCCGGCCATTGCCCGGCAGGCAAAACATTGTTGTCACGACGCAAAAAGAATTTGTCGCGATGGGGTGCGATGTTGTTTCGTCTCCTGATGCAGCCGTCGCTGCGGCAGGCGATGCTGCGGAAATCATGGTTATTGGCGGCGGCGAGATATACCACCTGTTTCTGCCGTTGGCTGAACGCATATATCTGACGCGCGTCGACGCCTATCTTGAAGGGGATGCGTTTTTCGCTGCGCTCGACGCAACCGAATGGTTGGAAACATCGCGTGAAAAGCGAGTTGCCGATGATACGAATGATCACGATGTGACGTATCTAGTCTATACACGAGATGAATAGGTCGGCGATCCGAAATCGCAATTACCTGATCTATCTGACGGGTAATACGATTTCCCTGCACGGCCTCTGGATCTATCGCGTTGCTCTGGGCTGGTATGCGTGGCAAATATCAGGGTCCGAGTTCTGGATTGGTGTAGTCGCATTTTCCCAATTCGCGCCGGCCGTCGTATTCGGGCCACTGTTTGGCGTATTGGCGGACCGCTTCGACCGACGCGCGGCGTCTTTGCTAATCAATTCAATGAGCATCATGAACATGTTGTTGCTTGGCTTGCTGGCAGCGATCGGCGTCGTGGATATTTACGTACTGACTGTCCTCGCGTTCATGCAAGGCACGTTGGATGGCGCACACATGCCGGTGCGAATGACGATCGTGCCGAACCTGGTCGACAAGGATCAACTTCAAAGCGCAATCGCGATTACGTCGATCTCCTTCAATGTGTCACGGTTCGTCGGTCCTGCGCTCGCAGGTTTGATCATCGCTTTCTACGGCGTGGCAACAGCGTTTATTGTCAATGGGGTTTCTTATCTCGCACTAATCGCCGTAATGATCGTCGTGCGGCTAAATCCGACAGCAGAAAAAAAGTCGCAACATGTATGGCGCGAAATGCGCGAGGGCATCAACTACATACTTGCCAATCCCGCGATTCGTGCATTGCTACTCATCATCGCCGTCGCCTCAATTTTCGGCCGCGGAGCGCTCGAAATGATGCCAGCATTTGCGGATGCTATTTTCGCGCGTGGCAGCGTCGGGCTTGCAACCCTGACGTCGGCAATCGGCGCTGGCGCGGTGATCTCGGGTCTGGCCATGTCAGGCGGCGTCGCTTGGCTGAATATTCAGATCATCCGAGTCGCGGTAGTCATTGCGGGCTTGTTGATCGCAACGCTGGGGTTGGTTGGCGAATTTTGGATGGCCGTCACAATCGTTGGATCGCTGGGTATCATCCTGTCGCTGTGTGGAGTTGGTTCTCAGATTCTCATTCAAACGCTGGTTGACGACGATGTGCGCGGCCGGGTGAGCAGCTTCTGGGGAATGATCGCCTTCGGCGGCACGGCGCTGGGTAGCTTACTGGTCGGAACGGCAGCCAATGTCTGGGGCCTGCAGAACGTAGTTGTTGTCGCGGGACTAACGTGCTCGGTTGCTGCCGTACTGTCCGCGCTGCGAAGCTAGACGAGGCCTCATTGCTCCTGGCCTTCGACCTGAACGACGCGCGGAATTTCCTTGTCGATGCGAACGGCCGTCAATTGGCGTCCCCAGACGCAGCCAGTATCGAGGCTCAGCAATTTCGGTAGCACAATGAATCCGAGTGCAGACCAATGACCAAATACGATTCGTGTATCGGCCGTAGCGCGATCCTCATAGCCGAACCATGGAACGAGTTTCTTGCGTACCGGAACCGGTGATCCGCTGTGCGAAAAATTCAGGTGACCTCGCTTGGTGAGCATGCGCATTCTGGTCAGGCAATTGATGATGAATCGCAGACGCTCATAACCATCGAGTTTGGGCGACCACGCAGTTGGCGTGTTGCCGTACATTTTTCCAAGCAATGTCTTATATTTTCCGTTTTGCAGACACTGTTCAACTTCGGCAGCACGTTTCATAGTTTGCTTGGCACTCCACTCATGATGTGTGCCGGCATGCACGAGTAAGGTATCCAGATTCTTGTCATAGTGCGCAAGCGGTCGATGGCGCAGCCACTCGATGAGTTCGTCACGATCGGGTGCCTCAAGAATATTGCTTAGGGTGGCAAAGCGCCGGCCACCGCGCACTTTTCCTTCGACCAAAGCGAGCAGATGCAGGTCGTGATTGCCGAGCACGGTCACGACCGAGTCGCCGAGGGACTTTACAAAGCGTAATGTTTTCAGCGATTTAGGGCCGCGATTGACGAGGTCGCCGGTTAGCCAGAGCGTGTCGACTGCAGGGTCGAATTTCAACTCGTCGAGCAAATGCTGGAACGGGTCGTAGCAGCCCTGTAAATCTCCGATTGCGTATACCGCCATGGTCGGGTCAGTCGGCCGCTAGTGAAGTACGCCCGGCACGGCGAGCGTAAATGGCGCAATCGGCGCGTCGAAGTTAGCACCGTTGTCGGCCTCCATGCGATACAGACCCTGCATCGCGCCAACCGGCGTTTCGAGAACGGCGCCGCTCGAATAACGGAACTCCTCGCCCGGATTGAGGTGTGGTTGTTCGCCGACCACGCCATCACCGGTGACTTCCTGCACTTTGCCGTTGGCATCAGTAATTATCCAATGCCGACTGATCAAACGCGCCGGTACTTCGCCATTATTGGCGATCGTAATTGTGTATGCGAATACGTACCGGTCGGATTCGGGTTCTGACTGGTCGTCGATGTAGTCTGTTACGACCTGAATTCGGATGTCAAAAGTCTTCTCTGCCATAGCGCTATTCTAACGTATTAGAAAGCCGAACATACTCTGCAATTGAAATTGCCTCTGGACGCAATCCGGGATCAATGCCAACAGATTCAAGCGTCGCATCGTCGGCGACTTGCCGTAGTGCGTTGCGTACAGTTTTGCGGCGTTGGCTAAACGCTGTGGCGACCAGTGCGGACAAATGCTCCGCATTTCGGATGTCATATGTCCCGGCGGGCAGAGGTGTAAGGCGTACGATTGCGGACGTAACATCGGGTGGCGGATCGAAAGCCTGGCGATCGACGTCAAACAGCGCTTCGATGTCGAAATAGCCGCCGAGCATGATGCTCAATCGACCGTACGTCTTGTTACCTGGCCCTGCTGCCATACGATCGACGACCTCTTTTTGCAACATGAAGTGCATATCAACGATGTGTTCACGATACTTGAGCAAGTGAAACAACAGCGGCGTGGATATGTTGTACGGCAAATTGCCAACAATCCGCAGACGCTCGCCAAGCGCCGAAAAATCGAACTGCAGCGCATCCGCTTCGTGAATCGTCATCTTGGTTTCCTGCGAGTAACGCTGGCGCAATATTTTCGCCAGGTCTCTGTCCAGTTCGATGACATGCAACGAACCCGCTTTGGAAAGTAACGGCGCCGTAATTGCACCCTGGCCGGGACCGATCTCAACAACGGTGTCCTGATTCGACGCCGCGATCGCCTGCATGATGGCATCAATGACGCTGCTGTCAGTCAGAAAGTGTTGTCCAAAACGCTTGCGTGGCCGGTGGCCGCTCATCGCTCTGCCATCTCGGCGGCCAGATTAAGTGCCGCGGTCAGGCTACCGGCATCAGCCTTACCTGAGCCGGCGATATCCAACGCCGTACCGTGGTCAACAGATGTCCGAATAATGGGTAGCCCAAGCGTGACGTTGACGGCATTACCGAAACCCGCGTACTTGAGAACCGGCAGGCCCTGATCGTGATACATCGCCAGCACGGCGTCTTTTTCGCCACCGGCCGGCGTAAATACAGTATCGGCTGGCATCGGTCCGCGAATACGCAGACCCGAACTCGCCAACTCACGCACGACAGGTGCAATGATGTCGGCATCCTCATGACCGAGGTGCCCCCCTTCGCCCGCGTGCGGATTTAGCCCGCAGACGACAATTTCCGGATTGTCGATACCGAAACGAGATCGCAGATCGGAATGCAATATTTCTAGTACATCTCGCAGGCCGTCTTGCGTCAGATAGTCGGGTACGTCACGCAACGGCAAATGTGTGCTTGCCAGTGCGACGCGCAAACTGCCGGCAATCAACAGCATTACAGGTTTGGGCGTATTGGTCAGTGCGGCGAGATACTCGGTGTGTCCGGTGAACGAGATACCCGCATCGTTGATGATGCTCTTTTGCAGCGGCGCGGTGACCATCGCTGCAAATCGACCGTCGAGGCAACCTTCCACTGCCATCTGCAGAGATTGCAACAACGCCTCGGCATTCGAACTCGAGGGATTGCCGCACACATCAGGCTCGGGGCAGTTAACTGGCAGAATCTGCAGATCTTCAGGAAAGTCGATATCGAGTTTCGCCGCGCGGGCACGCAAGACTTTGGGATCTGCGATGACGACGATATCAACAGGCAAGTCCATGCGGGCAAGCGACAGGACCAGGTCCGGCCCGATACCGGCCGGCTCACCTGCCGTGACGGCAATGGGCTTGCTTAGATTATGATGTCGACGAATGCTTCGTCGCGAAGTCGCTGGATCCATAACTGCGTCTCTTCTTCCATCTTGCCGTTACGAATCTTGACGATGCAATTAGTTTCTTTGAGATCTTCTGTGTTGTCATAAATGCGACGATCCATGACCTCAAGAATATGCCAGCCGAAGCGACTTTGAAAAGGTTCACTGAGTTGGCCAATTTCCGACGCATTGACGACTTCGTCAAATTCGGGCACAAACGTGCCGGGGCCGCTCCAGTCCATCTCGCCGCCGTCATTGGCTGAGCCCGTATCGTCGGAAAGCAGTTTCGCCAACTCGCCGAATTCTTCGCCGGAATTGATCCGTTCTATAGCGTCTTCGAGTCGTTGTTTTGCCGTCTCGTCGTCGATAATTTCGTTGGGCGTCACAAGAATGTGACGCACCATTACCTGGTCGACTTCACTTCGCTCTACCGCACTACGCATGTCATTGACCTTGACAATGTGCAGGCTGCTAGTGGCACGAATAGGATCGGTTATCTCACCGGCTTTCATGCTTGCGACAACGTTGGTGTAAAGCGTGGGCAGTTGTTCGCCCTTAAGCCAACCCAAAGCACCGCCATCCAGCGCGTTTTGTGCGTCCGAATAACGAATCGCCAGTGCCGCAAAATCTGCATCGTCATTGAGGCGGTCGATGATCAATGTTGCTTGGTCCATCGCGTCTTCAATCTCAGCCGCCGAAGCAGAGTCTGGCAATGAGATTGTAATGTTCGACAGATTGTAGTCAGAATTGATAGCGACGTTATCTTCAAGATCTGTAACGCACGCTTCGATTTCGCGTGGCGATACGGCGATGCGGCGACCAACGTCGGCTCGTCTCAGTTGCTCCAGCGTAATTTCCTCACGCAAGTCACGGCGGAACTTGGCGTAGTTGATGCCATCCGCAGCCAACACTGCCGGCATTTCTTCGAACGGAACTTGGTTCTGTACAGCGATCCTGGCAATGGCTTCATTCACCATCTGATCAGAAATAAGTACGCCGATTCTGTCTGCGCGTTGCAACTGAATCTCGGTAATAATGAGTCGTTCCAGTAGTTGCTCGCGCAATTCCTGGGCAGGCGGTAGCGGTATGTTTTGCTCCTCGGCGCGTTGCAGTATCAGCGCCGTTTGTTCGGCGAGCTGGCTCTTCAGAACCACGCCGTCATCGACGATCGCGGCGACGCCATCGAGAAACTCTCCCGTAGAGGAGAGCTCATCAGCCAGCGCCAAGGGCGCAGTCGCCATCACCAAGACGGCAAATAAGTTTTTGATTTTTAACACTATTTCTTACCGGAG
The DNA here is from genome assembly GCA_051007995.1 of Woeseiaceae bacterium. GTDB lineage: Bacteria > Pseudomonadota > Gammaproteobacteria > Steroidobacterales > Woeseiaceae > UBA1847. The sequence continues at coordinate 24,375 of JBPCYB010000050.1, read as the reverse complement.
ATCTGCGGAATAGCCAAGAATACCACGTTCCAGAATTTTGTCAGCTGCGGTGCCGACGCTAGCCATTCCCTTCAATACCAATTGCAGACCGATGGATGAATCCTGAGTTCCATCGCGCGTGGAGATGTGGCGACGAGACACGAGGCGCAATCCCCAGCAGCAGCTCTCGTATTCAACGCCGAAAAATTGCTCGAGCGCTTCGTCATCGCGGAACGAAAAATTATAGCGGCCTACGAAATTCCAGTTGCTGCCCACCGGCCATGACCATGAGAGATCGCCCTGTTCAAGAGAATCGCGACGAAACCGATAAGCGAGATTCAGAATCTTGTTGCTCGTCGGCCGATATTGGAATCGTGCCTCGGACTGGGTCGTTCCATCTCCCGACGTGCCCCATTGGTGACCCAGGTCAAAGTTGATATTTTCGTTCAATAAGAAACTGATTTCGGCGATGTAATCAGATGACTCGGTAGACACAAAAGTTTGCCCCGGCAGCATCACACCGCTCTGACTCAGGTAACGAGTTTGACCGATCGTCGCCGCGACTAACTCTCTGCCAGACGACACATCGAGAATTCGCGAGGTGACGCCAACACTTACCTGATCGGTATCGGCAATTCGATCCACGCCCAGGTAGCGATTCGTGCGATACAACTGAATCAAATTTAGGTCTGGCGATATCGTGTCAAAAACAGGGAGATCAGATTGCTCACGATAAGGCACGGATACGTACAATAAACGCGGTTCGATTGTTTGCAGGCGTCCGCTGTTCTTCATGTTGCGCTCGAGAATAAACCCGGAATCAAAACTAGCGATCGGCAAAGTCCGGCTAGGGTCATCTCTCTGGCCGGGCAACGTGTCGCTGAGTTCGTAGCGTGTGTAGTCGAGAACCAGAGCAGGTTTCACGAACCATCCCTGACCCGTGATCGGCAGTGCGACTTCAGGGGCCATATTCATGCGCCATCCCGTCACGCCTATGTCACGATCGAAATTTACGATTTCACCGTCGAACCCGAGATCCATGCCTAACCAATGGTTTGGCCACGATCCGCGCGCGAGCAATTGTGGAAGGCGGCGATAAGGCTCATCTGTCGGCGCAATAGCGTCGTCGATGGTTTGATAGTCCTGCACCTGCCCGAAAAACGACAGGTGGTCGGTATGCAGATCGAAACTCAAGGTGCGGTTGAGGTGCGTAATACTCGATGAGCTGAGACTGCCGCCCAGATCTTCAAAATACTGGCTGTCCGAGACTTCACTGATATCGACCAGGTTGCGCCAGCCGCCACCAAGCAACGTTCGATGTTGCAGGCCAACGAAGTATCGCGAGTCATTAAACATGTTGTCGCTGCCGAGATAGTCGGCGTTGACCTGACCCTCCATCGACTTACTCAGATAGCGAAACTGGGTTTGCAATTGCACGCCGCGATCTGTCATCAAGTGCGGGGTGATCGTCGCATCATAGTTTGGTGCGAGATTCAGATAGTAGGGCACTCGAATCTCATTGCCGCCGCGCCGCGTTGTACCGATTTCCGGCGTTAGGATTCCAGATTTGCGGGCATCGCCGATTGGAAATGACATATACGGTGCGTACAAAATCGGAATACCCTGAAAGCGCAGCTTCATGCCTTTTGCGGTACCGACACCCGCACGCGTATCGAGATTGATGTCCTTGGCCTCGATTAACCAGTCGTTTGATTCAGGGGGACACGTGGTGTAGCTGACGCCGTCCAGCTGCAGTGATCCTTGTTCGCTGATCTCGACGGCGTCGGCTGCGCCGCGCGCATTGCTGCTGCCCAATGAAAAATCAGCGCCCTCAAAGCGCACGCTCCCGGAGTCATATGCGAATTCCGCCAGATCAGATTCGATTTGCGTGCCGCGATCCTCGTAGCGGACATTGCCTTCGAGTAGCAGGGAGCGATCCTCTGGTTTGAACTGAGCAGAATCGGCGCCGGCTTGCTTGTCACCCTGTCGCAACAGGACACCGCCGGTCATGCGAGCGGTTGGGGTGGTTCCGAATTGTGCGTCGAGTTCGCCAACCTCGAAGACGATCGCGTTGTCTGCCGACATTGCCGTCGCTGGCAGCAAGGTATCAACCGACAACCGATCCAAAGATGTCTGGCACGCGGCAGGCTCAGCGGCGTGCGCTGTTGGCAGTGTCAGCAGGAAGCTGGCGATGATCAGGTATTTTGAATGCACGAGGTGACCGGACGGAGGCAGTTTTGAGAACCGATGCAAGCGGGATAATATCCAGGACAACTGTGTTACCTTCGCATAGTTTTGCAAGTGCTTCAATGTGTTACGGAGAATCCTGATCAGTCAATCGAGCGAGCAAACCGACCTTCGTAAGTCTGCGATGGTCGACTGGCTAAGTACGATCGAAGCGGTTGCCGGAATCGACCCCGTGCCTGCGTCGGCGGATGCGAGCTTCCGACGTTACTTTCGACTGCAAACGGGGTCGCATAGTTTCATTGTCATGGATGCTCCGCCGGAGCAGGAAGACTGTACGCCATTTCTGCGAATTGCCACACAACTTGAAGCCATGCAACTCAACGCGCCGCGAATTATCGAAGCGAATATCGAGCAGGGATTTCTGTTGTTGACAGATCTGGGTTCGCAATTGTATCTCGATGAACTGACTGAACGGCCAGATTCAGCGCCGCAGCTGTACGGTGACGCGATGCGGGCACTCGCGAAAATGCAAATGAACGGTACTGCGTATCAGGCAACGCTGCCGCCTTATGACGAAAAATTACTGCGCTTCGAACTTTCATTGTTTCACGACTGGTTGTGTGAGAAACACATCGGCATCGAATTTTCCGCAGATGATGAAGCACAGTGGCAGTCGCTGTGTGACGTGTTGGTCGCAAACGCTCTCGATCAAACACAAGTATTCGTGCACCGCGATTTTCATTCGCGCAATTTGATGCGATCAGGTAGCGATGAGCCGGGCATCCTTGATTTTCAGGATGCTGTCGAAGGTCCTTATACTTATGATCTCGTGTCTCTGCTCAAAGATTGCTATGTCCGTTGGCCGTCTGCGCAAATTCGCGAATGGGCATTAGCGTTTTATGCAATGTTGGAAAGCGATACAAGAGCGCATGCCGATGCCGCTGTATTTTTTCGGCAATTCGAATTGATGGGCGTGCAGCGGCACTTGAAGGCGGCCGGCATATTTGCACGCCTGAATCACCGTGACGGCAAACCAGGCTATATGGCAGATATACCGCGAACTTTGCAGTACATCGTGGATTTGCGTTCGGACTACCCGGAATTGGATTTCATCGGTGGCTTGATAGTTGATCGTTGTCTGCCACCGTTGCGAGCAGAGTCATGATTGCGATGATTCTTGCGGCCGGTCGCGGTGAGCGCTTGCGGCCACTGACCGATTCGATTCCCAAAGCACTGGTTGAAGTGCGCGGGGAAAGCATGCTTGAACGTCATTTGCTGGCAATCCGGACGGCCGGCATCGATACGGTCGTTATCAATCTCGGCTGGCTTGGTGAGCAAATCATAGAGCGTGTTGGTTCGGGTTCGCGGTACGGTCTCAATGTCGTTTACAGCCCGGAAGAAGACAACATTCTCGAAACAGGTGGCGGAATACATCGCGCGTTGCCAATGTTGGGAGACGAGCCGTTTCTTGTGGTTAATGCAGATATCCACACTGACATGCCGATGCCCGTCGCCGATTTCGACGCACGATCAATCGGGAAGCTCGTTCTTGTGCCCACGCCACCGCAAAAACAACACGGTGACTTTGATATCAGTGAAGACCGGGTGCGAAATTCTGCCGCACCGCAACTTACGTTTAGCGGCGTCGCCATTTATCGGCCGGAATTATTCAAGGGCTGTTCGCCAGGGCGGTTTTCGATCGTGCCACTATTGCGAGCGGCGGCGGACGCCGATCAGCTGGCCGGAGAGGTGTATACGGGAGCATGGGCGGACATTGGCACAGCAGAACGTCTCGCAGAATTGAACGGCGACTAGGCCAGGCTTAAGTCCGCAGGTCCATTCTTGAGCGTCGCTTGGTCCAGGCCAAGATGCCGCAGCAAATGTGGTAACAACTGATCGCGAACGGTATCCATTTCGACTTCCGCGCCGAGTCGGTGCAAGTTACTAACCTCAAGATTTTCGAAGCCGCACGGATTGATGCGCGAAAACGGTTCGAGATCGACACTGACGTTTAGCGCCATGCCATGAAAGCTGGCGCCACGGCGAATGCGTAATCCGACGCTGGCGAGTTTTACACCGTCGACGTAGACGCCGGGCGCATCGCAACGACTTGCCGCTTGTATGCCGAGTTCCGCGGCCAGGTCCACGACGCATTGCTCAAGGGCAGTTACGAGATCGCGCACGCCAATATTTGCGCGGCGTATATCGATGAGTGGATAAATCATGAGCTGGCCGGGGCCGTGGTAGGTCACCTGGCCGCCGCGGTCAATCTGTACGATCGGAATTTCACCCGGCGCGAGCAAATGCTCGGCGGCGGCATTCAAGCCCAGGGTAAACACCGGCTGGTGCTCGCAAAACCAGATCTCGTCATCAGTTGAATCGTCTCGCGAGTCAGTAAAGTCTTGCATTGCACGCCAGACAGGTTCGTAGTCCTGTAGACCAAGCTCGCGAACGACAATCTGACTCATAACGCCATCAGGACGTCGTCGCTGGAAGTGACTTCACGATAAATATCGTCGAGTTGCTGCTGACTCTGGGCGACGACGGTAACGGTGACTGAAACGAAGCTGCCATTGCGGCTCGACGCACATTTAACGGCTCCGTCATCCAGCGGGCCGGTGTGCTTCTCAACCAGTGAACGGGCTAGCGCTCGAAATTGCAGAGACTCACGGCCCATGATTTTGATGGGAAAATCGCAGGGAAATTCGAGTAAGGTCTCGTCGTTCATTCGAGTCTATTCAAACCAGAGGCTGACACCGTCCTTGGTGCGTTGCCAGAAAGAGCCAGCAGGGTTGTCGCCCAATGCGCGTAGCGGCTCATTGAGAACCTGCTCGCCGTTCAACGTGATGTTGATCTCGGCTAGAGGTTGCCCTTGTGCCACCGGTGCCTCGAGAATCGCTGGAATGTTCAGCGTCGATTCAAGTGAGTCGTATGAACCACGCGGCACAGTGATATACATGTCTTCCATGACACCCAAAGCGGTGAATTCATTGGCCGATTTCCAAATTCTGGCTTTCGTGATCTCGGCGCCCGCCGTGTAAAGAAGGCGCGTTTCAAAGAAACGAAAACCATAATTGATCAACGCCTGGCTACCGTCGATGCGGGCTTTGGCGCTCGATGTGCCGAGTACAACTGTGACAATTCGCATGCCGTCGCGTTCGGCAGAGGCGACCAGACAATACCCCGCCGCGTCGGTATGACCGGTCTTCATGCCGTCGACGGAATCATCGCGCCACAACAAGTTGTTGCGGTTCGGCTGTTTGATCTCGTTAAACGTAAATTCTTTCAATGAATACCAGCGATAGTATTCCGGGAACTCGTTGATGATAGCTCTCGCGAGGATCGACAAATCACGCGCTGTTGAGTAGTGATTCTCATCCGGCAAGCCTGTGGCGTTGACAAAATGACTCGAGTGCATGCCAAGCGCAGCTGCATACTGATTCATAAGTTCGGCAAAGACAGATTCTGAGCCGGCGACATATTCGGCCAATGCCACACTCGCGTCATTGCCCGATTGCACAATCATGCCTTGCACGAGGTCTTGGACCGAAACGCGCTTACCAACCTCGATGAACATCCTCGAACCGGGTGTCCGCCAGGCCTTCTCGCTGATTGTTACCTCGTCTGTGAGCGTGATTTGCTCGCCCTTCAGGGAATGAAATACGGCATATGCGGTCATCAATTTGGTCAGACTCGCAGGCGGTACCGCATTGTCCGGCTGCAGTGAGGCCAGCTCGTGCCCGGTTTTGGCATCGATCATCAGATAACTGGTTGCGCCAATAATGGGCGCTGCAGGCGTGGGCCGCACGTCAGCAGCATGGGATTGGACGGTGACGAGCAACAGCAATAACGCGAATAAACGAGCTTTCATGAATTCTCAGAGGGTATGGATCAGGGCGCGTATTCTACCCGGATTCGAATACGTTAGTCAGTGACGATAATTGGATCGTTAATGTCGAGTTTGGCGAGCTCTTCAACCAGCATATCGTACTGATCAACACCTTGAATGGGCCCCATCCGCACGCGGAACAGGGCCGGCTGCACAGATGTGTCCTCAAGAACAAATGCGGCGCCTATGCCACCGCTGCGCAGCAGCGCAAGACGTCGAGTGGCGTTCTCACGACTGCCGAAAGCCCCAATCTGAACGAAAATCTGATTCGGGTCAGATCTGACCGGTGCGGCTGGCCGTGGAGCCGGCGTCACGACTTTCGGTGCAGGCGTGCTTGTCTGACGCGGCGGCCTATCTTGCGGCCGATTGCGCGGCGGATCGCCGAAAGTGATCGCTTCGACTTCGACCAGGCTCGTGCCTGTGCCGACCATGTCGAGTTTCATGGCCGCCGCGTAGGACAGATCGATAATACGGTTGTGCACAAATGGGCCGCGATCGTTGACCCGAACGACGATCGTCTTATTGTTTCTGAGATTGCGAACCCGGACGTAGGTCGGCAACGGCAAGGTCTTGTGTGCCGCCGTCATTTGATACATGTCGTAGACCTCGCGGTTAGAGGTCAGGTTGCCATGGAATTTTTTGCCGTACCAAGAGGCGACGCCGCGTTCATGGTAGCCGCTCGCCGTCGGCATGACCGTGTAGTGTTTGCCAAATACTTCGTAGTTAGGGCCATTGCCGTAACGACTCTTGGCTTCCGGTCGTGGAACTGCATCGCCGGGCAATCGCGACATGGAACCGCTTCCCGATCGAGGTGGTCCGTCTTTGGGCTTGGTTGAACCACACGCGGCCAACATCGCAATGACGCTGAGCACGGCCAGCAATCGGGCCGTATTACGTATCGTCACGCGCGACCTCAATCGCGATCTCTTCGCCCAGTTGATGTACAGCGAGTGCATACATGACGCTGCGGTTGTAGCGCGTGATGACGAAGAAATTATGGAAGCCAACCCAATGCTCGGTGCCAGCGTCACCGTCGAGTGTGAGTAATTGGGCATCGTCGTCATTCGGCAGGTTGGTTGAGAACATTACGCCAGACTCACTCAAAGAGCGGACCGTTTCATCGGCGGACAGCTTGTTCTTGGGCGGCGTCCCCTGGTAGCGACTACTCAGCGTTGCGCGCGTCGTAACTTCTTCACCTGCTTTCCATCGATGCGCAACGAAATAGTTAGCAACGCTGCCGGCAACGTCGGTCCAGTTATTCCATATATCCCGCTTGCCGTCGCCGGTCGAATCGACAGCGTACGCGCGATAACTTGACGGCATAAACTGCGGTCGTCCCATCGCACCGGCGTAAGAGCCAAAAGCATCCGTTGCCTGCATATCTTCTTCGCGAATCAATAGCAGGAAGTGTTCCAGTTCACTGCGGAAGAACTTGGAACGCGGCGGATAAAAGAACGCCAGGGTCGAGAGGGCGTCAAGCACGCGATGGCCACCGGTGATTCGGCCGTAGTAAGTTTCAACGCCGATTATGCCAACTATGATCTCAACCGGAACGCCGGTCTCTTCACATATCTTGTTGAGGGCTGCACGGTTTTCACGCCAGAATTCGGCGCCGGCCTGCACACGTTCGGCGGTCATGAAAATCGGTCGATAGTCGGCCCAGGTCAACGTTCTTTCGGCCGGCTTGGCGATTGCGTCGAGTATGGATTGCTTTTTCTCAGCCTGTTCGAGAATTTCTTCCAGAGTGGCACGATCGTAGTCGTGCTCCGCAACCATGGCATCAATAAACGCATCAACGTCGGGGCGACCGACATCGACGGCGAAACAGGTTGGGGCGGCGACCAGAAAAAAAGCGATTCCGGCGAGGAGTCGGGAGATCATTAGTGAGGCAAAAGTTTCCGGTGCGAATGAATTGACATCAGAATACCGAAACCAGCCATCAGCGTCACCATAGACGTGCCGCCAAAACTGACCAGTGGTAAAGGAACTCCGACAACGGGTACCAGTCCGGTAACCATGGCTGTATTCACGAAGACGTAGACAAAGAACGTCAGGCTAATGGAACCCGCCAGAAGTCGGGAGTAGGTGTCCGGCGCTTGCATCGCTATGTACAGACCGCGGCCGATTACAAAAATGTACAGGCACAGCAGTGTAAGAACACCCAAAAGGCCCATTTCCTCGCCAATGACTGCGAAGATGAAGTCAGTATCTCGCTCCGGCAAGTACTCGAGTTGCGCTTGCGAGCCATTCGTCCAGCCCTTGCCAAACATGCCACCCGAACCGATCGCGATCTTCGACTGGATGATGTTGTAGCCGGCGCCGAGCGGGTCCGTGGTTGGGTCGATCAATGTCAGGACGCGTTGTTTTTGATATTCGGCCATGAATTGCCACAAACCGTACGCGCCCGGGATCGCCAGTATTGCGAGTGTCACCATCAACCGGACGGGCAGTCCCGCAAGCACGACGACTATTAATCCGGATGCGGCGACGAGGAGAGCGGTGCCCAGGTCTGGCTGGCGTGCAATTAACACTGTCGGCACGAGAATCATCACCGCGAGAATCATCAGTTGGCCAAAGCGCGGCGGGATTGGCCGATCGTGCAGATACCACGCGGCCATCATCGGCACGGCCAGTTTCATTATTTCCGATGGCTGAAAGCGAATACCGAAGTCCAGCCAGCGCTGCGCGCCTTGGCCGATCTCACCTTGGGTTAACACGAGAATCAGCAGCACGAGTCCCGCGGCATAACCCCATGGCGTCCAGCGCCGCAGGAAGTCCGGCGAGAATTGCGCGATGACAAACATTGCAACCACCGCGACACCCAGGCGAACGAGCTGATTTATCCACAAACGCATGCTTTCGCCAACGGCGCTGTACAACACGACCAGGCCGAGCGCACAAATTAGCAGCACACCGCCGAGTAATGGCCCGTCGATGTTGAGTCGCCGCATAACTCGGCCCAGGCCGCTTAAAGGCGCGACCTTGCTGTCAATCAGTTGGTGCGGGTTATCGAGCAGCATCGTCGCCGTATCCGAGGTATTCATCCATGATCTGTCGAGCGATCGGTGCGGCGATTCGACTGCCGCTGGAGCCGTTTTCTACAATTACGGCAACGGCGATGCGCGGATTCTCGAGCGGTGCGAAGGACACGAACAATGCATGGTCACGCAACAAATAATCTATTTCCTCTTCGTCGTATTCTTCTTCTTGCGCGACGGAGAATACTTGCGCTGTACCGCTTTTGCCGGCCATGTCATATTCAGCATTGAGCGCCGCAGCGCGTGCAGTGCCGCGAATGCCCTGCATGACGGCATGCATGCCGGAAATAACTGTGTCCCAATTTGCGTCGTTGCCCAGGCGTATGTCGTCAAGACGCTTGGGCGGATACATCGTGCGGTCGCCGGTCAACGTGTCTTGTGTGGCCGCCACAAGCTTCGGTTGGTATCGCGTGCCACGAGTTGCGACCGTGGCGACGGCATTGGCCAATTGCACGGGTGTCGCCAGCATGAAGCCCTGACCGATTGACGCGATGACTGTCTCGCCGTTGTACCAAGAACCTTCTCTGCCACTGAAGGATTTTCGCTTCCACTCACGCGACGGCACCAAGCCATTGTGTTCGCCGCCTATATCGATTCCGCTGGCATGACCGAGGCCAAACATATCCAGGTATTTGTGCATGTTGTCGATGCCCAGATCCATGCTGACTTCGTAAAAATAGACGTCGCAGGACTGTGTTAGCGCCTCGTGCAAATCGACCTCGCCATGTCCTTCGGGCTTCCAGTCACGATAGCGATGGTTTGGGTCAGTAGGTAGCGTGAAGTAACCAATACACATGCTCTTGCGAACCGGGTCCGTAGCCCCGGTTTCCAAAGCGGCGATCGACAGCATGGGCTTAATTGTAGAGCCAGGTGGGTAGGCACCACGGACGGCACGATTGAACAACGGTTGCGCCGGATTGCCTTGCAAATCGCCGTATTGCGACGTGCTCATGCCGACCGCAAACAGATTGGGATCGAAAGTCGGCGCGCTGACCAAGGCGAGAATTTCACCATTCTGTGGATCGATCGCGACGACTGCGCCGCGCTGACCCTCGAGCGCTTTAGTTGCAATTAACTGCAGATCAAGATCGATGCTTAGGTAGACGTCATCTCCGGGCGCGGGAGACTCGTTCGCAGGCAGCGTATCCACCAGGTCCCGCGAATCGCCCGGCACCTGGCGACCGAACGCATTGGTTATAACATTGTCATAGCCGACATCGCCGTGCAGGTCCGATTCGTAACTGCTCTCAACGCCGGTCTTGCCCGTATGGGCGGTGCCCGCGTATTGCGAGCCGTCGAGTCTCAGTAGATCATTCTTGGACAACGCGCCGACATAACCGACGACATGAGCAATCGCTTCGCCGTTTGGGTAATGCCGTACGAGGCGCGGCTGAAAGTCAACGCCCTGAAAACGTGCGCGCTGAATAGCAAAGTTGGCGATCTCTTCGTCCGACAAGCGCAAATTTAAAGTGACGGGTTTAAAACGTGGTCCGCTGGTCGCCAAGTCCTTGAAGCGTTGAATGTCTTCGGCCTCGATCAGGCCCATTGCGGCAAGGCGAGTCAATGTGTCATCGAGGTCAGCAACTTGTTCGGGAATCAACTCAAGCTGATAGGCCGGCAGGTTTTCCGCGAGTACGCGTCCTTCGCGATCGAGGATCAGCCCTCGTGTTGGTGGTACAGCTTGAATTCGAAAACGATTGCCCTGCGATTGTTCCGCGAACAATTCGTAATCGAAAACCTGCAGTTGCACGAGACGGGCAACGACAATGCCGAGCAACACGAAGCCGATGATGGCTGTCATCGCGACGCGGCCCATAAACAGGCGTCGTTCGGAGTGGTGATCTTTGATGGGCGAAAGCAGGTCCATCTAATGAGCCTGGCGGCGAGCACTGTGCAGAAAAATTGAGACAACCGGCCAAAGGACCGTGCCGCTGATAACAGGTCCCCAATAGGCCACGGCTGGTGCAGATACGCCGGCGACACCGTTGATCCAGAAAAGAATGAACTGATACAGCGCAAGCAGTGAAAAAACGGTCGCTGTAAGTTGCGACGTTGGGAATACACGCATCAATAAGTGAAAACGGACTGTGACGAATACAACAAAGCACAATGCCAGTGCGTGCTGACCGAGCAGCGTTCCCTGCGCAACGTCAAGCACGATTCCAATCAACCATGCTGAGCCGACACTCCAGGTGCGCGGCAACATCATTGCCCAGTAGATAAGTGTCAGCGCTAGCCAGTCTGGTCGAAAAGCTTCAAGCCAATCCGGCAATGGCATGACCATGAGCATGAGCGCGACCAACATCGTGATGATTGCCGGCAAACGACGTCCTTCGGCGCTGTTACTCATCAGCAGCCTCATCCGTTGTTTCGCTCACGGGCTCATCGGCGGGCGCATCCGTTGTCGCGCTCCAGATCAACAAGACTTCGCGAACCTGATCAAGAGCAGAAGTCGGTACGGCGCTGACGTCGGCGAATTGTGCTTGCGGTATGCGGTTGACCGACCCGACAACAGCGACGGGATAGCCAGCTGGAAATGCGCCGCCTAGCCCTGATGTGACCAGAATGTCGCCAGGTACGATATCCGCATTGTTGGGCAAGAACGGCAGATCGAGCCGGTCGAAGTAACCGGTACCGTTGGCGATCGTGCGCAAGCCATTGCGACTGACCTCGACCGGCAATGCGTGGCTCGGGTCGCTGATCAAAATCGCTTGTGAAGTACTGACACCGGCTTCGAGTACCTGGCCGATGACGCCATCTGCATCAATGATGGCCTGGCCCGTATAGACACCGTCACCTTCACCGATGTCAATAACGAAACTGTGTCGGTAGGGGTTGGAATCGACCGCCATGATTTCGGCGACACGCATTCTGTCGCGGGTCCGCGGACGTGCCTCGAGCAAGTCGCGCAAGCGGTCGTTTTCGGCACGCAATGCGGTTAGTTGTAACAGCTCGGCACGCGTTAGCGCTCGCTCTGCCTCGAGTCGCGCTACCTCAACCTGTAGCTCACTGCGGTCCGCCGTGCTTTCGCCCAACCAATTCCATAAGCGAAATGGCGCGTCGACGACCACCATGACCGGATACACAGCTGTGCCGATCGCCTTGCGAACGGTATCGAGAGTATTTTGGCGATGATCGATGACCATCAGAAGGATGCTAAGTCCGATGCAGATCAGGACTCGCATGCCGAGCGCGGGAATTCTCGCCGGGTTCGTGTTAGCGCTGCGGTTTGTGATCATCGCGAGCCAGCCTGATCTGTGGAATACCTGATCCTAGATAGACAATTCCAGGCCCTGATTCTGACTTACTCCAGGCCGAAAACCGAGGGCCCATGTTCGTCCATGAGTTCAAGGACGCGACCGCCGCCCCGAGCGACACAGGTCATGGGGTCATCCGCAATCACCACCGGCAGGCCGGTTTCTTCCATAAGCAATTTGTCGAGGTCGCGCAACATCGCGCCGCCACCCGTCAAGACGATGCCGCGTTCAGCGACGTCGGCGCCGAGTTCGGGCGGGGTTTGCTCGAGAGCTTCTTTGACGGCCCCAACAATTCCTTGCAACGGTTCCTGCAACGCTTCGAGAATCTCGTTGCTGTTCAGAGTAAAGCTGCGCGGTACACCTTCCGACAGATTGCGACCCTTAACGGATATTTCGAGGACTTCCTGGCCGGGGAACGCCGAGCCGATCTCCAGCTTGATGCGTTCTGCGGTTGCTTCACCGATCAGGATGCCGTAGTTGCGGCGAACGTAGTTAGTGATTGCTTCGTCGAATCGGTCACCGCCGATTCTGACGGACGCCGCGTAGACGATGCCATTCAGTGAGATGACAGCGACTTCCGACGTGCCGCCACCAATATCGAGCACCATTGAACCACGCGCTTCGTGGACTGGCATGCCAGCGCCGATCGCAGCAGCCATTGGCTCATCAATAAGGAATACTTTTCGTGCGCCCGCACCTTCGGCAGATTCGCGGATGGCGCGACGCTCGACCTGCGTTGATCCGTACGGCACACAAATCAGGACGCGTGGGCTCGGGCGGAAGAATCGCGATGGGTTGGTCTTGCGGATGAAATGCTGCAGCATTTTCTCGGTGACCGTGAAATCGGCGATGACGCCGTCCTTCAACGGCCGGATGGCCGTGATATTTCCGGGTGTCCTGCCCAGCATGTTCTTGGCTTCGGCGCCTACCGCCTCGACGACACGGCCGCCACGACCACTGTCTTCGCGAATAGCAACGACAGACGGCTCATCGAGCACAATGCCGTGCCCACGCGAGTAAATCAGCGTATTGGCGGTGCCCAGGTCGATCGACAGGTCATTGGAAAAATAACCGAGAATGGTCTTGAACATGTGCGGGTAAGTCCCCGATAAAGGTCAACGCGCTAATCTAACAATGCGCACGACATTGCACAAGGCGGCGTGTATCATTGCGAGCGCGCGCGCCTGATGGCGATTCACGCGTCAGGATTAGCAGGAATTCCCCGGTGTCACTCGATAAAGAACAGGTCCAGCACATTGCGATGCTGGCGAGACTAAAATTAGCCGACGAAGACGTCGCCGAGACGGTTGAAAAGCTGTCGCGCATTGTCGATTTTGTCGATCAGCTAAGCCAGGCCGACACCGATGATGTCGTGCCCATGGCACACCCCCTCAACGAGTCGCAGCGGCTGCGTCCCGATGCTGTTACCGAGCCTGACGATCGCGATCATGTGCAGGAGAACGCTCCGTCGGTAGATGGCGGCCTGTATCTCGTGCCCAAGGTTATCGAGTGACTCATGGGACAGGAACTGCACCTCCTTTCATTGACGCAAATTGCCGCTGGACTGGCCGACGGAGATTTTTCTGCGTCTGAGCTGACCGAAGCCTTGCTTGAGAGAATCGGCTCGCAGAACGAATCCCTTAACGCCTTCATAACAGTAACTGGTGAGCAGGCGCTTGCCGCTGCAAAAGCAGCAGATGCTGCCCGCGCCTCTGGCGACGCTGGAGTGCTCAACGGTCTGCCGCTCGTGCACAAGGATATTTTTTGCACACGTGATGTGTTGACAACTTGTGGCTCGCACATGCTCGATAATTTTGTCTCGCCGTATGACGCGACAGTCATCGAGCGCTTTTCGAAAGCGGGCGCGGTCATGCTGGGCAAAACCAACATGGATGAGTTCGCAATGGGTTCGTCGAATGAAACGAGCTATTTCGGCGACGTTCGAAATCCGTGGGATCTCGAATGTACACCAGGCGGATCATCGGGCGGTTCCGCGGCAGCGGTAGCTGCACGTCTGGCGCCTGCCGCGACCGGTACAGATACGGGCGGTTCGATCCGGCAACCTGCGGCATTGACCGGCACAGTGGGCATTAAGCCAACTTACGGTCGGGTGTCGCGTTACGGCATGATCGCATTTGCATCGAGCCTCGATCAGGCCGGCGTTATTACGCGATCGGCCGAAGATGCGGCGCTGCTACTCGGCGTTATGGCTGGTTTCGACGAGCGTGATTCAACCTGCATTGATCACCCAGTGCCTGACTATGTCGCTGGACTGGACGGCAGTCTCAAAGGATTGCGGGTTGGTATCGTGCGGCAACATTTTGACGAAGGGCTCGACGAGCAGACAGGGGCAGCTGTCAAAGAGTCTTTGGCCGTGCTCGAAGCACAAGGCGCGATTCTTACCGAGGTGGATCTGCCGCACATCGATCTTTCAGTGCCAACCTACTATGTCGTTGCGCCAGCCGAGTGCTCATCAAATCTGTCGCGCTTCGATGGCGTTCGATTCGGCCATCGTGCAAACGATCCGCAGGACTTGTTCGATTTGTATTGCCGCAGTCGAGGTGAAGGCTTTGGCGACGAGGTCAAGCGCCGCATCCTGACGGGCACTTACGTTTTGTCGGCAGGCTACTACGACGCGTACTACCTCAAAGCACAGCAGGTGCGACAGCTGATAGCCGATGACTTCAGACAAGCGTTCAAGAGTGTTGATGTCATCGCCGGGCCAACGTCACCGACGCCGGCCTTCAAACTTGGCGATAAGACAGACGATCCAATCACGATGTATTTGAATGACATTTACACGATCGGCGCAAACCTGGCTGGTTTGCCGGGCGTCTCCACGCCATGTGGCTTTGTCGATGGCCTGCCGGTCGGCCTGCACCTTGTTGGGCCGCATTTTGGCGAGGAAGCTGTGTTGCGCTGTGCTCACCAGTATCAGTTGCAGACGGATTGGCACACGCACTGCCCGGAGGCCTACCGATGAACGCCGCTTGGGAAGTTGTGATCGGGCTTGAAGTGCATGCGCAGCTCGCGACTGAGAGCAAGATCTTCTCGGGCGCTTCGACAGCCTACGGTGCGGAACCAAATACGCAGGCCTGTCTCGTTGACCTCGGTTACCCGGGTGTATTGCCGGTACTCAATAAAGATGTAGTTCTAATGGCCTGCAAGTTCGGTCTGGCTGTAAACGCGACCGTTGCCGAACGTTCCGTGTTCGCGCGCAAGAATTATTTCTACCCCGATTTGCCGAAGGGCTACCAGATCAGTCAGTTTGAGCTGCCGATCGTTGAACATGGTGAACTCTATATAAAGGACGCCGATGGCAACGACAAACGCATCGGCATTACGCGTGCGCATCTCGAAGAAGATGCCGGCAAATCGATTCATGAAGGTCTGGATCGACACTCAGGTATCGATTTGAATCGTGCCGGAACGCCGCTGCTCGAGATTGTGTCTGAACCAGACTTACGTTCGGCGCAAGAAGCTGTCGCCTATATGCGCAAGATTCACTCCATTGTCCGCTATTTGGGAATCTCGGACGGCAACATGCAGGAGGGCTCGTTTCGTTGTGACGCCAACGTATCGGTACGGCCTCGTGGACAGGAAGAGTTGGGTACGCGTGCCGAACTCAAAAACCTGAATTCATTTCGTTTTGTCGAAAAGGCAATCAACTTTGAGATCGAACGCCAAATCGATCTCATCGAAGATGGCGGTGAAGTTGTGCAAGAGACACGACTCTACGATTCCGACAAAGACGAAACGCGTTCGATGCGCAGCAAGGAGGAAGCGAACGACTATCGCTATTTCCCAGACCCTGATCTGCTGCCGATCGAAATCGAACAGAGTTTTATTGATGAAGTCCGCAAGTCTCTGCCGGAGCTACCCGCGGCGAAGCAGCAGCGTTTTGTAGAAGAGTATGGACTCAAGTCAGACGACGCTGACATTCTGACCGCGAGTCGTGCATTGGCAGATTATTTCGAGGCCGTGGCAGCCGCGACCAGTGCCAAGGCGCAAGTCGCGGCAAACTGGGTGATTGGTGAGCTTGCCGCTGCACTCAATCGCGACGGAATTGAGATTGACGACAGCAGCATTACGGCTGCCGACCTCGCGGGTCTGCTGGACCGAATCGCGGACAATACGATCTCCGGCAAAATCGCCAAGGAGGTGTTTGATGCTATGTGGGCAGGCGAGGGCACAGCAGACTCGATCATCGAGGCGAAAGGCCTGAAACAAATCACTGATACTTCAGCGATCGAGTCAATCGTTGACGAAGTCATTGCTGCGAATCCGTCGCAGGTTGCCGAGTATCAATCGGGCAAGGACAAACTGATTGGCTATTTCGTTGGCCAGGTCATGCAAAAAACAAGCGGTAAGGCCAACCCTGGTCAGGTAAACCAGATCCTCAAGGCCAAGCTCGCCAAATAGTCGCGGGATGTGGTGTCGAGACGACACGAAGGAACAGCGCATCATGACGGTATCGGGCACCAATTTCGGCAAGGCGGCCGACGACTACGGCAATTATCGCGCCGGATTTCCTGATTCAATTTTTGATCGACTTGCCGAGTTCAGTATTGGCGGTCCGGATCAGGTCGTAGTCGATCTTGGGACTGGAACCGGAACGCTAGCGCGCGGATTTGCGCTCCGAGGTTGTGACGTAACTGGAGTTGACCCTGATTCACGAATGATCGAAGAGGCCAGGAGGCTCGATGGCCAGAAAGCGATCAACGTAAAGTACGTCGAGGCGAGAGCTGAATCCACTGGTCTGGATAGCGGCGCCGCAGATGTTGTTGCGGCAGGTCAATGTTGGCATTGGTTTGAACAGCCGCAGACAATTAGTGAGGTAATTCGTTTACTGAAACCCGGCGCCAAACTTGTTATCGCGAACTTCGACTGGTTGCCGCTGTCCGGGAATGTCGTCGAGGCCACCGAAGAGTTGATAATGCAGTACAACCCCGACTGGCATCTCAGTGGCGGTGTCGGGATGTATCCGCAGTACCTTCCCGTTCTGAGCGGCGCGGGAATGCAGAATATTCAGACATTTTCCTACGACATGGCTGTGCCCTATGCGTCGGAAGCGTGGCGAGGTCGTATCCGTGCGAGTGCAGGTGTCGCGGCACTGGATACAGAATCAGCGCACAAATTTGATGCAGCGCTCAAGGCGTTGCTTGCCAACCGCTTTCCAGCGAGCGTTCTCGCCATTCCGCATCGCGTATTCGCGATAGTTGCTGACGCGCCCGACGAGTAAGCGCCGCTCGCCAGAAGCAGATATCGGTCGATAGTCGATTCTCCTGTTCGATGTTACGTGCTATGCTATTTCGCAATAAATATAAAGAAATGTTTATTCATTTATATTATGCAAAAAAGCACAGAATCATTGATGACACAGTTGAAAGCGCTCGCCGACCCGGTTCGGCTGCGCCTTCTTGCATTGTGCGTTCGCGGTGAGGCCACCGTTTCCGAGCTGACCAAGGTCATGGCGCAGAGCCAGCCGCGGATTTCGCAGCACTTGAAACAACTCGTTGGCGCTGGCCTGCTCGAGCGATTTCGCGATGGGCACTTCGTGTATTACCGGGTACCACTGAGTAGCGAACAGGCGTCGCAGCGACGGCGTCTGTTCGCCTTATTGCCTGGCGATGAACCTGCCTTTGATCGTGACTTTGAAAAACTTTGCACACTTCGCGCCGCCCAGGGCATGGCCGTGCCCGAGCAGGATGATGAGACCGTCAGGCGGCTGCACAATGCCCTAATTGAACTAACCGTCGCGATGCCGTTGGGCGATCTTCTCGACATCGGAAGCGGACAAGGTCGAATACTGAAGTTGTTGGGCTCGCGCGCGAAACGCGCGGTCGGTGTGGACATCGATTCTGATGCGCGCCAACTTGCGCGCGCTGAACTGTTGTTAGCCGGAGTTGAAAACTGCAGCCTGCGAGAGGGCGACATGTATGAGTTGCCGTTCGCCGACGGCGAATTCGATACCGTCATTCTTGACGATGTCTTGAGTACGGCCAAGCGACCGATGACGGCAATCAGCGAGGCGAGTCGTCTGCTCAAACCCGGCGGCCGCTTGCTGTTACTTGGGCAGTCGGACACGGGCGCGATCGCGTCATTCCAGGACCAACTAATTGTATGGTGCCGAACGGCAAATCTCAGGATGTCACAACCGCGTCGAATTCCGGCGAAGGACCCACGCTGGCTACTCGCTGTTGCGACATTGCCGAACAGTGAAACGGAGGCAGCATGAGCAAGGACGTGAATGTGTCGTTCGAATTTTTCCCGCCGCATGACGAGCAAATGGAAGATCGGCTGTGGGCGTCTATTGAGCGACTTGCGAGCCTGAACCCACGCTTTGTTTCGGTGACTTACGGCGCGGACGGTTCGACACGCGAACGAACACACAACGCTGTTGCACGGATCGTCAAAGAGACTGACGTAACAGCCGCGCCACATTTGACGTGCGTCGGCGCAACACAAGGTGAGATAGACGATGTCGCGCGTGCCTATTGGGACATGGGTATCCGACACCTTGTTGCATTACGCGGCGATGCACCGAATGGACAAGCGTACGCACCAGAGCCCGATGGATATGCGTACGCGGCTGATCTGGTTGCCGGGCTGAAACGCGTCGCCGACTTCGACATTTCTGTGGCAGCGTATCCCGAGGTACATCCGGACGCGCCGAATCCGTTGTTTGATCTTGACAACCTGAAACGTAAATTGGACGCCGGAGCGTCGCGAGCAATTACGCAGTTCTTCTTCGACGTCGACGTTTTTCTGCGCTTTCGCGATTTGGCGGCTGCGGCGGGCATTGACTCGAACATCGTGCCCGGCATTTTGCCAATCACGCGTTTCCCACAACTCGAACGATTCGCCGAGCGTTGTGGGGCCAGCGTGCCTGCATGGCTACACGAACGATTCGCGGGCCTCGAAGACGACGCACAAACGCGGCAAATGATTGCGGCCAGCGTCGCGATCGACCAGGTCCACAGGTTGCAGGAAGAGGGGCTTAATGAATTTCACTTCTACACACTGAATCGCTCGGAGCTGACCTTCGCAATTTGTCACGCTTTAGGTGTTCGTCAGGAGCAGGCGGCCTAAACGTATGAGAATGGATCGCGACAAACGCATTGCTACGCTTTTTGAGACGCTGGATCAGCGCATCATGCTTCTCGACGGTGCGATGGGCACCATGATTCAAGGCTACGGGCTGGCAGAGGAAGCCTATCGTGGTGATCGCTTCGCCGATTGGGACTCAGATCTCAAGGGCAACAATGATCTGTTGTCACTCACGCGCCCACAAATCATCCGAGATATTCATCGCCAGTTCCTCGATGCCGGTGCGGACATCATCGAGACCAATACTTTCAATGCCAACGAGCCATCGATGAGCGACTATGGCATGGGATCGCTGGTCGCCGAGCTCAATCTGACGGCAGCACGTCTTGCGCGCGAATGTGCGGATGCGCATGCCGAGAAAATCGGCGCGCCTCGCTTCGTCGCAGGTGTGTTAGGGCCGACCAACCGGACGGCGTCGATATCGCCGGATGTGAATGATCCGGGCTATCGCAATATTTATTTCGGACAGCTTGTAGAAACCTATGAGCAGGCCGCTATCGCGCTTATCGAAGGCGGCGTCGATTTTCTCATGATCGAGACGATCTTCGACACGCTCAATGCCAAAGCTGCGATCTACGCCGTCAAGCGCAGTTTTCGCGCGACCGGCCACGAATTGCCGATCATGATTTCGGGCACGATCACCGATGCGTCGGGACGAACGCTGTCTGGTCAGACCGGCGAAGCGTTTGCGAATTCTGTGAGTCATGCCGATCCGTTCATGATTGGATTCAATTGCGCGCTCGGGGCAAAAGAGTTGCGTCCGTACGTCGATGAGTTATCCCGCATTTCGGAAACGCGTGTTTGTGCGCACCCGAATGCCGGATTGCCAAATGAGTTCGGCGAGTACGACGAGACGCCCGAAGATATGGCAGCGGTTGTCGGTGAATTCGTTGAGAGCGGTTTTGTTAATCTCGTCGGCGGATGTTGCGGTACGCGTCCGGAACACATCGGCGCGCTGAAGGACGTCATCGATGGTCGCACGCCGCGCCAGGCAGTTGCCCGGCCGACCCGAACCCGCGTGTCCGGGCTCGAGCCGCTCAACATTGGCCCCGAAGATCTGTTCGTCAATGTCGGTGAGCGCTGCAACGTTACCGGTTCTGCAATATTCAGACGCCTCATCGAAGCCGACGACTACACGGCTGCTGTTCAGGTTGCCCGTGACCAGGTCGAGAACGGTGCGCAGATCATTGACGTCAATATGGATGAAGGCATGCTGGACTCAGAGCAGGCCATGGAGACGTTCCTGAATCTGATCGCGTCGGAACCCGATGTGGCGCGCTTGCCTATCATGATCGATTCGTCCAAATGGTCGGTCATCGAAGCCGGTTTGAAATGTGTGCAGGGCAAGGCGATCGTGAATTCGATCAGCCTCAAAGAAGGCGAACAAGCGTTCGTTGAGCAAGCACAACTTGTGCGAGATTACGGCGCGGCCGTGGTCGTTATGGCTTTCGACGAAACGGGTCAGGCCGATACGATCGAACGTAAGGTCGAGATTTGTAAGCGCTCCTACAAGATCCTGACTGAGAAGGTCGGTTTCGATCCGACCGATATCATTTTTGACCCGAATATTTTCGCAATCGCGACCGGTATTGAAGAACACGCCAGCTATGGTCTCGACTTCATCGAGGCGACGCGTCAGATCAAAGCCGAACTTCCCGATGTTTTGGTTAGTGGCGGCGTCAGTAATGTCTCGTTCTCTTTTCGTGGCAACAACATTGTGCGCGAAGCGATTCACTCAGTGTTTTTGTACCACGCAATTCGCGCCGGTCTGGACATGGGTATTGTCAATGCCGGTCAGCTGGCGATCTACGAAGACTTGCCACGCAATCTAAGGGACGCCGTCGAAGATGTCGTGCTCAACCGGCGCGAGGATGCGACCGAGCGCCTGTTGGACGTAGCGGAGGAGTTCAAAGGTCAGGCATCCGGGGCCAAGGCCAAGGCACAGGATATGAGTTGGCGCGAGTTGCCGGTTGAGAAGCGCCTCGAACATGCACTCGTAAATGGCATCGATCAGTTTGTGGTCGACGATGCCGAGGAAGCACGCGTGAACGCCACGCGGCCGATCGAAGTGATAGAAGGTCCATTGATGGCCGGCATGAATGTCGTCGGCGATCTGTTCGGCGCCGGCAAGATGTTCTTGCCGCAGGTGGTGAAGTCAGCGCGTGTCATGAAAAAAGCAGTCGGTCACCTTGTGCCGTTCATCGAAGAAGAAAAAGATGGCGAAATTTCCAGCAACGGCAAGATCGTTATGGCTACGGTCAAGGGCGACGTACACGACATCGGCAAAAACATCGTTGGCGTGGTCTTGCAGTGCAATAATTTTGAAGTGATCGATCTTGGTGTCATGGTGCCGTGTGAAAAGATTCTGGAAACCGCGCGGCGAGAGAATGCACAAATAATTGGTCTGTCCGGACTGATCACACCGTCGCTCGATGAAATGGTGCATGTCGCGAGCGAAATGCAGCGGCAGGATTTTGAATTGCCGCTGCTCATCGGTGGTGCGACGACTTCACCGGCCCACACGGCCGTCAAAATCGAGCCGAACTACGAGGGCCCGGTGCTCTACGTCAAAGATGCGTCGCGATCCGTTGGCGTTGCGCAGGCGTTGATCGAGCCAGGCTCGAGAACAGAGCTGGTTGAAAAGGCTCGCAGCGACAATGAACGGCGGCGTGAACAGCATTCCAAGAAAAAGCGACTTGCACCGCAGTTGTCAATTGCGGATGCGCGCCAGCGGCGCCACAAATGTGACTGGCAAAATTATGTGCCGCCAATTCCCACATTCCAGGGTCAGCGCGTAATCACCGACATCGATTTGCAGGAACTGCGCAATTACATCGACTGGATGCCATTCTTTAATGCTTGGGAATTTCATGGCAAGTTCCCGAACATCCTGAGTGATAAGACCTATGGTGATGCAGCGCGGTCTCTGTATTCGGATGCGACTGCCATGCTCGACCAGGTGATCGAAGAGAAATGGTTGCAGGCCAGAGCTGTTTTCGGGTTTTATCCGGCTAATTCGGACGGTGACGACGATGTAATTGTGTACTCGGACGAGAATCGGGACAAGATCATCACTCGGCTGTGCCATCTTCGGCAACAACGCGCCAAGCCGCGCGGACAGGCGCAGAACTGCCTGGCCGATTACGTCGCGCCTGTGAACAGTGGCAAGGCCGATCATGTTGGCGCATTTGCATTGACGGCGGGCATCGGAATTGAAGAGCATGTCGCGCGTTTCGAAAGCGAGCACGACGACTACAGCGCCATTATTCTAAAAGCACTAGCGGACCGCTTGGCCGAGGCTGCTGCCGAGTATTTGCACGCTCGTGTCCGCCGGGAATTCTGGGGCTATGCGCCGAAAGAACAATTATCGAATGACGAATTGATCGCCGAAGCCTACTCGGGAATTCGCCCGGCACCCGGTTATCCGGCATGCCCTGATCATACTGAGAAGAGCAAACTCTGGGACCTGCTCGACGTCGAGGCGAACATCGGACTTCAATTGACTGAGTCGTACGCGATGTATCCAACGGCAGCCGTCAGTGGCTTCTATTTCTCACATCCCGACGCACGCTACTTCTCTGTGGGCAAGATCGATCGTGATCAATTGTTGTCATATGCCGAACGAAAGGAATTGAGTCGTGTCGAAGCCGAGAAGTGGCTAATGCCGAATCTTGGATACGACCCGAATGCAGCCGACGTTGCCTAAGCAATTTACGACCCTCCTTGCTCTCTCGTTCGTTTTCTCTACAAGCTCAGTAATCGCTGACGCCTATTCGGATGCCCGCGCGGACTTGATAACGGCATATCAGGCGGAAGACTTCACAGCGATGCAGCTTGCTGCACATCAGGCGATCAAGGCGCGTCCCGGATATCCTGGTGCCTTGTTCAATCTTGCGTTCGCGAATGCACTTGCTGGCGACATCGGGGGATCGCTGGAGATTCTGAACTCATTGGTGCAAACGGGCGTTGATTACGGCGTTGCCAATATCGATGAGTTCGCAGCATTGCAGGCGTTGCCTGGATGGCGCGCCTACGCCAGAGATGTCGCTGCGTTGCAGCAGCCGGTTGGCGAGGCAGCCGTGGCCTTTACCTACGACGCGGGCGATTTCGTTCCAGAAGGAATTGCGGCTATCGGTGATGAACTCGTACTCGGCAGTATTCGCAATGGGTCAATCGTTCGCATAGGGGAAGACATCGACGTGCTCAGTGAGGCCGATGCGTCCGGGCACTGGAGCGTCTTCGGCATGCGTGTCGGTCCAGACGGTGGTCTGTGGTTTACGAGTGCGGCAGTTCCTGAATTTGCCAATGTCAGTGCAGACAACAACGGCGCAACAGGCCTATACCGGTTAAATCTGGCAACAAAAGAAGTCACCGAACAATTCCTGTTGCCCAGGCAGGAACAAGCTATGGTTCTGGGGGATCTCGTATTTGCTGACGACGACACGATTCTTGCGACCGAAAGCCTGACGGGTGCTTTGTACCGATATGTCATTTCGAACCGGAAATTGACGCAGGTCGTTGCGCCCGGGAAGCTGCGATCCATGCAAGGGCTTGTTCTCGATGCGAGCGGCGATTTTTTGTACATTGCCGACTATGTTGGCGGGCTGTTTCGTATCCAGTTGAGCGACTACAGTGTCGATCGGGTCACAGCGGACGCGACAATAAGTTTGTTCGGTATCGATGGGCTCTATCGCCATGGCGACGAATTGATCGCAATTCAAAACGGCATTCGCCCGAATCGAGTTGCGGCGTTCACATTAGGTGACGATGGTCTCTCGATCACGTCCAGCCGCGTTCTGGCGAGAAATTTGCCCGAGTTTGACGAGCCGACGCTGGGCACGATTGTTGGAGACGACTTCTTGTTCGTGGCCAATAGCCATTGGAATCGATTTGATCGCGACGCCAATCTGGCCGA
>JBPCYB010000049.1:0-18666 GCA_051007995.1 Woeseiaceae bacterium | reverse complement strand
ATGACGAACAGGCACTGGCCGAAGCGTTGTTGTGGTTACAATCGAATACCGCAACTAAAGGCGCAACGGCGAGAACCATGCTGCAGGCACTGACCAGCGGCAAAACGACGGATGACGCAAGCGCGGTAGCGCGTATGAGCCTGACTAAACCGTCTGGATTCAAGCAAAGGCTAATGCAGCGTATGCTCAAACTGGCATTACAAAGGACACGATAATTAGCGTGAAAAACAAAACCAGCAAGACCCCGGCAGAATCGGCGATCGAGCAAAACGTCTACAAGGTGTTTCCGAATGACCTGAACTCCAAGTACACGGTCTTCGGTGGATTGGTGATGGGATTATGCGATCGCACCGCGCTGATCGTAGCCGAGCGTCACAGTGGAGCGGCTTGCGTAACCGCGGCCGTCGACAGCCTGAACTTTGTTGCTCCGGCGCGCTCCGGCGACACACTGATCATCAAGGCGGCGGCCAATCGGGCGTGGCGTAGTTCTATGGAGATTGGCGTGCACGTGGCCGCCGAGAACAGCCACACCGGCGAATCACGTCACGTCGTATCCGCATACTTCACCTTTGTCGCGCTTGGAGACAACGGCAAGCCAACGGGTGTGCCGGCGATTAAGCCAAAAACCCGCGTGGACCAGCGACGTTTCAAAGATGCGGATCGGCGACGCAATCAGCGACTGAAGGACTAGCACCAGTGTTCTTCCCTGTTATCGGCGCCCTGCTCGGCGCACTCTTCGGCGGTTTTCCCGGCTTTCTAATTGGCGGTGTCGTCGGCTTTATCGCTGGCATTGCTTTGCAACGCACACTCATTGGCGGCCTCAAAGTCGCCCAGTCACAACTGATCGACTCGACTTTTGCGGTCATGGGCGCGCTGTGCAAGGCCGACTCCGTGGTCACTCGCGACGAGATCAACACGGTCGAGCAGGTTTTCAAAATGTTCAACCTTCACGGCGAACAACGCCAGCAGGCGAAAGAAGCTTTCAACCTCGGCAAGCAGAAGGACTTTGATCTCGACGCGGCTGTCGACAGCTTCGCCCGAATCAGTCGTGGTCGCGGACCGTTGCTGCAGTTGTTCCTGCAGGTGCAATGCATGGCCGTCGCTGCTGACGGCGAAATCCATCCGGCCGAACACGCAATGCTGGTCCGCGTCGCGCGACGGCTTGGCCTTTCTGAAAATGATGTTCTGCAACTAGAGGCACTATTGCGTGCAGCAATGGCCGGCGGATCTGCGCCGGGCAGCCCGCCGACGCAAGATCGCCTGGCTGATGCCTACGCCGCGCTCGGCGTAACTGCCAACTCAACACCGTCCGAGATTAAGACCGCCTATCGCAAACTTATGAGCCAGAACCATCCCGACAAACTCGCAGCGCGCGGGTTGCCTGAGAGCATGCGAGCCGTCGCGGAGGAACGCTCCCGCGAACTCAATTCGGCCTATGACCTGATCAAGTCCGCGAGAGACGACGTTAGATAACCTGCCTATCGTTCCGTGATTCGCAGAACGACCCGTCTGTTGGTCGCTTTTCCTGCTGACGTAGCATTGTCCGCAATCGGTTGGCCTTCGCCATAACCACGAACGGTCATGCGCGCCAGCTCGACACCACGGCCTGCGAGGAAATCGCGCACTGTCGTCGCACGTCGTGCAGACAGAGACTCGTTGTGCTCTGCAGATCCGTCACTGTCCGTGTGACCAGCCACTTCGACTTTGATCTCCGGATTTTTCCGCAGGGTCGCGGCAGCATCATTAAGAACCGACTCAGCCCCTGGTAACAGACGGTCCGAATTGGACTCGAAGTTAACGCCCGGCAGGTCAATCTCTTCTTTGATCTCACAACCGTTGATGTCTACCTGTGCACCTGGTGCCGAGTTCGGGCATCGGTCGAGTCGATCAACAACACCGTCGTTGTCGCCATCGAGCTCGCAACCTTTCGCATCGACTTTTGCACCGCGTACCGTTCCTGGACATTGATCCATGTGATCGGCTACGCCGTCACCGTCACTATCCAACGCACAGCCTCTGGCATCGACAGATACGCCTGCCGGAGTATTCGGGCATTGATCCCTGTCGTCATTTACGCCATCACCATCGGCGTCTCCGACCGGCTTCGGCGCTACTACAACTGGCATCGCCGCTTTCTTGCCGAACGGGACCTGGAAACCGATGGTGTAAAATTGATCGTCTAGCGTCAGTCCGTGTGAATCGTAGTTGCTGTAACGATATTCAGCACGCAACGCGGCGTTACTATCGCCAAATACCAGCGCGCGGACACCCAAACCAGTCTGCAGCGCTGTTGACGAAGATTTGCCTCTTCCCGTTAGTTCGGTGTCCTGAAATGCAATTCCGCCAAATACATACGGTTGGAATTTACTGCGTGAAAAAACCAGTTGCATGTCGGCGCCAACTGACTCATTCGAGAATTCCCGAGAAGCGTCGGCACGATTTGCTCCTATGTAACCCTCCATATTCCACCAACGGTTTACTTGAATGCCTAGGCCCAGCTGGGCACCCCATCCGTCGTCCTGATCAAATGCAGTATCCGGCACAAGTTGCGAGCCGAGAAGGTAGATGTACTTGTCGCCGTCGTCTGCCATGACGGCGTTAGCGCCGATTGTCATCGCGCCGATCAAAACCATCGTTCTTAGAAAAACTTTCATTGCTTGCCCCTAGCGAATTTAGTTCGTTTGCCCAATCTTTCGCGCCTGACGGCGCGCAAACGAATTCTCGACTATTCGGGCCGCAGGTTCCAGCTTAATTTCAGCGCCGCGCGAATTCGCATTTGCCAGACATAAGCGGTGAGCAGCTGTAGCAGCGCCCAGCCGCCGAGCCAAAGACCGCCGTTCGGCGATTTCCGCCAGCACCACAGAGCCACGGCCTGCACGCCCAGCACTGCACAGACAAACAGGAATTGGCCAACGAGTCCGGAGACAGGGTGCCGCGCCATCACCTTGAGTGCCTGCCACGGTAATCGGCGCGTGTCGCTACGGTCGGCAGTTACAGCAATAACTCGCGACCAGAACGCGATTACACCGATCAGCGTGAGAAACACGAACATGACCGACACTTTCCAGAGGTTTAGTGCGATGTAGCTGTCGTAGACCGCCCATGCATTGGTTTCAGCCCGTGCACTCAGCGAGCCAAAAATCTTGCGAATGACGAGCTGCAGCAACACGGTCGCAACTACAGCAAAGACAGCGATACGCAGGAATCTTGCGAGGTACTGCCATCCGCTCGAGAACACCTTTTTGTTCACGCCCGGAGAACGTTGATCGAGCACTCGAATCGATCCGCCCAGCCAGACGAGTTGCAACAACCAGATGACAAAAACTCCGACGAGTAGCAAACCAACGCCGTCACCGAGCTCTGCAACAACAAACTTAAACGACAATATTTCCAATGGTGGCTGCAGGTCATGAAACCACGGACGCATACCAATTGTTTCATCCAGGTGCCGCGTTAGGGAAATCGTCCCGGGTAGCATTGCGAGCATGTACAACAACCATCGCGCTGCAACAACGCGCCAGGTACCAGAAGTTGGTTTGAGCAGTTCGACTATAGCCATGACGCTGCTCCTTCCGCGAACGTCTGGTACAGCGCCATCATCCACCGTGACCAGCTTCGCGGTAACTCGCCTTGAGCGTTTCTCGACAAGCCGTTATTGACCGGCGCAATGTCGAGCCGAATCTTGTAATCCGGGTCAATGATGACTGACTCAAGCGGTGCCTCACGAACGACGCGATACTCTCTATAGAGTGCTTTGCCATCCCATTCGTCTTCGACAATGGCCCCGTCAGCGAATCGCAATTGGACGGTTACCGGCAAAGTGTCCCAACCCGGTCCTTCGATTCGTGCGCTCGACCGATAGAAGGTGACAGTATCGGTTGTGTAATCTTCGTCGGCGTCTGTTTGTTGCGGTTCAACCAGCCGCCGCTCGATACGACCCATAACGCGAACGTCGCGCGTGTAACCAGGGTCAATAATCTCAAGCATGATCCGACCGTCAGGTTCCATCGCCTCTTCATTCAGGCCGAAGAGTTTGTCACCGTCTCGCTCCGGTCCGACGTACGTAACTTCATCGTCCAGGCGAACATAACCGCGAGGTACGCGGTACTTATCGGCATCGACCGACACCACTTTGTAGTCAGGGATCTTGGGATGCAGGTAAGATTCCCTCAGCATGGCGACTACCTCAGGACCGGCAACCTCCTCGGCCACTTCCCAGAAATCTTCGACGCGTGGATGACGGAATGCCCACTGCCTCGCATACTCGGTGAAGATGGCGTCAACGGTATCCTGCCCGAAGAGACGGGCCGCTGTTTGCATCGTGGTTTGTGGCCGGTCGTAAAACTGTCGTCCGAGAGAAAAACCTCGTGCGAGAAAAGATGGCCCGGACCAGACCGCCAGGTAGTTCGACTCGATTGGCCGCGCACTAATGGTGGTTAGGCCGGCATGAACCGATCGTCCGAATAGCTTCCCGCCACCCGACTCTTCGCCCCAGGTGTCGGTCACGATCTCGGTAGTCCAGTATTCGGTCATACCTTCATCCATGAACGCATCCTCAAACTCATTCGTTGCCATCAGCCCCATGAAGTACTGATGTGCAAACTCATGTGCAATGATGAGCTGATTAATGCGCGTACTTGCCAACGGCGAGTCATCCCACACACGACCGCCCGGCCCGCCGGTAAAAAAGGTCGGGTACTCCATGCCGAGTGAGCGCAATCCCGCCATCGGCGGCAGCACGACCGTCACCGTGTCATATGGATATGGCATGACCCGCGTCGACATGACATCCAGCGACGCGGCGGCGGCCTCCACCCACCGCGGTGCCTGGTGGTCAAAACCTTTCGGTTGAAAGATATGTATATCGACACTGCCACCGGTCGCCAGCTCGTGCGTTGTCGACAGATTTACCATGTTCGCGCCAGTGGTGAACGCGAAGTCCACAACACCGCTTTGTTCGTACTTGTGCCAGTCGACCTCACCTTTGGTCGTGACGAGCTCACCTTTCCCGGTGGATGCAATGCCCCAGTCTTTCGGAACGCCGATGTGCACCTCATAGTCGGCAAAGTTTGCGAAAAACTCCGTCGGGCCAAAGAACTGGTGTCTATTAAAGTCGCCTTCAGGTTTTATGCCCGCAATTTTCGGAAACCACTGCGCCACGAAAAAGAAATCGGTGTGGCCACCGGTGCGTGCGGCAACCGCAGGCAGGCGCCCTTCCCAGCTAACGTCGAGAATTACTGTTTCGCCGGGCAGTACTGCATCGGCAAGTTCGATCTCAATCAACGAACGGTCGAGATGGTTGCCATCGTCTGGCGCAATCGGCCGCCAGCTGAGTTCTTGGTTGCCTTGTTTGATCGAAGTCGGTTCGGTCCAGCCCCAGGGATCAGGGAAGCGTTCCAGGATGGTTCCCTGCTGGAAACGTGCGCTAAGGGTATATTGCTGCCAGGTTGACGCTTCATTGCTAAATGCGTTCAGGTAAAGATGCATCGGCAATGACGAGACCGGTTCTGCCAACGTATTCGTCCATTCGATGGTTTCCTTGCCATGCAGATCGCGCGTTTCCGGATCGAGTTGGACCTCGATCGAGTAGCGAATGCTGGACTCCGGTATGTCGGCCAGCGCAACAGCCGGTGCGGCCAGGCCAACAAACACCAGCATTGTAACGAGGCGACGCTTTGTCACTAACAACATGGAGCCTCCCTTATTCTTATTCTGTTCCTTTTTATACATGGTTTTTTCATTCAAATGTGACTCCGCCGTGATCTCCCTGTGAGATATCGGCCCGAAGCTGACTGCGTCCGAAATAATCCATTTCTTACGGAGTCATAACGATGAAAAGAACACTCTGCGCTGCGATGCTCGCAGCCTCTATCGCGGCAACACCAGCCGCCAACGCCGTCGATTTCGACGTCACAATTACTAACCTCAGCAATAGCATCTACTTCACGCCATTCCTGGTTGCAGCACACCCAACAGGCAACAACCTGTTTGTCACGGGCCAACCGGCCTCTGCCAACTTGCAGGCCATGGCCGAAGGTGGCGACATCAGCGGCCTTGAAGCTGACGTAAACGGGCTCGGTGCGACCGTCGCTGCGAATCCGGCAGGTGGTTTGCTCGCCCCAGCCAGTAGCACAACGTTCAATATGAATACCGACGGCACGGCCAATGACCGGCTTAGCATCGTTGCCATGTTGCTGCCGACCAATGATGCGTTTGCAGGACTCAACGCCGTTGCAATTCCAACCGAGCCCGGCACCTACACCTTTAACGTTGCCGCATACGACGCAGGTACCGAAGCAAACGATGAAATTCTTAATGGTGGTGGTGCACCTGGTGTTGCAGGAATGCCTGCCGATCCAGGCGGTCTTTCCGGCACGGGCGGTACTGGCGCTGCGGGCGCCGATGCCAACCCGAACGTACACATCCACCGTGGTTCGCTCGGCGATACCGATGCTGCAGGCGGTAGCAGTGACCTCGACAGCCGCGTTCACCGCTGGTTGAACCCGGTCATTCGCGTCACGGTCACCGTCAACTAGGAGGCTGCCATGTTAATTGACTTACAAAAATCTGTTCGTTTGCTGGCAGTCGGTTGCGTAGCATTAATCGCAGCAGCCTGTGACAGCGACAACAACGGCAACGGCGGCGGCAACGTTATTACACCGCCGGCAGTTGTCATGTCGACGTTCGAAGTGACGGTTACCAATCTCACCAACGCTCAGCCTTTGTCACCGATTGCCGTCATCGCGCATCAGAACACATTTCCTGTGTTCACTATCGGCAGTCCGGCGTCAGCTGGCCTGGAAACACTCGCCGAAGGTGGCGACAACTCTGCTCTGTTGGCTGCGGCAATGTCCACTACCGGCATCGGTGATACGGCATCCGGTGCTGCACCGATCGGCCCCGCCGGTTCGGAGACAGTAAGCCTGACGATGGATCAAAACCTTCTCGGCACTATGACAGTCAGCGTATCGACAATGCTGGTTAACACCAACGACGCGATCACAGGCATCAATGCCGTGCCACTTCGGGACATGCAGGTTGGCGACAGCGTGACGATGCGAAGTATCGCTTATGACGCCGGCACGGAAGCGAACACCGAGTCAGCAGCACACATCCCGGGTCCGGCCGGCGGTGGCGAAGGCTTCAACGCCGCTCGCGATGATATCGCCGACCGCGTCGCCATGCACAGTGGCGTCGTTGGCCAGGATGATGGCTTCGCGACCTCGGATCTCACCGGGCAGCACCGCTTTGACAACCCGGTGGCGCTGGTACGGATTGAGCGCATTAATTAGGTCCCTGTACCGGCATTTTATGGACGAAATGCCGGTATTTCCTGTGATATTTGCGTGAAGTTTTCGGTCTACTCTCCCACCAACAGCAATAATAAGGTGGTCCCGATGGCGAAACGCCGCATTTTGCTAGTCGAAGATGAACAAGACATCGCCGATCTCGTCGTCCTGCATCTGGCCGACCTGTGCGACGAAGTCGTTGTCGCGAGCGACGGCCACGAAGGCCTGCACCAGGCCACGAGCCGCGACTGGGCGCTGATTGTTCTCGATCTGCGCCTGCCCGGCCCTGATGGACTCGAGATCTGCCGCGCCGTTCGTCGCGAACGCGCCTACCAGCCGATTCTGATGCTCACGTCAAAATCGGCAGAACTCGACCGGGTTCTTGGCCTCGAGACGGGTGCCGATGACTATCTGACCAAGCCCTTTAGTGTCCTTGAATTGGCCGCACGTGTTCGCGCAATATTGCGACGCGTCGACAACTTGCAGCAATCGCATGGCGTCAATCAGTCCGAGCAAAACTCCATTCAAGCCGGGCCGATCAGCATTAACCCCTCACGCCGCCACGTTACACTGGATGGTGAATCGGTAGAACTGACTGCGCGAGAATTCGATCTGCTCGAGTACTTCGCGCGCCATCCGGGACGGGTGTTTCGCCGCGCCGAATTGCTCGATCGCGTTTGGGGCTACGGTCACGAGGGCTACGAACACACTGTCAATTCACACATCAACCGCCTGCGCTCGAAGATCGAATGTGACCCTTCGAATCCCGCCGTCATTGTCACGGTTTGGGGCGTTGGCTATAAATTTTCGGATCACGCTGCATGAATACCTTGTTTGCCAAATTAGCTATCGCTTTGCTCGTCATCGTCGGCGCCATGGGCACCGCGTTCTTCTTCCTGGAGCGCGTCAATACCAAGGCGTACTACGAAGAATTGTCGCAGCATCTGAACGCGCCGATCGCCATGTACGTAACGCAACAACGCCAGTTGATCACCGACGGTGTTGCCGACCTCGAAAGTTTGCGTGACCTGGCCGGCCACGCGATGGTGATCAACCCAACGGCAGAAATTTACTTACTCGATATAGAGGGCAACATCCTTGGGCATAACCTGCCGGCGGAAACCGTGCTTAAAGAAAGCGTCAATCTTTTCCCCGTGCTTACACTGATTGACGGCGAAGCGCGGTTTCCGCTACACGGTGACGACCCGCGCAGTGTCGAAAACCAGAAAGTGTTTTCCGCATGGCCCGTCGTTTCCGATCTCGGCACCGAAGGCTACCTGTATGTCGTTTTGGGCGGGAAGAAATACGAAGAGCTCGCGAGCAACATTGGGGACTCTTATGTAGCGCGGGTTAGCTTCACGGCAATTATTGCGATTGCAGTATTAACGGCGCTGATTGGTTTGCTCGTCTTCGGCGTGCTAACTCGTCGCCTGAATCGACTCAATCGCCAGATGCGACGTGTAACCGAATCGAATTTCGAACTGGAACCATCGTTAGCCACAACGGCTGGAGCGACCGACGAGATCGACGAGTTGTCGAACGCTTTTGTCGACATGTCCGCACAAATTCGCACGCAAATTGCACAACTCACAGAGAATGATCGCTTGCGACGCGAATTAGTGTCGAATATTTCGCACGACTTACGCACACCATTGACAGCCATGCAGGGTTATATCGAGACACTAATTATAAAGAGTGATTCAATGTCGGCTGAGGATCGCGACCGATACCTGCGAATCGCGCAAAAGCATACCGCCCGCCTTGGCACTTTGATCGGTGACTTGTTCGAACTATCGAAACTCGACGCTGCAAGCGTGACACCAAGTGTCGAGTCATTCTCACTGCCCGAACTTGTACAAGACATTGCACAGGAATTTCAGATCGAGTCCGAACGCAAGAACATCGCGCTGCACGTCGAAGTGGATGAGGCCGCTCAGGAAACGATGGGCGACATCGGCTTAATTCAGCGCGTTCTCGAAAACCTGGTACGCAATGCCATTCAATTTACCCCCGAGGGTGGTGAAGTGACGATATCGATTACCGAACGTCGCGACTCCGTAGCCATAGCCGTCTCGGACAGCGGCCCCGGCATTGCTGAAGAAGACGTGCCCAGAATTTTCGATCGCTTCTATCGCGCCCGTGATGGTGAGGAAGCGCGTTCGGACTCATCTGGCCTTGGGTTGGCGATCGTCAAGCGGATTCTGGATCTGCATGACTCGCGCATCCTTGTTGTCAGCAAACTCAATGCCGGCACGCGTTTCGAGTTTGAACTCCCGATCTGCCAACGCGCCGCATAGTACAATAGGGCGTATGGCCCCCCATCCTGGAACTAGAGCGCTTTTCTGGCTCATCGTACTCGCCGCGATTCCGATCGCCGGCTGGTATTTTCGCGACCAGTCGACGCTACAGGTTGACGTGCCAATTGCGGAGGAACCGGTGGCCGAATCTGCAGCGCCGCCGACGGACACCGGTCCGCGCCATCCGATAAGGTTGCCGGCATTGGAATCCGGGCCGGATCGGGAGTCAGTGCCGTTGCCATCACTGGATGACAGCGATGCCTATTTTCTCCTCGATGTCGCAACCGTCTTTGGTACCGACGTCGAGGTCTTGCTTTTGCGTGACGGCATCATCGACCGGCTTGTCGCAACCGTCGACAACCTGCAGCGCAGTCAAATTCCGCAAAAAATCCGACCCGTTGGAACGCTGACCACTACTTTCATAGATGGCTCGGAAAACTATCAGCGTTACAACACACTGGTCGCACACATTGCTACTGCCGATATCGATGCCATGGTCGATATGTACCGGCGCTACTACCCGCTGTTCCAACAATCCTACGAACGTTTGGGTTACCCCAATGCTTACTTCAACGATCGACTGGTTGATGTCATCGACCACCTTCTGGACACGCCCGAATTAAGTAGCATGCCGAGATTGGTGCGACCCAATGTTCTCTATGAATATGCCGATCCGGAATTGGAGAGTCTTTCGAGCGGGCAAAAGCTGTTGCTGCGTATTGGCAGCGACCATGCCGCGAGCATCAAACAGGTACTGCGTCAGTTGCGTTCACTCATTGCGAGCGCGCAATAAGTCTTTAGTCGTCAACGTCCTCGACGTTCACCTGACCCGTAAACCGTCGCCAGAAGTGCGACCACGAAACGCCAACTGCCAGTACCACGGACAAACAGAACAGTGCGATCCAGGTAATTGCCGAGACCGACTTGGACTCCAGAAGATCGATGTCGAAGAGCAGCCAGATCAATGCGCCGACGATTATTCCCGACAACACGACACCCAGTGTGCCGAGCGATCGCCAGGTTGCGATCCAGAACACCGACCAGCCGGCGAGCAACACACCGATCAGTAACAAGTGCAGCGGACCAAAATCTTCCGGACCCACGATGGCTGAGCGGAGCCAATGAAAGGCCGATGTACCGCTCGGATTGTAGGTCGATATCACCAGCACCAGAGACGCAAGCATGCGCAAGCCGAAGCCGGCGGCACTCATGCCGCCCGATGATTGTTCCGATTTATCCGCCATTGTTACTCGCCTCTATTGGGCGTCCGTAATCTGGCCCATGACTCCCCATCCACCGAAATCCTCAGACACGGCGATCCAGAGCTCATTATTACCTTTCTTTAATGGCAGAACTACGCTGTCGAAGAAACCAATGGTGCCCAGATAACGGTAATCGCGACTTAGATAAGCATTGTTACCCTTATATATAAGAGTACCGTTCAAAAATACGCGCGCCCGGTCGCTGTAGCCGAATGTCAGGAGCTTGTCGATATTCCGCTTCGCGTTAAGGGAATGGCGAGCGAATACGGTGTTGCCACCCGCTTCATCACTCATGACTCTGGCGAGATTCGTGATGCCTGTGGACTCCGCCGCCAGCTCACTCCAGTGACGATCGCGTTGAAACCTGCCGTCAAGGTTTACACGGGCATGCAGCAATTCTTCATCGAAGGCGTCGGATACGCGCCATGAATCAATCAGGCCATCAATCTCCACAGGCTCTATTGTGATAGGTGGAATGGCGTACTGATTAGCCAGTTGTGTGTATTTGAAATTCGCGAAATGTACCGCGGAGAAATTTGCTGAGTTGACGCCAATGGCACCAGCAGCGATCTCGTGCTTAAGATCAGTAACACGCAAGACGGGTTCGTCAGAATCAATGTAAACCTGTGCCTGCGACCCCGCGTAAATTATTCTTACGTGCATCCACTTGTTGTAGCGATACTCGACGGGCGCGCCATAGCCTTCGCCGTGATACAACTGCCAACCCGCGACAGCGCCAAACACGGGTGTGTACTGATTAGCGTCGGGATTACCCGACTGGTGAGGACGAATGTAGAAATGTTCATAGTTGCGTTCGTCCTGAACGCGAAACTCAAGGCCTGCAAATCCGCGCTCTTCGGTGATGGCGATATCAAACTCGACCAGCCCGTTCTTGATACTGATGTCGGGCAGCACGGCAGAACCGCCTTTGATTCTCAAT
Source organism: Woeseiaceae bacterium (assembly GCA_051007995.1). Classification (GTDB taxonomy): domain Bacteria; phylum Pseudomonadota; class Gammaproteobacteria; order Steroidobacterales; family Woeseiaceae; genus UBA1847. The sequence goes on along the minus strand of JBPCYB010000049.1, from coordinate 6,878 downwards.
GCGCGTTGGCCAAGATAATCAACGACTTCTGATTCGGCAGCGTCGACAACCCAACGTTCATCGTCAAACGACACGCTTTCCGGCGGCGGCGGTTGCACCATCGGTTCGCCCGTAAGCGCCTTCATCGCAGCAGCTCGAAATGGCCGCTCAAAGAAGGCTTCGTAATAGGTGTGAACGTATTCGTCACCGTGCGTAAAGCGATCCTCGAACGCCGAGAAATCTAAAGCTTCTTGCACGTCCTCGCCGCTCATACCTGTCGCCAGCAAGTTGTCGCGCTGATCAGCGATCGAGTCCGCGGCCTCGATAATTAAGTCAACGTAACTCGTGTCGCGTTGAATTTCACCATGTCCTGGTACAAGCACTTCATACTCGAGCGCGCTGATGTTGCGAAGCGTCGCTGCCCACGCCCGTGGTGGCACGTTAAACGCGTAGGGTGATGGCATGACCACGATGTCGCCTGTTGCGACAATCTTTTCATCTGGTAACCACATGACGATGTCACCGGCCGTATTTCCATGCCCGAGAAACAACAGCTCTATGTTGCGATCACCGATCTCGATGACGTGTTTGTCAGAAAAGACGATATTCGGCGGTGTCACCCTCGCGCGCAGGAATTCGCTATCGATAACATCACGGTTGGCGACGATGTCAGCATAGCTTGCCCGGTCAAGCTCACTGTGTTCGTTGCCTTCGTCATCAATGCCTGTCTCGATGATCTGCAAAAACCGTTCGTAGTTTTCTTCGACGAAACCACGTTCGCGATCGACATAATTTATGCGTGAACTATTCATGACTTCTCGCGTAAATTCATGCGCAATGAATTGTACGTTTGGAAACTCCTCGGCAAATCGAAACACGCCAAAGTTGTGATCGCCGTGCCAGTGGCTGGTCGCGACATGAGTAACTGGTTTGTCGGTCAATGACCGAATCTTGTCGATCAGCTGCTCGGACATCGCCGGCATACCGCCGCCGTCGAATACGACAACGCCGTCTTCGCCAATGACGAAGGTCGCGTTGCCCATTACCGGGAAGCGTGGTCCATCCGGCCGAACGCCGGCCCATACGCCGGGCGCGAGCTCTTCGAACTCGAAATCGAATGGGCCGTCCGCTGCGATCGCAGCTGTAGACAGTGTCCAGATCAGCGCAATTAGTTGGTATCGACGCATTGGTATCCCCAGAATTTTTGTATTGACCGTTCCTTTCGAATCTTCACATTTGATTCAGTTCCATTTTGCTACGATGTTTGCTGTTGTAAAGCATCATCAAGAGTCATAGGAGTCACCATGAAGAAGACTATTTTCGCGGCATCGGCCATGCTGTCATTGATCGCGGGTTCAGCAGCGCTTGCCCAACAAGGCGGCGGTCGCATCACATTTGAGAGCCTGGATGCTGACGGTGACGGCGTTGTCACCAAGGAAGAATTCAAAGCGAATTTCAATCCGCCCGGTCGCGATGGCCGAGCCCCAGACCCCGAAATGGTATTTGGTCGCTGGGACGCTGACGGCAATGGCGAGATTTCGGCCGAGGAATACGAAAACCGGCCGCAGCGTCGACAACAATAGGCTGTAGCTGCTCCAGGGTCCCCGTCGCGCATCGCGCGGTGGGGCCGTAGCTGGTATTCTCTAATTTCGAGAAAAAGCACTAGATTCTAATAAATTCGAAATTCTGGGGAACGATCATGGCTGAGAATTCATTCAAGCTCGCGGGCACTTTTGTCCTCGCGGCTTCAGCAACGCTCATCGCTTGCGCACCAGCCGGCAACCAAGAGAACAGCGCGGCGGCTGCACCGGTAACAGCTGCCGGCCCGATGTATATATCGAACAAGCCCGTCAGTACGGATTGCGGTGTCAGTGAGGTACATACTGGCTCGGTGCCTCCGGGATTCGCGATGGGACCCGGCATAGCAGCGAAACCCATGCCACCACCGCTTGCTGAATGGCAGGCCGTCGGTGCGGATCGGCCAATCGCAGAGACTGTTGCCGACAAGGTCGCGCCTGGCGTCACCTTAATCGATCCGGGTGCTCGCAAGCCGTTTTATCTGATCAACAATGACAAAGAAGTCATCGGTGAGTTTTCGGGTGAATACTATTCGTTCATGCAACTGCTGCCGAACGGCAACATCATCGGCTCGAGTAACATGTTCTCCAGCGTATTCGAGCACGGCGGCGGACACACGGGCTGTATTGAGGAATACGAACCAGACGGCACACTTGTTTATCGCCTCGCCCTCGCAACAGACGATTACATTCATCATCACGATCTCGAAAAACTGCCGAACGGAAACATTCTTGCGGTCATTTGGGAGCGCGTATCAGCAGACGTTGCCATCGCTCATGGCCGCAATCCCGAGCACGTAACGGAAGAAACGGGCCTTTGGTTTGATGCCATCGTTGAGATCAATCCTCAAACCGCCGAGATCGTTTGGGAATGGAATCTAAAGCACCACCTGATCCAGGACTTTGACCCAAATATGGCCAACTACGGCGTCGTCGCCGATAACCCCGGCAAGCTCGACATAAACGCGATTCGATTCGATCAGGATGGCGAAACCGACGAAGACTGGACGCACGTAAACGCGTTGGACTACAACGCCGAACTTGATCAGATCGTGTTCTCGGCGAATCACCTGCATGAGGTGTACGTGATCGACCACAGCACCTCGCCGTACGAGTCGCAAACCGACGCTGGCGATTTTCTATATCGCTGGGGCAATAACAAGAATTACCAAAAAGGTGACGACGACTCGATGCAACTGTTCGCTCAACATGACGTGCACTGGATCGAGGATGGTCTGCCGGGCGCCGGCAATCTGTTGATTTTCAATAACGGTCATCCCGCGCACCGTGCACACACAACGGTCGTCGAGCTTGAAACGCCGATGAATGCGGATGGCTCATACAATCTTTCCGAGGACGGCACCTACGGGCCGGCCGAACCTGTCTGGGAGTATGTACCGAAAGAAGGCGAAGAGTTTTTCTCCTGGTTTATTTCCGGGGCACAGCGATTGGCCAACGGCAACACGCTTGTTAATCATGGCGCGAAAGCACGGCTTCGCGAAGTGACGCCTGAAGGTGACATCGTCTGGGAGTATGAATACGACGACGGTGCCGACGGACCACACATGTTGTTCCGTGCGTATCGCTATCCAGAAGATCACCCGGGTATTCTCGCAATTACAGGTGCTAATGCTCAATGAAGAAACTCATTTCACTTATTTTGCTTTTCAGCTTTGCAGCTTCTGCAAGCGCGCAGGACTTTCGCGTAACTTTGCTTGGAACCGGGGATCCTATTCCACGTCCGGACCGTTATGGGCCGGCCACGTTGGTCCAAGTTGCGGGGCAGGATCTGTTGTTCGACGTCGGCCGTGGTGCCGCGACGCGGCTCGTACAAATGGGCGTCAAGCTCAGTGGCCTGGACGCGACTTTTCTTACGCACTTTCATCACGATCACTTGATCGGACTCGATGACGTATGGATGACGGGCTGGATACCACCACCGTTTGGTCGCCGCCAGGAGCCCATGGAAGTCTGGGGCCCGACGGGCACTGCGAACCTGCTGAGCAATCTTGAAGAAGCATTTATTCTCAATACCGAGACCCGTATTCCCGACGAATTGCTGGCGCCGGAGGGCATCGTGCTCATCGCTCACGAATTCGACGAAGACGGTGTGGTTTATGAGAAAGAGGGCGTGGTCGTCACAGCGTTCGCCGTCGACCATGGTGACCTGATCAAACCGTCTTATGGCTATCGTGTCGATTACGACGGACGCTCGGTGGTCATTTCAGGAGACACGAAATTTGATCGCAATTTGATCAAGGCTGCGAAGGGCGCTGATCTAATTGTGCACGAAGTGGCATTAGCCAGCGAAGAATTACTCGCATCGTCAAAACAATTCCAACGCATTGTTGCTCATCACACAACACCCGAAGAAGCCGGTATCGTTTTCGCCGAAGTGAACCCAAAGCTCGCCGTGTACACACATTTTGTGATTCTGAGTGGCCCAACGATTCCGGAGGCGCCATTGTCCACACTAATACCCAGAACGCGGACGAATTACGATGGCCCGTTGGTGATTGGCGAAGACCTGATGAGTTTTGATATCGGCGATACGATTAGTATTTCGCAAGCCGCTCGCTAGTCAGCGGGTGCAGCCGGTGGTGGCCCCTCGGGCCAGACTGCAACGACGTCTGTTTTTACATCGTTGTCCTGTGCCCATTGATCCCAAAGCGCGGTCAGCTCTGCGAGCTTCTCTGGTTCGTCTCTGCTCAGGTCATGCATCTCAGTCGGATCGTTCGCCAGGTTGAATAGCCGCCAGGTGTTCCAATGCGGCGGCGGCTCATCATCCCACCAGATGTTAACCGGGTACTGTTCCCACACTGCTTTCCATTCACCGAGGCGCATTGCACGTTGCCCGTGCAACTCGAACGCGATCGGAACGTCGGGCGAATGAACCAGTTCCGTACTTCCCTCAAGCACCGGCAGGAATGACGTGCCATCCATCGGTAGCACATCTCTCCCCCTGACTCTGGCGGGGTCAAATTCAGCATTCGCCAAATCGAGGAAGGTCGGCATGACGTCCATGACATTCAGGTATTGGCCTTCCTTGCTTCGTGCAGCGATCGTCTCCGGATAGTACGCAAATGATGTCACACGCGTACCGCCCTCGGAAAAGAAACCCTTAAAGCGACGATAGGGTGCGGTCGTCGCCTGCGCCCAACCCGGGCCGATGTTTGTCCACGACGTCATTGTGCCCAGATTCTCGTAACTGTTATCAAAATAGTTCGCACTGGCGATGCGGCTCGAGAACGTCGGGCTTCTGTCCTCACGATCCGACTCTGCACCGTTGTCCGACATGAAGAAAATGAACGTGTTGTCGAGCTCACCATTCTCTTCAAGAAAACTCACGAGCCGTCCAATGTTGTCATCCATGTTCTGCATCATGCCGGCATAGATTTCCATCTTGCGGGCCTGATAGCGCTGCTCTTCTTCGCTTAAGTCCGCCCAGGCTTCGCCAACGGGTTCAAACTTACTGATATCGACGTCCGGCATGACGCCCATCTCTATCGCGCGCGCGGCTCTGCGCTGACGCAACGCATCGTAGCCTTCATCGTACTTGCCGACATTTAGGTCGCGATAGTCTTCCGTTACCTGCAACGGCCAGTGCGGTGTCGTCAGTGCAAGATAAGCAAAGAAAGGATTGCCATCGCCGATGTTCAAACCAATATGGGTGATCAGTTTGTCGGTGAATGTATTCGTCGAATAGAAATTGTCCGGTAACTCATCGATAACGACGCCGTCTTCAACGTAGGTCAACGGAATATGCGAACGCATTTCCATATGACTTGCAGAGCCAATGACCAGGGCGAAGCTGCGATCGAAGCCGCGAGCTCGTGGAGTTTGATCATCTCCGCCGCCCAAATGCCATTTGCCCGCCATGTAGGTGTGATAACCCGCGTCACCGAGACGCTCCGGTAAAGTTGCGACTCGTTCGTGCAAGTAACGCTCGTAACCCCAGCGCTCGCCGTAGTCGCCTTCGATCAATCGCGCCGGAAACATTGAGCCCATACCGGCTTTGTGATTGTCCGCCCCGGACATCAAAATCGATCGTGTCGGCGCACACTGTGGCGATGAGTGAAAATTGGTGAGACGCATACCGCCCGTAGCCAGCTCATCGATATTTGGCGTGGCGATCTCACTGCCAAACGCGCCAATATCGGTATAGCCCATGTCGTCGACGACGATAAGCAGGATATTCGGCTGTTCTTGAGCGACAGCCTCAGCGACGTGCTGTTCCGCCTCGCAGCCCAGCAAGAACAAGCTAAAAGCCTGTAAAATAAGTAGAATTCGTGCTGACAGTGTCATTTTCATTCAGTCATAGTATCGTAATTTTCTCAATTCTAATAACAATATCGATAATCTGAGTATGCACATACTATTGGGCGTAATCGCCTGTTTTGTTCTCTCGGGTTTCGCCGCGCTGTTGTACCAGACAGCCTGGATGCGGCAATTCTCGCTCGTGTTCGGAACGTCGGAGCTCGCCATCGCAGCTGTACTTGCCGCCTACATGGGTGGCCTGGCGCTTGGCGCTGCAATCGTCGCGCGCTACGTGCATCGCATTCGTCGACCAATATTGTTTTACGGCTTGCTCGAAGGTGGCATCGCCGTGGCAGCACTGGCTGTGCCCTGGCTGCTATCGCTCTTGAACGCCGTTTACGTTGCGATGTTCGGCGGCCAACCAGAACCGGTCGATGCAAGCGGGCTCGGGCAGTCGTTCTTTTATATGGGGTCGGCTTTCGTTGTACTCGCCATCCCAACCAGCTTCATGGGTGCCACATTGCCGCTGCTCACAAAGTACGTGGTGCAAAGCGACGAGCAGGTCGGTCCAAGAGTTGGCCTGATCTATGCGATGAACACGGTTGGCGCTGTCGCCGGTACGGTGGTGGCCGGTTTCATACTGCTACCTGCGCTGGGACTTAACGGCACAGTTTGGGTTGGCGTGTCAGTCAACCTGCTCGTCTTCGTCATCGCTGCTCTACTTGCCAAGGCGGTTGCACGCAATGCGACGGCCGAAACAGCGGGTGATGTAGAGGAAGAAGCGGTCAGCGCTGCTTCGCCCGTTTCACCGCTGCGTGGTCGAACCTGGGTCTTGCCGTTGATGCTTGTCTCGGGCGTTAACTCTTTTGTGTATGAAGTCCTTTGGACGCGACTGCTCGGACATATTCTCGGCGGCAGCATCACCGCATTTGCGACCATGCTCGCGAGCTTTCTCGGCGGCATCGCGATTGGTAGCGCAGTTGCTTCGCGTTTCGCAACAACTCGGGCGGCCGCAATCAACGCATTTATCATAGTGCAGTGCGGCATAGCGGTTGCTTCGATGGC
>JBPCYB010000048.1:0-51453 GCA_051007995.1 Woeseiaceae bacterium | reverse complement strand
GTGCACGACCTGTGGAGGGTTATCGCAGATAAGACTATCGGACGTGAATCCAGTGAACAGATTACGATCTTCGACTCTGTAGGATTCGCTCTGGAAGATTTCTCAGCGCTCACCTATGTACATCGCTTGGCCATTGAACTGAACGAAGGCGTCGATATTGAACTCGTTCCTACGTTGGATGAACCGAAGAACCTGTTTGAGCGTGTACTTAACGGCAGAGGTCGCACTCAATCCAGACAAGCTGCTTAGTCGTGCATTAAGATGTACGAGGAGATAACTATGACAGATTCAATAACGAAGCCGGTGCACATCATCAATGTGCCTCTTGATCTTGGCGCATCGCGACGTGGAACGGATGCTGGACCATCAGCTTTTCGTGTAGCCAGGCTGAGCGCCGCTGTTCGCAAATTGGGGTACACGCTGACAACCGAGACAGACATTCCGGTGCCTGCTATGGAAACCCGGCAAACGAACGATACAAACGCACGTTTCAAGGACGAGATTCTCGCTGTTTGCGAAAGCCTGGCTGACGTATCTCAGCAATCACTCGGCAAGGGCGAATTTCCGCTCGTAATCGGTGGTGACCACTCAATCGCAATGGGCACGGTCGCGGGCGTCTCGGCGCACTTCAGAGAAACCAAGCAGGACCTGGGGCTTATCTGGTTTGACGCACACGGGGACATGAACCTGCCGGGGTCATCGCCGAGTGGCAATGTGCACGGCATGCCTTTGGCGCACTTGTTGGGACACGGTGACCCGGACTTATCGAGCATTCTCGGATATTGCCCGGCGGTAAAACCCGAGCACGTTGTCCTTATTGGTATTCGCGACATCGACCGAGTCGAGCGAGAGTTTATTCGTGAGTCTGGAGTTACTGCGTTCACGATGCGCGATATCGATGAGCAGGGCATGAGCAAGATAGCCAGCAAAGCGCTCGAAATTGTCAATAAGGGCACCGCGGGATTTCACGTCAGTTTCGATCTTGATGGTTGCGATCCGGAAGTCATACCCGGGTCAGGAACGTTAGTACCCGGCGGTGTCAGCTACCGTGAGGCGCATCTGCTGTTAGAGCTTTGCGCTGGCGATGGCCGGTTGACGTCGATGGAAGTGGTTGAACTAAATCCGTTCGTCGATCAGGCAAACGTGTCGGCCGAGCGTGCCGTTACGCTCGTTCAGAGCGCACTTGGGCGAAGCATACTGTAGCGGTGACAATCGATATGACGGTCCTATTTCTTCTGCTTGCGCTTGGCAAACGCGGAATGGACCAGAAACGACAAGCTCATGCCGACAATTAAGATTGCTACGGATGTTTTGCCGCGGTGCGGTGTTGCAGTTGTCCATATTTCGCCGTACTCAAGCCAGTACAACGTGAACATGGAAAGAATCCACGGCGCAAAGGCGATAACAACTTCAGCAATGCGACGCGTCTGACTTTTCAAGGAGTTCGACATAGCAAAAATTCTAGCATGATGTTCGGCCACGGTATTCTCGACCTATCGGGGGGGTCGTCTGTTTGCGCCTGGAATGAGAAGATAGATACGAGTGCGCTAGGCCTCTTCGCAAGCGATTGAAATATATGAGTATTGATCTGACGTCTGAACCCAAAAGCAGAGCCATTAACGGCTGGCGGTTGTTTTGGCTGATCTCTGGTCCGATGTCCATCGTAATGATCATCGAAATGGCGGGTGTCGACCTGTCCACAGGGGCCGGAGTTTCGTCGATGATCGGGTTTTCAGTACGATTTGCAGTGCCATTCATATATCTGGTTGTCGCTGCATCCGCATTGCAGACACTTTTCCCCGGACCATTTCCCATGTGGATGCTGCGCAATCGAAAATACATCGGTTTGTGCTTCGCAGTTGCGATGGCGTGGCAGGGCTTGTTCATCTTCATCATGTCGAATTTCTTTCGCGAGTATTACTACGAAGACGTTTATCTGCTTCGAGATGAACTTGAAGGGAGCATCGGCTATATCTTTCTTCCCGCGATGGTGATCACGTCATTTCATTTTGGCCGCAAATACCTGAATCCGAAGCAATGGAAGTTGTTGCACACGAGCGGCATCTACTTCTTGTGGGCCTATCCGTTTAGCGTCTATTGGTGGAATCTTTCGTACTATGAGAATCCGCAACCGATCGACTATGTCTTTTACTGGGGCGGATTTCTCGCCTTTGCGGCGCGAATAGCGGCCTGGGGGAAAAAGCGAACCCAGGCGGCGAAAAAGCTTACGCCAACGAACAGTGCTCCATTGTTGTCTAGAGTACTGGGCGGCGCCCTTGTTATTTTCGGTCTGATAGCCGCTGCAACCGGATTGCAATGGCAGGAGCCAGCTACTGATTTTCTGACGTCTCCGCAGTGGTCTGCAGATCTGGTGTTGTGGTTTCCGTTCTGGCCGTTTGAGCCGTATTTGCCGCTTTTCATCATTGGCATCGGCACGTTGTTGTTCACGAAATTCAAGACGCAAAGCAACTAACTGCGATCGCGGCAGCGATCATTCCGAATTTTCATTTTATTTTCTCCAAAACTGGGCGTAGTATGCGCAACACTATGAACATCCCAAGAATATCAATGTGTTCGCACCTCTGTGCCGCTAACCCTTCCATGGTCAGCGGTCCGCAGACGTCGCGTAACGTGGCGATGGCTCCTCCATCACAAGGAGTCTTAGCGCACTAGCCTTCCCGTACATCAATGCTGGATGGCTCAATCGAACCATCCAGTCGCAAAAGCCCTGTTTGGTTCGCCAATCAGGGTTTTTTGTTGCCCGAACGAAAAACCAAGTAGCAGTAGGAGGGCAGAAGATGATGGAAGTGAAACGTAATGGCCGCCCGACGTTGGCCGGTATCTGGAAAACTTATCGTCTGAAAATCACAGGCACTCTAAGTCTGCTCACTGCCGAGCGGATGCTTGGTGTGGCCGTCCCATTCGTCCTGGGCCTGGCCATCAACGACCTGATCGCAGGTAGTTTTCGGGGTGTGTGGTGGTTGGTCGGTCTCGAGATCGCCGTGCTGTTCATAGGCACCGTTCGGCGCCTGTACGATACGCGCGTTTACGCCGGCATCTACACGGACATCGCGGACAGCGCTGCGCAGAGAACAGACATCAGCGTGAGCCGACGATCTGCGCGGCTTGGACTGGCGCGCGAGCTGGTTGATTTCTTCGAGTGGGAGCTGCCAGAGTTGTTTGCCGCGCTGGTTGGAATTGCCGGTGCATTCGCGATGTTGATCTATCTTCTACCGACGGTTGGCGGTCTTAGCATCATCGTCGGGTTGCTCGTGGGTGTCGTTTTCGCGATTAGTCGCGGCCGGATTTTTAGCCTTAACAAATTGCTCAACAACGAACTTGAGCGGCAAGTGACAATGCTCGAGACGGCGCGAGATTTTTCGCGGCGCAGACACCTGTCGCGACTCGCGCGTTGGCGTATTCATTTGTCGGATCTTGAAGCGACCAATTTCGCAATTGCTGAGGTGTTGTTGTCAGCCCTGATTATTGGCGCTGTTGTAATCACAGTGCGCACGGGTCTAAGCGTGGGCGAAGTGTTTGCCGTGCTGACGTATCTCCTCGGCGTTGCTGAAAATCTGATCATATTGCCGTGGACGTATCAGCAGTCTATTCGTGCGCGTGAGATTGGTGGGCGGATCGCGAGTAGTTGATTGCAAAATTCCTCATTCGATTGCGGTTGAGTTAGAATAAATTGCAGTCAGACGGAGAACTTGAATGTTAATAAAACGCGTCGTGCTAACCGTAATGTTTGTTGCTGCTACATCCAGCGCCGTTGCCCAACAGGCCATGACCGGCAATTTTCGTATCAGTGAAACGACTGTTGAGCTTTATGACCCTGCAACGGCGGAGGCGCTTAGTAGTCTTATCGCGCCGGACGAGGAAGTGCAGTGGCAGGTGTTCGTTCCCGAGACTTACAATCCTAGCAATCCGCCAGGCGTATTTGTTTTTGCTGACCCGGACGGTTGGGGAGGAATGCCAGATCAATATCGGCAGTTATTTTCAAATCGAAATTTGATCTGGATCGGCGCGAACAGCACTCAAAGAAATCCCGAAGCTACCCGAAAAATGCTCAAAGCGATAATGGCACTACGATTTATCGACAAGAGTTACTCGGTGAATCTGAATCGAACGTACATAGCTGGTTCTGAGGACGAAACGTTCACGGTGATCAACGTAATGTTGCAAGCCAACGAGTTTAACGGTGCCCTCTACATCAACGGATCAACATACTGGGATGGAGGATTGCCCGAAAATTTCGAATTCATGGTCGGCGAGCCGCACGTGTTTATCATCGGTACGGGAGACAAGCGTTGGGAAACCGTTCGCCGCCATTCCGAAATGTATCAGAAAGACGGCATTGCAAATGTCGAACTCATATATCGTTCCGGCCGAATCCGCGGCTGGCCCGACGTTGAGCAAATGGACGAAGCACTGGCTTATCTGGATGCGCATTAACGTCCTGAAAACACAGGTCCGATAGCCATCGCGGCGAGTTAAGCGCTGATCTGAGATACACCGCACACTTTATTGTTCAATGTCGTTAATAAGAGACGGATATGTCCTTGTTGTCTCAGGATGTGTTTGATTAGCTAGGGGTTACTCCGGGAAATAACCTGAGGACCTCGGATGAACGCTATCAAACGCCTGTCTGTTTTCGCCACCTTGGCCCTGACAATGTCATTGACCCCGACGCTGTCGGTTGCGGAAATTGTCGTATCTCACTTCGAACCACTGCAGAAATTGAACGTCTCTTCCGAGTCAATTCGTTTTGACGCGTTAGGGAAGCAGTTCGATTTGCGGCTCGAAACTAACGAGCGAGTTCTGGCGGGGCTGGACTCGAACATCCGTACGTCTGGCGTAAATGTCTACCGTGGCCAACTCGCTGGTAAGCCCGCGTCGTGGGCTCGCATAGTTGTTTACGCAGGAGTGCCGAGCGGAATTATCTGGGATGGCCAGGAAATGTTCGCCATCGAGGCACCAGGGGACTCTGCGCTAGGCGCATCTACAGCGGTCGTTTATCGGCTCTCGGATTCGCATATCGCTCCCGGAACCATGAGTTGTGGCACGGATTTTCTAAAAGGGAATACGGCGAGCGTATTGAAGTCTATGAGGGCCGCGACTAAGAAAGCTGTCGCCAACGCACCAGGTGCTATTTCTGAAATCACAATGAGCGCAATCGGCGATTACGAATTCACGAATGCAAGAGGCAGCGACGCCGCTGCCGCAGCGGCTATAACGACGCGCCTGAACAACGTCGACGGCTTTTTCAGCGAACAGGTCGGTGTGCAGATTAATGTGCAGCTGATCGAGACGCATAGCGATCCAATGGATCCCTTCGGCGACACGCTGGTTGCTGACGAACTGTTGGATGAAGTCTCTGAGTATCGCTTACAAAACAGCGGTCACAGTGCTCTCGGACTAACACACATGTACACGGGCAGGAATTTCGACACGACGACAGTCGGTATCGCCTGGCGCGGCACGCTTTGCCTGGACTATTTTGGTGCCGGCGTGAGTGAAGGAAATGGTGGTGCGCTAAATGACAGTCTGGTCGCCGCGCATGAAATCGGTCACAACTTCGGTGCGCAGCATGATGGGGAGGCAGGATCAGCCTGCGAGGCCGAAACCGGGCCATTTCTCATGTCGCCATCAATCAATGGCAGCCAGACTTTTTCCGCCTGCAGCATTGGCATCATGCAGGCGGAGGCAGCAGCTGCATCATGCGTAGTTCCATTGCCCGCTGTCGACGTGAGTGTCCGTCCACAAGGACAAGTCAGCAACGTCCTGCTCGCAGCTAATACCGACTTTGTCTATGAGATTTCAAGTAACGGAACGATTGGCGTAACGGCTGTTGTTGCCGATTTCAGTTTGCCGAGCTCGCTAACTTTCGGGACAGTCGCAACGACTGCGGGTACCTGTACCAGCGGTGCCGGAACTGTCAGTTGTGACATTGGGAACATGGCTGGTTTGAGCAGTGAGACGATTACGATCACGGCCATGCCAACATCTGTTGGTGTTGGGCCGCTGACTGCAGCAGTCAGCACAACGGATGTTGACGAAAGACCGATCAATAATCAGGACGCTATCCAACTCACAGTCGACCCAGCCGTGGATCTGGTCGTCAATACGCCCGCGAATGGTGCCGTATTCCTTAATGCAAGTACAACGGTCAGTGCGACGCTGAACAATGTTGCCGTTCTTGATGCTACCAATGTCTCGTTGAGCATTGCGCTGGAAAGTGGTTTGCAGGCAAGCGCCGCGACCTGGTCTATTGGTACCTGCACAGTTACAGCACAACAAGTCGACTGCGTTGCTAATACATTCTCGGCGCAGTCGAGCTCAACGCTAAGCATTACCGCGACCGGCACAACCGAGGGAAGAAAAGATGTCACGGTTACGCTTTCGTCGGCTGAGGCAGAAGCGAATCCCGGAAACAATACTGCGATCGGTGAGGTACGTGTGACGTCGCAGAACGATGACGACGATGATGGTGGTGGTTCCGGCGGTCCATTCTTCCTGGTCCTATTGGCCCTTACGGCGATTGCACGGAAAAAACGCTTATAGCTGTTATCCTTGGGCGATGAAATCAAAAGATCGCCACTACGGCATGGACCGGGAAATTTCGCGTCGTGACGTATTGCATGGTGTCGGAGCCGTTGCCGCTGCTTCATTCTTACCGAGTCAGGCCTTTGCGGATCAAATGCTTGCGCTGGAAAAAGCCGGAGTCTATCCGCCTGCTCTGACCGGAATGCGTGGCAATCACCCGGGCTCGTTTGATGCGGCTCATCAATTGGCGCGCGAGGGTAGGGTCGATTGGGGGCCATACTCGGAACCCGATGCTGATGTCTATGATCTCGTTGTCGTCGGCGGAGGAATCAGCGGCCTGGCCGCCGCACATTTTTATCGCAAGTCGCATCCAGGTGCTCGCATCCTGATCCTCGACAATCACGATGACTTTGGCGGTCACGCCAAGCGCAATGAGTTCGATGTCGATGGCCACACAGTCATTGGATACGGCGGCAGCCAGACACTTGAAAACCCGTCCTGGTACAACGAATCGACGAAAATCCTACTCGACGATCTCGGCGTTGATTTGTCGCGATTTGAGTCGGCTTTTGACCAGGGGTTCTACAAACGGAACGGTCTCGGTGCGAGCGTATTTTTTGACAAGGAGTCTTGGGGGGAGAATCGCCTCGTCAACTGCGATCTTGGTTCGCTGCGAAACTACATACCGTTCGCACCACCATCGCTATCCACGGCCGAAGCAGTCGAACAGATGCCTATGTCCGATGCCGCGAAGGTTGAGATGTTGCATCTGTTAACGACAACCGATGACCATATGCCGGATGTGCCTTTGGAAGAAAAAGAGGACTACCTGTATGGCATTAGCTATCGCGATTTCCTGAGTAAGCACCTTGGCATAACGGAACCAGAAGTGTTCGCCGCTATGCAAAACCTCGCAACAGACTCTAGTCTGGGCATCGACAAAGCCACAGCCGGAGATTCTCTTGTTTATGTCGGTTTGCCGGGCCGTGATGCGACAGGCATTCCGGCGTACAAATCTGAAGATCCGTACATTCACCATTTTCCAGACGGTAATGCGTCAATCGCACGATTGCTGGTGCGCTCAATGATTCCGGAGTCCGCGCCCGGAAACACGATGGAAGATATCGTTACTGCACGATTTGATTACAGCAAACTCGACGTCGCTTGTTCCCCTGTACGCCTGCGTCTGAACAGCACGGTTGTGCATGTCGAAAACAACTCCGGACCGAAGGCCGCGACACAAGTCAATGTCACGTACGTACAAAATGGTCAATCGTGCCGCGTGAAAGCGAAAAACTGTGTATTGGCTTGCTACAACGCAATGATTCCGTCTATGTGTCCGGAATTGCCGGAAGAACAACGCGAAGCATTGGCCTGGCAAGTTAAGACGCCGATGTTGTACACGACAGTGGCTCTGCGTAATTGGCGGGCCTGGAAAAACCTGGGCATAGGCGGAGTGGTTGTGCCAAATGGCTATCATGTCAACGCAATGCTGGATTTTCCGGTAAGCATGGGTGACTACAAATTCGGCGATGATCCTGATGATCCGATACTGGTGCACATGGAGAGGTTTTTTTACAGGGCCAATCAGGGTTTGAGTCAGCGCGAGCAACACCGACTAGGTCGGCATGACTTGTATGCAACATCTTTTGAGACCATCGAGAGCAATATCCGAGCACAGCTTGACGATATTCTTGCCGATGGTGGCTTCGACGCTGCCAGGGATATCGCCGGGATCACAGTGAATCGTTGGGCACACGGCTATTCCTACGGTTACAACGATCTGGACGACTGGACCTATGACGACAGGAATGATGAAAGATACCCGCACGTCCGTGGTCGAAAAACGTTTGGACGAATCGCGATCGCAAATTCAGATGCGGGGGCAGGAGCGATAATTCATGTCGCAATCGCACAAGCATATCGCGCGGTCAGCGAGTTAGATTGATACTTAATGCGCAGCTAGCGACCGTTTGGTCAGGCGCTGCGCATATCCTCGAATCTCTCGATCCGAGATCAGAGAAGTCCAGCCAGCTGCTTCTACCGGGTCATTATCACGGTGGCTTCGGATGACGCGGTAGTAAGCATAATCCCGAATTCTAGGATCATTGATTTGGTCGGCAAGATGTTTGGCGGCGTAAACATCCTTTGCCATGATCCGGCGAAATACTCTGTCAAAAAGCTCGTTCCGTTTTGACGAGTTCTCCGTAGTGTTTAGGATTTTCAGTGCAGATTGCGGATCGCTTTCCGCCAGTTTGATGATCAATGCCGACACATATTGATTTTTGTGTTCGGTATTGGCAAATGAATTCGCAAACTCAATCGCAACGCCACCATGACTTTGTAGCAGGTGGCGGGCAAGAAACGGTATGGCCTCGGATTGGTGTCTCTTGGACTGCATTTTATTTACATACTCAAAGGCACTTGCCGGCAACTCGTCGGCCAATTGGTAGAGAAATTGGATACGGTTTTCCCTATTTGCTTCGACACCGGTTACGGCAGATATACGTTGCGTCGTCGGATTTCCCATGTGACCGTGCGCGCTGAGCATCGCTTGTATTGCTAAATCGCGTTCGAACGTGTGGTCCAATTGCGTGGCTACTCGTAGCGCAGCCTCGAGATCCGCCTCAGCCCAGGTTTTCCACACCTTCTTCAATACGATCTTGTCAGCGACGAACATGTCAGTCTGAGCTAATGCGAGTGCGGATTGCGGATCAAATTCAGTCAAGCGTTCAAATAGAATCAACAGCGCAATTTGTCTATCGCGTCGTCGAGCAAGCAGATCGGCATCAAATATGTATTCTTGCAGGCTGGCCGGAGTTGCGCTGCTTGCGAGTTCGTACAAGGCGCGTTTCTTCTCAAAAACACTTGGCAAAGCAACAAGCTGGTTGACCGTCGGCGATCTGAATACTTGCGTGCTGACGATCGGCTGAACGTCAATAGTGATTGGATTTGGACGACCGATGGGATGAATAGCTGTTGCAGTAATCGGTGCTTGAACAGCAGTAGGTGTGCGATCGACAAGGTGGTTAGCAATCAAGCCACCGAAAACCGCACCAATGCCGATTGATATTAGTACGCGGAACATGACTAGCCCCTGGCTGGACTTCCCGCACTACTTGGATACAGTATACCTTGAATAACAAGGTATTGATACAAAATTCAGCGACCAAGAGACGAGATAAGTTTTCGCGCGCACAATGCTGAAGGAATGATATGGTTGAAAATTACCAAAGTCGCCCTCATTAACCTACAGAACAAAAAAAATAGGAGAAGCAGGTATGAGTGATTTCTTCAATTCATTTTTGAATTTCAACCCGAGCATTGGTGGACAAATCGGCATTGGCATTGGCGCAGTTTTTCTGCTCGCCATTTTCCTGGCTAAGGCCTATCGGCGTGTTGTTGAACCCAATGAGGTGCACATCGTTCAGTCGAGACACGGGACAAGAACATACGGTAAGAAAAAAGAAGAAGGCGACGTCGGAAAATCGCCGGGCAACAGTTACTACGAATGGCCGCACTGGTGGCCAGTTATTGGTGTTCAGGTCATTATTTTGCCGTTGTCAGTTTTTGATCAGAAACTGACGAACTATGAGGCCTATGATATTGGCAAAGTTCCGTTTGTCGTAGACGTTGTCGCCTTCTTTCGCATACACAACCCGTCTACTGCAGCAAAACGAATTCTGGATTTGCATGAACTACGCGCTCAATTGGAATCGATTCTGCAAGGCGCGGTACGTACGATTCTCGCCAAGCACGAAATCGAAGACATCATGATGGAACGCAGCACGTTCGGCAAAATGTTTACCGATGAAGTCGCCGATCAACTTGTCGCCTGGGGTGTCTCAAATGTGAAGAATATTGAGTTGATGGATATTCGCGATGGCCGTGACTCCAAGACTGTCTCGAATATCATGGCCAAGAAAGAATCAATTATTGACCGTGAATCTCGCGTTGTCGTTGCCGAAAATATGAAGTTGGCTGAAACCGCGGAAATTGAAGCGCAACAGGTCGTCGATGTGCGTGCCCAGCAGGCCGAGGAGCTGGTCGGCCTGAGAACGGCACAGAAAGATCAGGCCGTGGGAATTGCGGACGAGAAAGCGCTGCAGGAAATCAAGACACAGGCGAAAGAAACGGCGGAACGAGATATGGCCGTAAAGCAGGTCGAAAACGTACGCGCTGCAGAAATCTCGCGCGATGTTGAAGTCGTGAAAGCAGACGAAGACAAACAAACCACTGTGATTCGAGCAGAGGGCGATCGGCAACAGGAAGTTATTTCGGCTGAAGCGGTCAAACAGAAAACGATCATCGTGGCCGAGGGTGACCTGCAGGATTCTCTTAAGGATGCGGAGGGCATTCTGGCGATCGGTACATCCAACGCAGAAGCGAAACGTCTTGCTGAGATGGCTGTGGTTTCGCCGCAAATCGCACTAGCCGACGAGATTGGTAGCAATGATGGCTACCAGGACTACCTGATCAAGATTCGCGACGTTGAGAAAAACGAGACAGTGGGCGTTGAACAGGCCAAGGCTCTGCAGGATGCAGGCATCAAGGTCATCGTTAACTCCGGTGACGTTCAGGGCGGCATGGACAATCTGCTCGATCTGATCACGACGAAAGGCGGCACGCACGTCGCGGGTATGCTTGAGGCCATTCGACAGACCGATGAAGGGGCTGCGTTGCTAAATCGGGCCGGAATCGATGGTGGTGGGGCGTAACAATGGCAAAATTTCTGCTGCCGCTGCTTGGTTTCGTGGCATTAAATGCCGCTGCACAGAATGTCGGCGAACCCAGGTTGCACGTTCTAGATAATGGTCTGCGCGTTGTTACGGTTGAGGATCACAGTGCGCCACTGGTGAGTGCGGTTTGGTCGGCGCATGTTGGTGACAGCGCCGAACCGCCGGACTTCGCGGGCAATTCGCACTACCTGGAGCACCTTCTGCTGTTTCGCGGCACCGAAAAGTACCCAAAAAATGAGATCGGGGAGTGGGCAGCAGGGCGCGGTGGATATTTTAACGGCTACACCTGGTACGACTACACCGCATTCGTGCTAATGACCGCGATTGATGATCTGGACGGAATTCTGGATCGGCACGAACAGATGATGTTTCATGGCAGTTTCTCAGGCCAGGACTTCGAAACCGAAAAGAAGGCCGTCTTCGAGGAACTTCGTTCCGGTCTGGATACACCGTATGGCTACATCTGGCGGGCCAGTTCCTATCATATGTATCCTGAAGAGACGTTTTATTCGCGATCAACTATAGGCACGATCGAAACAGTGCAGGCGGCAACCGTCGAGCGGGTACGTGAGTACTACAAGAACTATTACGTGCCGAATAATATGACCTTGGCGGTCGTCGGCGACTTCGATACCGATGATCTCTTGCACAAGATTGAGCAGCGTCTGGGCAGCTATCCAGCGGGAGACGTTCCGGATTCGATCTATGAGCCCGTCGCGATGAAGTCGGGCGTCAACGTAATGGCCGAAGAACGCGATCTCGGCAAGTCATATTTTTTGTTGGCAGTTGACGGCCCACGTGCCAATTCTCCGGAATATTTCCCCTACAAGGTGTTGGCCGAATATCTGGCGGGTGGAAAGACGTCGGTATTGTATTCTGACTTGGTTACCGAGAAAGGACTCTTGGATGAGGTCAGCATGGGTGCTTTTGCCCGGCGCTACGCAAAAGGATGGCAGGGCATCGACGGTGAAACATCATCGGACGAAGTTGAAGCGGCCGTCGATGCACTTTGGAAAGCTATAGAACAAGTTAAACGAACCGGACTATCTGACGAAGACCTCGAATTCTCGCGACAAAGATTGCTCAAGACACATTGGCAAGATCTGGACGATATTAATGAAGTCGCTGAATCTCTGGCAGTCGCGGATGCGAATGGTGATTATCGGTTGTTCGCAGATTTTGAAAAAAGACTGAGTGCAGTGACGGCAGCGGATGTGCAGGCGGTTGCGAAGAAATATCTGACACCTTCGGATTTCTTTTTGATGGCGGTGTTTCCGCCCGGTGAGATTCCTGCGGATTTTGCAGTAAATATTAAGGCAAATGCCGAGCGGCTCAGTGCTGGCAGCGGATCGGTCGTGCGTACTCAATTGGCCAGCGGTGCGGTTCTGCTTCACGAAGCCAAGCAAAGCGCGCCGATGGAAAGTTACACGGTGGCAATTCATGCCGGAGGCAAGGATGGTGACTCAGCGGGTGTAGCCGAGGCCGCCGCAAACATGATGGTTCGGGAAACCGCGACTTACTCGAAGAATGAACTGCAAGACTTGCTGGACGAAAATGGTTTCACCTTATCGTCATCAACGTCGAGTGATGCCACCTATATTAGTGTGCAGGCACCAGCTGGGAATACAGATGCGGCAATGGCATTGCTTATCGAGGTCCTAACCAATCCCGCGTTTTCTGCAAGCGAATGGAGTGATACGCGTGCAGAAATGATAGCGAGTCTTGAATCGTCAAAAGATCAGCCACGCTGGGTAGCCGGCGATTTACTGATGGGAAGTGTCTATGCTGGCACCAGGTACGGGCGGACGAACGCTGACGAACTCGTCGCATTGGAAGAAATGTCGCCCAAAGACCTGAAAACTTTTTGGTCGCGTTACTACAAGGCAAAGGCAATCGCGGTTGCGTACACGGGAGGCGCAGCCGCCAGTCAGGTCCAAGCCGGTCTTGCTCCGCTTTCAAAGTTAAAGGGCGCCGCGCCTTTGAGACCTCCAATCAGCGTCCCAGCAATCGAAGGCGTAACTCATACGCCACAGGCCATGGCCGGCAAGACTCAGATCAATTTATTTATCGGATGGCGCGCACCGGAAATCGGTAGCGACGACTGGATCTTGTGGCAACTGGCTGAGAAGGCGATTGGCGGAGACCTTGCCGGCCGTTTGTGGAAACTGCGGCAAGACGAGGGACTTGCGTATTCCGTCTGGCTTTTCGGGACGAACTTTGTAGAGCAGCCGCTAACGACCGTTTACATGGCAACGGCCGGCGAGAATCGTGAAGCGGCCTTGGCCGCGATCCATCGCGAAGTTGGTCGAGCTCAGTCGGGCTTGAGTCAGGAGGAACTTGATCGTGTGAAGGTATCCTATCTTGCGCAGTTGAATCGTGTAGACCGGACCGCTGCGCGACGATCGGATAGACATGCTGAATGGTGGATTAGTGGTTTTGATGTAAATCGGCGAGAACACTTGACCGAAGTTATCGGTGCAGCAACTCTGCAGGAGGTCAATCGCGTTATTCGTGATGTCCTGGATCCCGAAAGCTATGTGTTTGTCGAAGCCGGCGCGATAGCTGAATAGTCACAAGGGCAGAGCTATTCCGGTAGCTCGGTCTCAAGTTCAAACAATTCGGCAAGAATTCGACGCCATTCGTCGTAACGATCTTCTACCCAGCCCTCGAGCTCACGGACGCGAGATTCGATCGCAGCAATCGTCGGGCCCATTTCGTTCTCGAAGGCCACGGCCAATTTTTCCTGTTCTTGTGCGGCCTGCCGGTCCCATTTGTAGTTTTCGTAATGACTGCTGATCGCCTCGAAGCTTCCGCGCGGTGCTTCGTTTCCTGATCTAAGAACACGTTCAGCATCATCGGCCTGATACTTTACGAATTTTCTGCGGTACTCACGCCAGACCTCATACACTGACGCAATGTCGGCGCTGAGTTCACGAAATTTGGCATCAACAGCATCGGTAAATATATATTCCACGCCGCGAATGCGTTCTATTCTTGCGACCATAGGGTCATTACTGGCGGGAAGGCGCTTAATCGTAAATGTGCCGTCGGACTGGCTCTCCAAGTACTCATCGAAAGCTGCCGGAGCCAGTTGTTGCGCGTACCGCAGGAGTGAGATTTCAATAACATCCCGGAGCGCCTTATGGTCGAGCGCTGATCGTGCCGTGCGAAGACTTGCGGCGACGTCGTCGTAAAGGTCTTGCTGCAGTGCGCCCGCGAAAATCTGGTCAACCCACACGCGACCGCTCGCATCAACAACATGTATATGCAGTTGCAGCGTCTCGCCGTCAGAACTAACAATGGTTCCTGTCAACAGCAGCTCAGCGGCGATGTCGGTATCTGGCACGACGCGCACGGCTCCCCAAGTGTCTGTTCTGACCAGCGTTTCCCGCAGGACGAAGGGCAGATACAGGGCCTCGATCTTGCGCACCCGCGGAAATACCTGTTCGTCACGGTGCGTTGACCGATCGGCAGGTATTCCGGGGTCGAACATTGCGACTGAAACATTAATTCTCGAAACATCGCGGCCGTCCTGCGCTAGTGCGACCTGCGCAGGAATGCACAGCAACAGAAACGTATAGAACAGGGACTTCATGGCAAGATTTCGCCAGTGCTACAAACTCGCTTCATACTCAGAGTTTCAACGCAATTAAAGTCAGACTCCGGCGCATCGAATTTTGCGTAGACACGATTCACCGTAAACGGTGTTCGCGTCGCGCTCGACGAAATTGTTGTAGCGACATGCAAACTCATGCCGTCAGCCGCCATCGAAAAGCGATGACTGACGAGCAGTCCGTCCGGCAAAATCAGGTGCGACACGAGCTGATGATTGTTCCAGCTGCACACTTCGGTGCCATAGTCACTCTCGGTGCGTTTGGCATAGCCATCGTAGAATTCACACAACATCGCGAAGTCGTCTTTTCGCGCAATACTGATCTCATACTCATTTTGAGTAATGGTTAGTACGTCGGGGCGAGTGATCAATTCGGCGAGTCGGGCCAAGGCAACGACTTTCGAAAGATCCTGGGTCGGTGCCGGCGGCATAGGCCGACCGGTGCGTCGATTCGTGGTAAAGGAGGGGTCGGGTGCGGGACGACTGATTCGACGAAGCATGCTATTGAGCACAGCCTGTACATCGTCACTGCGCGAATAATCCCGTTCCCAGGAGCCGCTCAGATCCACAGGCATGCCGCCCGCAAAGCTCTGAATCGTGTGATCAATCGTTGGCTGGCTGGAGCAGCCGACCAGCACTGCAAATAGACATATTGTGACTTTGCTTCGGAACAATGCGCTAGGGCCTGTGTCAAAATGCTTCATTGGATCAAACTAAGTCCTTAGGATACGGCAATGCGGCTACCGATCATCACCCTTTTCATAGCGCTCACGTTTTCGTCGACCCTACATGGTCAGACGATGAATCTGTCCATCTCAGATGCCGATTTTCAAGTGACGACTGTCTTCAATGAGGTTGGGACATTCGATATTGCCATTGAGTTCAACTCAGTGCTTGAACGAGGCGTATATAACAACCCGGACATCGTAAGTGTCGAGTATTCGGTCAGCGGTACATTGGTGGATCCGACGCCGTCAGGATTTCCTGGCTTTGCGCTGCAACGCACGATGACTGGTGCCGAATTCTATGCCCAGGGCAGTTCAATAAATTTTGAGATTGCTTCAAACGCCGTCTTGAGCGACGGCGTTCAGGTCGGCGAGTTAGCGGGCAACGGAATTGTTTTTACTTTCAATGGTCGCGAAATAGGCAATGGGCGTTTTCACCCGGCACTATTCGAACTTAACGCGAACGGTACCGGCCAGATCCAGAATTCTAACAATATCATTGTCGAAAACCCGCTTCAGGAAGTTGATTTTGGTGACGAATACGTGACGACTCTGATATTTGATCCCGGTAATACGACCATCATCACGGGTGTGCCCCTAAAAAAGAACAAAGGCGGGGCAATTTCGCCGCTGAGTATTGTCGCGTTGTTGTTGCTCTGGGTTTTCGGCTACCGAAAGTCAGTTAGATCGCAAGAAACTCCTTAACAATCGCTTCACCCACTTCGCTGGTCGTGTTACTGCCACCCATGTCCTTGGTTCGAACTTTGCCGTCAGCGATAACTTTCATTACTGCTGCTTGAACATCTTTCGCAGCTTCTTCCTCGCCAATGTGATCCAGCATCATTCGCGCAGATTCGATCGAAGCAATCGGATTCACAATATTCTTGCCCGCATATTTCGGTGCCGAACCATGAATCGGTTCAAACATCGATGGATAAATCTTTTCGGGATTGATGTTGCCACCGGCCGCGAATCCCATGCCACCCTGGAGCATCGCACCCAGGTCGGTGATGATATCGCCAAAAAGATTCGAAGCGACAACCACATCAAAATATTGCGGGTTCTTGACGAACCACATAGTCATCGCATCGACCAGCGCCATGTCAGTTTTCACGTCGGGAAATTCATCGGCTATTTGATTGAATATTGAATCCCAATAGACCATCGAGTAATTCAGTGCATTCGCCTTGGAACAATTGGTTATCAGGCCAGCCGGATCACCGCCGCGCTGCTCGCCACGCTTACGAGCCAGGTCGAATGCGTAGCGCATCACGCGCTCACAGCCTTTCCGCGTAAATACCGCCATCTGATTTGCAAAGCCATTGGGCTTGTCCGGCATAAAAAAGCCGCCATTCGCCGAGTATTCACCCTCGGTGTTTTCACGCACGACAACCATGTTGACGGTCTCTGGTGTCGCCGTACGAATAGGTGTATCGACGCCGGGGTAGAGTTGAATCGGACGCAGGTTTACGTACTGATCAAATCCTTTTCGAATCTGTAGCAGTATCGTCAGCGAGATGTGATCCGGTACTTTTCCAGCATCGCCAATACAACCCAAAAAAATTGCATCAAAGTCCTTAAGGACGTCGAGCAAGTTGTCCGGCCCCATCTTGCCGTGTTCGAGATAGTAGTCACAGCCCCAGTCGAAGCTTTCGAATTTGGCTTTGAATGAGAACTTGTCCGCCGCAGCCTGCAGCATGCGGGTGGCTTCCCCCGACACTTCTGTACCAACGCCATCCCCAGGGATGACGGCAATGTTGTAGTTATTCATCGGATGGTTGGCTCTCTTCTTGTGTCGGCGGTTCTACGGCCGCATTTTGTGGAAACCCGGAACGCAAATGCAGATCGCGTTGCGGGAACGGAATTTCAATACCGTACTCAGTTAGCTTGGATTCCAGTGCCCAAAGATAGGCGGACCGGGTGCGAGTCGGGCGCCGCGCGCCCTGACGATTGACCCAGACAAGCAATAGGAAATTGAGACTATTGTCGCCAAATTCGGTCAGCCAGGCATCCGGCTCTCTGCCCTTCATGTTGGTCAGTGTATACGGAACATCGGCGGCCGCCTCGAGCGCGGCTTGTTTGACGAGGTCTTTGTCGCTGCCATAGGCGACGCCGAACGGAATGCGCACGCGCAATATGCGTTCGCCTAGTGTCCAGTTTGTCAGCCGGGCAGTAACAAACTCGGAATTCGGCACGACAATGTCGATATTGTCATTCGTATTAATCAGCGTGCTGCGGACATTGATGGACTTGACCGTGCCGGTAAGTCCCGTGTCCAGCTCGATGTAATCACCAACGCGCAGCGAGTGTTCGAACAAAATGATCAGACCCGACACGAAGTTATTGACGATCGACTGCAAACCGAAACCGATGCCGACACTAAGAGCGCCGGCGACCAACGCCAGGTTGCCGAAATCGAGCCCAATCGAAGACAGTGCAATGAAGAGGGCAAAAATGATGATGACGTAGTGAGTCAACCGCCCGACGGTGTACAACGAGGCCTGGGTGCCACTGGACTCAGCATCGCCGAATCGCCGAATCGTCATTCGAATGCCGCGCGACAATAACATCGCGAAAATCAAAATCAGAATAACGCGCAGAATGTCGCCGCCTGTTACCGGCGCTTCACCGATCGAGAACAGTGTGACGTCGGCAAGGCCGACGACCCGGATGTAGGCGGTCTTGACGCCACGTTGCAGCTTCGCGAACAACGAGCCAATCGCTCCGGTCCGCTCCGCGGCCGCAATGTCGACGACCTCCATCAATAATTCCAGGTCCGCGACAGCGGTCCCAAGTACGCTAATGTCTGCAAGCGTTTCCTGTGCCGTGCCTTGTCGCTGGTCGAGTATGCGACGGGATGCGCGACTCAGGTCATCGCGATTGGCGCTTTGTACGGCAAGCAATTCATCCTCGGTGCCGCGTTGCCACTCTGCCGTGCGGTCTTCGCTACCGCGCAGTTCCTCCGACCAAACCAGCATCTGATTGGTTACAGCGCTCGTGTCAGGGCCCACGTTTGAGACCAGTTGCGTCCACAGCTCCTTTGCTTCGGCTTGTGCGAGCACGGTTTCAGCGAGGGCTAGATTGACCTCAGCACCTAACAGGCGCTGCTGTAGCAGACGCTGTTGTGAGCGACCGTCTGCCGTGTCCGGATCAAGCCCGCTTGCCGCAAGTTGCGCAGCACGCAACGCCTCAGCGACGCTTTCTACGTCTTCTTTTCTTAAGTTGACTCTAACAGACAGGCCTGGGAGGTCTGCTTCATCGGCGGTTGCCGTAAGGCGGTCTTTGGCGACCTCAACGCGTTCGACTGTTACTTCGGAGAACGCATTGGCACGATCAAATCTTTGCGTCAGGAGCTCAAGGCGACGCTCGGATATGGCCTGCGCCGAGCGAGCTTGCATCAATCGTAAAGCGGCTAACCAGCGCTCGTCACCAGCCGTCGCGCCGACATAGTCATCAAATGCGGTGTCGCGCCGCCGGCTGACCCCAGCGAGCGTGCGTTCCTCGCGATCCACCTCCATTTGTTCGTCGCGTGCATTGGCACGTGCCTGACGTGCGTCGGCAGAGAGTCGCAACAAGTCGTCAATCGCGTATTCAAATGCGGCTGGCTGTAATTGGAGCGGCTCTAACTCCAAATCGTCCAATAAGGCGAGATAAGCTGCGACGTTGTCGCGTACCGCGACGAGAATCGCAGCCGCAACTTCCTCGTTTTGTGCTTCGAGCCCCGAAATTTGACTTTCGATATCGTCGAAAAACGGATCGACTTTCGGTTCAACCTCTTCTTTCGATCCTTCGAAGAATGACCACCAATTCGTCTGCAGCTCGACCAAGTTGGGTGTTTCGACGGCCGTCGCATCTTCGGTTTCCTGTGCCAGGCTGGTGAAAGCAAGCAGCGATCCGAGCAGCAAAGCGGCAAATCGTGTCAGTCGGGAGGTTTTCAGCATGGGCATGATCGTATGCTACGAGAATTCGGTCGGCGATGCATTTTACTTCATGGCGATTGCCTGTCTTGATCTGGTGTGCACCCTAACTCAGCGCACTATTCGTATAGACATTTCTCGGCTTGGCACAGGGCCTTAACTGCGATGCCGATAACGGTAAGTTCGTCCTGTCGGCCTCTTTCGCCATATAGTCGCTCAATCAGGTCCTGCCGAAACGATATCGAAGACAGGAGCGGCATTTCACGACCGGCGTCAGGGCCGGGCACAAGCAAATAAAATTGCCCATCCGCGCCATCCACAACATACTCATCGCCTTGGCGACGCAGTGTCACAATTTCGGCATCGCCAGCGACCATAACGAGCATTTCCAGCGACGCCGGTACATTGTCCGCGCGCCAGGGCGTCTTGCGCAGAACATTTATGTTGCTGTAGTACACTCGATCGGTCGGTTCTACACCCATATACCCCAAGTCTCGCGGGTCACGTAGTTCGATCACGCCTAATTCATTTTCGTTCAATCGACGATAAAGTGCCGCAGAAATGTGATAAATGCCGTGATATGGATCGCGTCGCATCGGACTGGCGGGCATAAATACAAAGCTCAGATTGCGCGAAAAAATTATCTTGCCGTCGCCGCTCGGCGCGCCGATGAAACGATCTATGTCGGTTCCACCGGTTGAGCTTAATTGAGCGGCGGAAACAGTCAGTCCGCGGTACTGATCGAAGAGTATGACCAGCAACAATATCGCAGCGGCCGCCCGATGATTGATGACTAATCGGATAGTCGGAATGATCAGCATCGCCGTAAGAGGTGCGAGAAACGCGAGATAGCGTACCTCGCGAAAGCTGGTTAGTTGCAGCGCGATAACGCTGACAACCCAGCAAACCGCAATCATGCGGAGTCGAGCATCTTTGCCGCGAAATGCCAGCACCAGCCCTGGCAGCACGAGCAACATGGCGGCAATGCCGAAATTGTGGATGTTCCTGAGATATATGTCAGTCGTGAAAATCGCGTCAAAGTCTTTCCCGTATTGCACGGACACGACTTTCATTAGATCCAGTGGTCCGGTCAAAACGGTTGAGCCGGGCAGTTCAGGGACGATGTAGATCCCATAGCCGAACCAGCTGATTACCGCACTAATTCCTGCAAGACCCAACAGAGTGAAGGCCTTTCTGCCGGATACTCGAGCATCGTTCCACTTCAATATGTAAGCAACGAATGCATAGAAAACCAGCGCCGCCCAAAAAAGCGCATAGGTTTGCTTGATAAAGGTCACTGCGGTCCCTAACAAGATCAACTGCAACGCCAACATTCGCGTTGGCGCGTTTATCCAGCGATTGCAAAGAAATATCAGCAGCAGGAATAGCAGGCCGGGGATGATGTCGTGGCTCAAATGCGGAGCATTGGCGTAGAACACGACACTCAGTATGGCGGCTCCGAACGCAGCAAACTGTGCCACGCGATCATCGCCAGCCCGTTTGAGCAGCATCCAGCATCCAAGCAGGTACAGACTATGTAGCAGGCCGCTATATACATGGTATGGGCGAACGTCGATTGCGCTCCAATGGAAGATGCCACGGAACAGTTCGACCGGTCCCATAGCAAACGCCGCCAGCGGTCCGCGCTGCATGTAATAGTTGACGGCGTCAGCGTAGAAGTAACGCCCGTTGACCATCGTCTGGTAACCATCGCCATATTCGCCTTTGACGAGCACGGCACATGCCAGTATCCAGGCGGATATCAAGACCCATGCGAGAAAGAACCATCGTTCGGCTTTCGCCTCAAGATTCATTCAGGCGGTCTTGTCGGTGAGGTTACGTAAATCGCGAACTGTATAGGTACTCTTGTCCTGAGATTCGTGATACGTCCGAACCGTCAATTCTGCAATCAACCCCATTAGCATCGAGATAACGCCCATAAGAATGAACAGGGCTGCCAGCAGCGGCAATGGTGTGGCAATGAAAGACTTGCCGCCCCAATACTTGAAATAAATCATTACTGCAAAAGTGATCAGCGCGAGAAAGTGACTAAACAAACCAAAACCGCCAAATACATAGATTGGTTTCTGCGAGTAGCTGCTCAGAAATTTGACGACCATCAGATCCAATGGGACTTTTAGGACCCGCTCCAACCCATACTTAGATTCACCAGCAACTCTGGCGTTGTGGTGCACCGGGATTTCTACCGTCTTCGCACCAGCCCATGAGGCGTAAATCGGTAAGAAGCGATGCATTTCTCCATACAGTTTGACGTCTTCAACAATCGAGCGCCGATACGCTTTAAGGGTACAACCGTAATCTGACAGTTTGACGCCAGATATTTTTGATATCAGTTTGTTGGCCACCCAACTGGGGAAGTTTCGAGTTAATCTCGCGTCTTGCCGGTCTTTGCGCCAGCCTGAGACAAGATCGTAGCCTTCGGCGAGTTTCTCGAGCAGTCGTGGTATGTCGGCCGGGTCGTTCTGCATGTCCGCATCGATTGGCACGATAACTCCACCGGATGAGAAATCCATCCCCGCCATCAGGGCGGCCGTTTGCCCGAAGTTACGTCGAAAATGTACTACTTTGCAGCGCCGGTTTTCTTTCGCGAATTTATCCAGAATCGCGGCCGAATCGTCGCCCGAACCATCGTTGACGAAGATAATTTCGTAGTCGTAGTCTTCCCGTTGCATGACTTGCAACAAATTTTCGTAAAAGTCAGCGAGGTTGTCCTGTTCGTTATACACAGGAACGACAACGCTCAGTATTCCAATTTCTTCTGCAGACATCTGCTTTTCAGGTCTCCGACGGCAGCTATCCAGCTACGCGCGTATGGTACACGTCTGCCGCACGGCGATCATCCTGCGAACAGTTTCTTTATGCGGCCAAGCTTGGTTGGCGCGGGCAATTGGATGTTAAATCTTGCCAATTCGTCTCGGTCGTCTTGCAGAAATTCAGGTAACTGAGCAGCCAGGTCGGCAATAAACGGCGCATAGTTTTTCCAGCGCATTTTCGAACTCTGGTAGATGGGCTGACGAACCTGCCAGAGACTGGCGGTTTTGACGACTTTCTCTTTTTTGTAGCGCTCAAGGCCATCGCCACGCCACTCGAGGCCACAGCTTTCAAGCATTTGCTTGCCATGTATTTCCGGGTCCTCGACCAGCAGTTCGTATTGAACGTCGACGATCTTGCCGTCCGGTAAAACGCTCTTCCAGTGGTCCACAATCATGTGATGAAGTCGATAAACCTCGGCGATCGTTGACAGGTCATCGGCCCAGCGAAACGATGCGAAGTTCTGGAAGTAGCACGAAAGACAGACATCGAGCGGGTGTCGCTGCGCGAAAATTATCGTCGCTTTCGGAAATAGGATCGAGATTAGCCATAAATACAAATAGTTGCCTGGCAGTTTGTCGACGATGCGATCGGCGCTCTTGTCGGCTTGGCGCAATATGCGCAGGTAGTCTGCTGCGAACGTTTCGATGTTCTCGGCATGAAGGTTCGATCGAGCTGACGCAGCGAAGCCTCGTGGATTGTGGCTCGCGGCAATGAGTTCGGCGATGCGGGGAATCTCCGGAAGTTCTCCAGCGCCAGCCGCTCCTTCGCTGCCGGTGATCATTCGTTCCATTAACGTCGTTCCGGATCGAGGCATGCCGACGATAAAGATTGGCATTACTGATGAATTGCCTAACTCCTGGTACTTTTCCAACGTACTACGATCAAACATCTTTTTATGTTGTTCGAACATCTTCTTGTCGAGTCCGATGTCGTAGTCTTTTTTCTTTAGCAAATTTCCCTGTCGATAATGTTCGAAGGACTTGTCCCACGCCTGGCAGTCGTCGTACATCTTGCCGAGCGCAAAATGTAACGCCACTCGATCCTGCGCTGGAATTCCGAGTTGCAGGACTTTTTCCGTCTTGCTTATAAATGGTTGGTCCGTCGACGAGAATTTTTTTAGTCGTGCGAGATGGTTGTAGGCTCCGCCGAACTGTTTGTGCTGTCGAATCGTCTTTTCAAAGTGCCGCACGGCATCTTCGACGCGTCCTAGCTCTGCGAGAATTGTGCCGTAAGTGTAGTGTGCGTTTAGGTTGTCGGGACTTTGCTTAAGTCCTTTTTCAGCATGTTTCAGTGCTGTTTCATGTTCGTTGAGGCGCGCAAGCGTCATTGCCAGGTTTGTTTGAATGATGCCGTCGCTGGATTTGGCCTGTACGGCCTCGGTGAGCAGTTCCCTGGCCTGCTCGTAATCACCGCGATGCAGGTAAATGCTACCAAGGCCGTTGAGCACAGCGGGAACGTTGTTGCCGTTTGCCATTGCCGCTTTGA
This sequence comes from Woeseiaceae bacterium, assembly GCA_051007995.1. GTDB lineage: Bacteria > Pseudomonadota > Gammaproteobacteria > Steroidobacterales > Woeseiaceae > UBA1847. The sequence continues at coordinate 27,593 of JBPCYB010000048.1, read as the reverse complement.
AGGCAACTATTGCTTCGTCGTAACGGTTTTCCGCTTGCAGTGCGACGCCAAGAAATCCCCGATACATTGCATTATCCGGATCGCTGTCGACCGACTTTTGAAAATGTCCGACTGCTTGGTAAGAGTTTGTTAGTTTCAGGCTAAGGTGCCCAAGAGCGGCATGCACGGCGGCGTCCAGATCCGGACGATTTGCAATTGCATCATAGATTAGTAGCGCATCAATGCTTCGTCCGGCGCGTACCTCGCGATTCGCGTTTTCAATATCCGCGAGCAGCTTGCGACTTGTGTTGGCGTCTATAGTCAAAGGTTGCGAAATACGATGGTTTCAACCAGCTTATTGGTGACTTTTTCGTCGTAGCCCAGCTCGAGCAAGCGGTCGCTAAAACTCTTTTGCAACCGAGCCTTGCCGTAAATTCCAAGGGAATTGGTGCTACCAAACTGCCGCATCTGGCTAACAAGCGCATGAAAACGTTGTTCAATCTTGCGTTGTTTTTTCTTGTTTTCGTTACCGGCCCCAGTGAAATGCGCCCTGGCAACATCGGGCTGAACATGGCTGAACAAATCCTCCGCCAACGCAACGCCAAACGCATCAATTTTGCCGTTATTCTTCCAGAAAAAGAGACCCATAGATTTGATCACCAATCGCCGAGATAGCTTACGGCGGCAAGTATAAAGGAAAGTCCATAAAAGGTATCCTGCAAGCGGGAATACACGTTGGGGATCTGAAAATCGAAGCATTCTTCCGAATAAACGAGCGCGGTTCAAGTGTGCGCGTCGAGGCAATGGCCGGTTTAACGACGTTCCTTGCAATGGCCTATATCACGGTCGTTAACCCGTCGATATTGGCTGAGACGGGGATGGATTTCGGCGCAGTGTTTGTTGCCACCTGTCTTGCGGCCGCTCTTGGGTCAACATTAATGGGTGTCCTCGGCAACTATCCAATCGCGCTGGCGCCTGGAATGGGGCAAAACGCGTTCTTTGCCTATGGCGTGGTTTTGGGAGCTGGCCACAGCTGGCAAACCGCCCTGGGCGCTGTTTTTATTTCGGGCGTCATATTCATCATCATGAGCGTATTGCCGGTGCGGGAATGGCTCATAAATTCGATACCGAGAAATCTGAAACTGGGTATATCCGCCGGCATCGGCTTTTTCATCGGATTTATCGCGCTGCGCAATGCCGGCATTGTTGTCGATAACCCGGCAACATTTGTCAGCCTGGGTGAGCTTACGCACTTCGGGCCGGTTGCATGCCTTCTGAGTTTTACGCTTATCGCAGCATTGTCGGCACGCAAGGTCGTCGGTGCAGTAATCATCGGAATTTTGGCGACTACGATTGTCGCCTGGCTGACGGGCAACGCTGAGTTTAACGGCGTCTTTTCAATACCACCGTCCCCGGCGCCGGTATTGCTGGAGCTGGATATTGCCAGCGCCTTCAGCTATTCAATGTTAACGGTGATCTTGACGTTCTTGCTTGTGGACGTTTTTGATACCGCCGGAACTCTGGTAGCAGTCAGCACGCGTGCCGGCCTGGTCGGTGACGACGGCAAGTTGCCAAGACTCGGCAATGCGTTGCTTTCGGATTCAACGGCGACGACTGTCGGTGCGCTTGCCGGCACATCATCGACAACCAGTTTCATTGAAAGCGCAGCGGGCGTGGAGGCGGGTGGTCGAACCGGATTGACCGCGGTGGTCGTCGGAGGTTTGTTTATCGCATGCCTGTTTTTTGCACCGCTCGCGCAAAGCATACCGTCCTACGCGACCGCGTCGGCTTTGTTATTCGTCGCTTGCCTGATGGTACGTGGCTTGGCTGATCTTGATTGGGATGACCTGACCGAGTGTGCACCAGCTGTCGTTACAGCTCTTGCAATGCCGCTATCATTCTCGATTGCCGACGGCCTCGGCCTCGGCTTCCTGAGCTATGTTGCGATCAAGGTCATGAGCGGCAAAGCACAATCGTGCCCTGCCGCCGTGTACGTTATTGCGCTGGTATTCGCGCTCAAATTCGCGTTTCTATGACCTGCGACGTGCCTAGCTGGCCCGCCTTCGCCTGCGCGGTTTCGGCTGCGAACCGCCGCGACGACTTCTGGGTTTCTTGTTCTTGTTGCTCGATGAGCGATTACCGCGACCTTGCTGCAATGGTTCAGCCTTGATTCGCGAGTCCGGCTCGTATCCCTTGATGACTTTCTTTTCAATTGTGTTGCCGAGCAATTTCTCGATGTCGGAAAGCAGGTTCTTTTCATCGACGCAGACCAGAGAAACGGCATGACCTTTTTGACCGGCACGAGCCGTACGGCCGATTCGGTGCACGTAGTCTTCGGGTACGAATGGCAGTTCGTAGTTAACGACATGCGGCAGCTTATCAATGTCGAGCCCGCGCGCCGCGATATCGGTAGCCACGAGAACTCGAATTTTGTTGGCTTTGAAGTCGGCCAGCGCACGCGTGCGGGCGCCTTGCGATTTGTTGCCATGGATCGCGGCGGATTCTATGCCATCGCCTTCAAGTTGCTCTGCCAGGCGATTGGCGCCGCGTTTGGTGCGTGTAAAGACCAACACCTGACGCCAGTTTTCTTTGCGGATACGTTCGGATAACAACTGCCGTTTGCGACGCTTGTCGACCGGGTGTACGACCTGTTTCACAAGGTCAGCCGGCTTGTTGCGTTGCGCGACTTCAATTTCAACGGGTGAGTCGAGCAAATCGTTTGCGAGACGGCGGATATCGTTCGAAAACGTCGCCGAGAAAAGCAGATTCTGGCGTCTATCAGGTAGCGCTTTCAGAACTTTGCGAATGTCCCGGATGAATCCCATATCGAGCATGCGATCGGCTTCGTCAAGCACCAGAAAATCGACTTTCGAGAGATCGATCGTACCTTGCTGCATGTGATCAAGCAGTCGACCGGGTGTGGCGACGACGACGTCAACGCCCTTGCGTAGTTTGGCAATCTGGGTGTTGATACTGACGCCACCGAAAATTACGGCGGTCTTGAACGGTAGGTAACTTCCATAGTCGCGAATGCTCTCCGCGACCTGTGCTGCAAGTTCGCGCGTTGGTGTTAGAACCAATGCCCGGATGCTGCGTCGGTTTTCTGTCGAGTGCTGCAAGCGGTGTAACAGTGGCAAGGTGAAGCCGGCAGTCTTGCCGGTACCCGTCTGGGCACCTGCGAGTACATCGCGGCCTTCAAGAATAAGTGGGATTGCTTGCTGCTGGATCGGGGTTGCCTCTTGGTAACCTTTCTTATCGACCGCACGCAGCAGTTCGGCCGACAGGCCGAGCTGATTAAATAACATTGGATTTTTTACTCCAGGGCGCCTGACTCGAGGGCAGCGTAGCTGCGCAAGATTCGGTCCAGGCTGGTATTTCTAAGTGGCTCCGGGTGCCGCAGAATCGCGGCTCGGAGTGGCTGGCGCAGACCGAAGTGCGCCAAGACGCGGCTGACTATAGCAGGTTCGGCGTCAATTGAAAGGCCATGCGTCTGATTTTGCAGCTAAAACCTGTCGCATTGGGAATAATGCACTTGACCGGTTCGACGGTATACTGAGCAATGCGACGACTCGTGGGGGTGACGTGAGACCAGATACATACGCCATATTGGCCATTTTCATTGGCTTCGCGCTGGCCGAATTTTTTCGTACCAATCTGTTTCGTAAGCCAGGCCAACGTCGCAAAGATGGTGTGGTTGAGGTCATCAGTACAACCACTCTGGTTCTACTGACGCAGCCGCTGGTTCTGTTAGCGGGTGGGTTGCTCGCAGCAACTATCGCGCCGGGTTCTCGGGATGCCCTGATCGGAATTCCCATAATCGCTCAGGTTGGATTGTTCCTGGTTTTCGACGACATGATGCAATACTGGTGGCATCGAATATCTCATACGGTCAAATGGCTGTATGAGCTACATCGCCCACACCATGATGCGGAATACATGAGTATTCGTATCGTGTATCGCAACAATATTTTCTACTACCTGTTCATGCCGGGAATCTGGTTTTCAGGTGCGCTGATCTATCTAGGCTTGGGCAAGGTTTACGCGTTCTACATCGTCTTCAAACTATTGGTCGTGTGCGCCGCACATTCCGATGTTCGCTGGGACAAACCTTTGTACGAGATCAAGTGGATGTCACCTGTAATGTGGTTGCTTGAACGGACGATATCCACCCCGGCCACGCACTGGGCACACCATGGCATGCACAAAGCGGATGGCGTAACGAACTACAAAGGCAATTTTGGAAACCTGTTATTTTTTTGGGACGTTTTGTTCGGTACCGCCAAGATCACCCGCCGCTATCCCGAGAGAATCGGTGTCGAAAATCTTGAGCCCGTCAGCGCACAGCACCAGCTGCTGTGGCCCATCATTCGCGATCGCTAGAATCGAATGATCGAATTCCTTCTCGGCTTTTACGCCAAGAGCGCATCTGTTGCGCCACGTGATCCCAATGACCCGGCTGTGCAACGCGAGGCGCGTCGCCGCCGATTGTCCGCCTTTCTGGCCATCACTCTAGGTTACGGTTTTTACTACGTCTGTCGGCTTAGCTTCAGTGTCGCCAAGAAATCAATGGCAGATGCAGGTGTATTCGATGCAGCTGAACTGGGATTGATCGGTTCTGCCTTATTTTTCGCGTATGCGTTCGGCAAGCTTACAAACGGCATAATTGCTGATCGAGTGAATACCCGCAGGTTTATGGCGACTGGCCTGTTCGTGTCCGCCGTAGTGAATTACAGCTTGGGATTTTCACCGGCTTTCAGTGTCTTTTTCGTGCTCTGGGGTATCAGTGGCTGGTTCCAGTCCTTTGGCGCGGCTTCCAGCGTTGTGACTATCACGCACTGGTACGACGGCAAGCATCGCGGCAGTTTCTACGGAATGTGGGCAAGCAGTCACAATATCGGTGAAGCGATTACTTTTATCGGAACCGCAATCGTCGTAAGTGCCTACGGCTGGATATGGGGATTCCGGGTTGCCGGAATACTTTGTATCGTCGCCAGCATTTTTATCTGGCGATTCGCGTATGAGCGGCCAGAGGTGTACGGGCTACCGAGCGCGATTCGCGAACCGGACTCGACCAAGCACCACAGCGTTGGCCAAAAACAGTGGGCGGTTTTCAAGAATCCTGCCGTGTGGATTCTCGCTCTCGCGAGCGCGAGCTTTTATGTGACTCGCTATGCGATAAATAGTTGGGGCGTCTTTTTTCTCGAAGCCGAAAAGGGTTATCCAACTATCACGGCTGGCCAGATCATCGCGGCCAATGCGATAGCCGGAATTTTTTCAACATTTTTTTCCGGGGTGCTCTCAGACAAGTTTTTTGGCGGCCGACGCAACGTCCCGGCTTTGCTATTTGGCATCATCTTCGCGATTGGCACGGCATGGTTTGTCCTCGGTCCCGCCAATCTCTATGCAGAATACGCTGCGATGGTCTTGTTCGGACTCGGAGTCGGCGCGCTGATGGTCTATCTAGGCGGCCTGATGGCTGTGGATATTTGTTCCAAAGATGCGTCGGGCGCGGCGCTCGGCGCGATTGGAGTTGCGAGTTATATCGGCGCCGGGGTGCAGGACATCATCAGTGGCCGGTTGATTCGTGATGCGGCGATCGTCGTTGACGGTGAGACGATTTACAATTTCGATGCAGCAGGACTCCTGTGGATCGGGTCTGCGGTGGTCTCACTCATACTCGCGACGTTTGTCTGGAATGCCAAATCACCAGACTAGCCGATGAACAAGAAGATTCTCTTATTTGATCTTGGCGGAGTTCTGGTAGACCTGGGTGATCCCGTGGCCGCGATTGGGCTCGACATGAGCAATGAGGAATTCTGGGCAATCTGGCTGGCGTCACCGCTGGTGCGCGCTTACGAAACCGGGCGATTGACGAGCGCAGAATTTGTTACCCAATTCGGCGCCGAACTCGGGTTCACTGACGCAGCCGAATTTGATCGACTCATTCGCAGCTGGCAACTACCGATGTTCGACGAATCCGAGAAGTTTCTCGTCGCACTCTTCTCAGAGCTTGAAGTCGCGTTACTGTCCAATATCAATGAGATTCATTGGCAATGTGTAAAGTCGCAAACCGAAATTTTCTCGAATTTTTCGAAACTATTTTTATCGTATGAAACCGGCAACAGAAAGCCTGATGTCGCAGCGTACCAGGATGTAATTGATCATTTTGATTGCGATCCTGGCGACATCATTTTTCTCGATGATACGGCGCACAACGTCGCGGCTGCACAAAGCCTCGGCATGCGTTCGAAGCAGACAACGGGTCATGCAGAAGTGCGACAGGCCGTCGATGAGTTCTTTGGGTAAATCGCAGTTTGATGCCGACATTGGCATCGTCGGCGCCGGTGTTGCAGGCCTGACAGCGGCCCGGCAATTACGGACACAAGGTCGAACTTGTGTACTGCTCGAAGCGTCGCACCGTATTGGTGGGCGAGCGTATACCGAGTGGCTGCAGCCGGGAGTCCCGTTCGACCTTGGTGCTCACTGGATTCACTCGGACGAGCTCAATCCGTTTACGCAAATAGCGGCGGAACTTGATGCAAGCGTAGAAAGAGACGAAGAGGAATACACCGCCGCCGAATATTTCGAAGATGGTGAATGGCTGCCAAAAAGTGCAGCCCAAGAGCTCGCGGATTTCGCGGATCGTCAATTTGCTGCCGTCATTGAAGCAGCCAATCAGGGTGGTTCGCAGTCTGTCTTTGATGTTATCGACAACGATAACCGATGGGCACCGTATTTCTGCCTGTTCTTTGGTCAGGACTTAAGCTGTGATGTCGACCAGGTGTGTGTGCAGGATCTGGCTGCCTACGTTGAAGCGGGTACCGATCTTGCTGTAGGAAGCGGCCTCGGCAACCTGATTCAGGACTACGGTGCAGATGTTCCTGTGTCACTGAATTCTACGGTGTTGGAGATTGATTCAACCGGACCCGGGGTGCGGATCGTGACGGCAAAAGGCGAGTTGCGCGTTGCTCAAGCTATTGTCACCGTGTCGACCGGCGTGCTGGCTACTCAACAGATCAAGTTCAATCCCCGATTGCCCGAATCAAAAATTGCGGCGCTGAATGGATTGCCGATGGGCAGTCACACGCGTGTCGGGCTCACATTTGAGGGAAATTTCTTGCACGACCTTCCGGACGACTTCACGATCCGGAGCGGCGACGATGAACCACTGCATTTTCGCAATCGACCGTGTGGGTTTGATTTCGTCGAAGTTGTTGCTGGCGGGCGATTGGGAAGTTGGATGGAAAAGTCGGGTGAGCACGCGACACTCGATCTCGTAGAGGTGTATATGAAAAAATTGCTGGGCAACGATTTTGCAGAAAAACCGAGCCGACATATCATTTCGGCCTGGGATGACGATGCCTGGACGAAAGGAGCCTATAGTTACGCGTTACCGGGTGCTGCTCAGCAACGACGTCAATTAGCAGAGCCGATTGATCAAAAGATTTTTTTCGCAGGTGAGGCTACATCGACCGAATTCTTCTCGACGATCCACGGCGCATATTTCTCAGCATTGCACGCAGTATCGATTCTGTAACAACGCTACAGCGTCAGCGCTGAATCCATTCAAGTGTAGGACGTATCCATACGTCGTGAGGCAGATAGAATGCGCCGTGTTCTTTACCCGTATCAATCGATATCTCATCAAATGAGGTCGGGCCGGGGGAACGCTCCGCCAGTTCCATGCACGAATACGCTGCGTCGGATTCTTCGAAGACCGACAGCACCTGGCCATGCAGGCGAACACCACGTGCTTCGTACATCCAGTCCGAGCAGGCGGCGAGAATGACGTAGTTGATCTTGGCGCGTGGTAACTGCGATGAGACCTGTATGGCGATAAAACCACCCACCGAGAATCCGACTACCGTGATATTGCGTGGATTCACGTCTGCGGACAGCAAGTTCTTTACCTGCTTAGCGACGAATTGGGAATACATCATCGGATCCGTGCCTTTTTCACGCCGTTCCGACACGACCACTAGGTTATCCTGAGCGAGCGATTCAAGAATCAGTGGATAGTCGTACAAGCCCCAGCGTGGATGCGTTGGCCGAGGCCCCGAGTCCTGAACAATTTGACCGTGCAAATAAAAAACATAGTGCGCACCGGGATCCGGTTCCGACGGTGCTTTGTCAATGATCTCGCCAGCCCACAGAGTTATAGGAACCAGCAGCATGACTACCCAGGTTGCCCGATTCGTTGTCGTCACGATACCTGCCTTGTCAGTGTCTTGACCCTCTGTGCGAGTTGCTCGGATCGATTAATTTGTTCAAAGCTCGTTTGGAAATGTTCGGTTGCGACCTGATCGCCATGGCGATAGGCGGCTACCGTCAGATACGCCAGTATGTCAGCGTCGCTGGCGCTGCCATCGTTTTGCCGCCATGCATCCGCCAGCATATTGCCGCCGTCTTCTATCTGACCGCGCAAAACCAGAGATGATCCTTTGATCGCCAACAAATCTGTCGCATTCGGTGATTTCTTGAGCGCTTCCTGCAAGGCCAGGTCGAGAACCAGGTAGGACGGTTCGGTCGCATTGAGCTCAATAAGCGCCTGTTGCCGCAGCCACGCGTGGCGCTGATCAGTGGATAAGGACTCCTCGGCAAGTTTGTCTCGGACGTAGGCGCGGGCATCTTCCAATTGTTGATTCGCAGACATGGCTGACGCCAGTAGCAGTTGGAGTGCCGGGTTGTTCGGGAAACGGTGCAGAAACTCCTCTGCCTTTCGTACTGCAGGCGAGGTATTGCCCTCGTCGAGCATAACCTGCAGTTCACGTAATTCAAACGTCAACAACCTCAATTCGATCGACGCATCGGACATGAACGGGCTGGAAATAATGCCAAGGCCATCGCTCACTGCGCCTTCTGTGCTGAACGGTAGCAAATTGAATCCTGCGCCGAGCAGAATAACAATCGCGAGGCTCTGTAGCGCAATAGTTGCCAAGTCGTCGGTTTCACCAAACACGGCGTCATAACCGAAGATCATTAGTAGTAAGCCGAGCAACAGCAGTTCCGCCCCAGGGCCGGCTGCATAGATCAACATACTCTTGATGCGCACATGTCGAGCGTCTTGCGGCGCCGGTAGCACGTAGCCTTCTACCGGGGCCAGCTTTATTCGCACGCGAGTTTCTCCGCTTTGCCATTGCCAGAGATCTCGGCCAAAACCGATCACGATTTCGCGCACCCGCCAGCCCAACAATTTGGCGACCAATGCATGCCCCAACTCATGCAGCACGAGCATCGGCGCCCAAAATATTATGACAAATAAAATGCTCAGACGCCTCGCCGAGAATTCCTCGAACACGGCGGCGAGTATCATGACCGCGAATACAATACCGACGATGGCCGATATGCGGGCCTCGGACTGCGACATTGAGCGTCGCCCGGCGGCTATTTTAAGCTCCGTAAACACCAACTGATTGTGCCTCATCCGGCGGACCGATCGCAGCTCGGGTGACGTTTTCTGCTAATCTTTGTTCACAACTACAAAGGAGCACTGCCATGGACCCAGCGTGGATACAGGTTTTCGTGCTTACACTCAGTGAGTGTGTGGCCCCGGCCGGAAAGACAGTCTGTCAGGAAAATGAAATTGAAATGCAGTTCCTGAGTGAGGCTGAGTGTCAGGTTGCGCTTGAGCAACTGGTCACTCTAAAAGACCAATTTGAAAATACTATTGTGAATCGTCACAAGTCGGGCTGTAGCGCATCGGCGCGGCAAACCGATGTTTATGCGAGTGTCGATGAGGCGAAAGCCGCCAGCGATGAGGGAGATTGGCGTAGTCCAAGTGCCGAAGAAGAGGCCTTGGTCGCGGCACCGCATGATGATCGTCTGGCAAATCTAAAAACATGTGAGGAGTCACTCGGTGTCGCGCCTTGCAAATCGGGTGACATCATTATCGAAGGTGCCGTAAGCGGGCGACCAGTGGAAGTTTGGAGGCGCGACAACTGATGCGAGCATTCGTCGTAATTCTGTCACTTGTCTTTTCAGTTGCGGCGTTCGCACATCACTCTGTAGCGGGATTTTTTGATCCTGATACGAGTGTGGAGATCGAAGGGACCGTTAAAATCGTAAGGTGGCGCAACCCGCACACAGTATTCGAGGTCGATGTTCGCAATCCCGATGGCGAGGTAATAACTTGGCGAATTGAGTCGGGCGCGTTGGGCGTACTTCGCTCTCGCGGCATCGGTAGAGAATTTATCAAGGTCGGCGACGAAGTCAGAATAATGGGTGATTCCTCGCTGCGCTCGGACCGGGAAATGTTCGCACGCAATATTCTGTTGAGCGATGGAAAGGAAGTCATGATGACTGCGGGTTCGGCGCCGTATTTTTCTGTGAGGGATGACGGTAGCATGCTGGAGGCAGAGTACGACGAGGACATTATTTCGGCTGCAAAAGAGACTGCGGTCGGGTTATTTCGTGTCTGGAGCACAAATATTGAGGTGCGCCCGTCTGGCGGCCGCATTCTGCCGAATCCTCTGCCACTAACGGCCGCCGCAAAGGCAAAACGTGCCGATTACGATGCTGGTGACGAGGCTTTACTAGGATGCACCGAATGGTCGATGCCACGCCTGATGATGAACCCATTACCAATGGAATTCGTGCAGGAAGGCGATGTGATATTGCAGCGTTTCGAGGAAAACGATAGCGTGCGCCGAATTCACATGGGTGTCGCTGCGGGTGACAGACCTGACGAGTTCTTGAGGTTCGGCTATTCAACCGGCGAGTGGGATGAGACAACGCTTGTGGTTACAACCACCCAAGTATCACCAGATCGATTTGACAATGCCGGGACGCCGTTTAGTTCGGAGATGCGCCTGGTGGAACGCTTTAGCCCTAGCGACGATGGAGATAGACTCGATTACACACTCGTTGTTTCCGATCCGAAAACGTTTACTGAACCGTTTGAAGTCAAGCGCTATTGGGAGTGGCGCCCAGAAATCACGGTTGGTGCCTACGACTGTGAGCGCGATCAAAGTCTCTCAGCAGCGGATCTAAAGTAGATACGGAATCACTGCTTTACGCTTAGATGGATAGTCGCTGAATTCGTGTCGGTACCAACGATGATTGGCGATCGCGCGCGGCAACAGATTGGCGATAGTAAAAACGGCAAATGCTAGTCCGGCCGCTGACCACGCGGCAAGCGCCCATCCAGTCCACTCAAGCATCTCACCGAGGTAATTCGGACAAGAAATTTTGTCATAGAGCCCGCCGCGCGGAATCTTATAGCCTGACTCGCCGGGTCCGCGCAGTCGAAACAGGACCAGATCAGCGTGCTGGTTGATCGCCCAGCCAACGAAGAACAAGGCGACTCCGACTACAAATGCCGGGCTTGAAAGCCACGTGTCGGAATATGTGCCGAAGTGCGAGATCCACCGCGCGTTGATGTATGCGTTGATACAGTTAAATACTATTGCCATGCCAATAATTGTGATCGGCATCCGGTGTGCCGAGCTCTGCAATCGAAACGGGTAAATAAACGTCCGATAGACGTAGTGAAACTGCCACAGTCCGAGTAGCAATAGCGGTACCGCATCGGTAGCGTGATCACCCAGCGAATAGACGTATACGAACAGTAGGACTGCCGGGCTTTCCATGACAATCCAGCCCACCCTGGCCGGTAAAGTAAATCCCCAGCCGTTACGCTGATGTCGGCCGTACGGCGCTATGACAAAAAACAGGGCGATGAAAGCCAGGCCCGCAGCCACAAAAATGGTCAGTACGAGATAGTCGTGCAGTTGTTGCTCGGTCATTTAGCCAGGCCAGTCGACGTAAGGCACGGATTCTAGTACTTTTCTACCGAGGTTGGGCACATGAAACGAATAGCGGTTTTTGCAGACGGTACCTGGAATTCGCCGGAAAAGGGCCGAGCGACCAACGTGTTGCGCATGGCTCGGGCGATCAAGCCGGAAGTCAGCGGCGGGAAACAGATTGCCTTCTATGATTGGGGCGTTGGCACTGACCGAAAGAAGCTGTCGGGCGGGCTGACCGGCGCCGGCATCGACAAGAACATTATGGATTGCTATCGATTCCTCGTGCACAACTTTGATGATGGCGATCAACTGTTCTTCTTCGGTTTTAGCCGTGGCGCGTACACAGCTCGCTCCCTCGCAGGATTCGTGCGTAACTGCGGACTCCTGAAAAGAGAGCACGCCAACAAAATTCCCGAAGCATTCAAGTTCTACCGCAAACGATCCAAAGCCAGTGGGCCGAATGCCGCTGCGGCAATCAAGTTTCGCAGCGACTATGCCATTGCGGACATTACACCGATCGAGTTTGTGGGAGCATGGGATACAGTTGGCGCCCTGGGAATTCCAGTGCCATTCTGGGGAACATTGAATGAACGTGAATTCTTGTTTCACGATACCGAGCCGAGCAAAATCGTGCAGCACGCCCGCCACGCCGTTTCTATCGATGAAAACCGTGAAGACTTTGCCCCGGTTCTGTGGAGTGACAAACCGTCCGTCGACATACAGCAGGTCTGGTTTGCCGGCGTGCACAGCGACGTCGGCGGCGGATACAAAGAGCGCGGATTAGGCGACTGTGCGATCGAGTGGATGCTAACTGAGGCGAACAAGCTTGGCTTGCAATTCGAATCACACTTTTTGGACTCAGTGATGCCGGATCCAACCGACCGGCGCCACAATGAACGAAAAGGAATTTATCTGGCGCGCGGCGAACTGGTCCGAAATATTCAAGGACCCGTTCACCGCACAGTCAAGCAGCGTTGGGATGCAGACAACAACTACCGCAAAAAGAGCAAAGCACTCAAAAAGTTGCTTAGCTCGGTAGGCGACAATTGGGACAACATCACTATTGTCGACTAGAGCCGCGGATTGACTAGAACGCTTTTTGTACGCCGAGAATCAACTGATCATCTGTTTTCAATTGCGGGCCATCAAGACGTTGGTCAACAGGCACAAGGTATTCGAGACCGAGACGCCACCCCGTGTGGCCTGAGCCAAGCACAAAATTGAGGCCAAACGCGATGTCCAGACGCTGAATGGCCTGTCTGTCCGGATCGGCCGTCTGCACAGGACCGGCAATTAACGGATCCAGCCCCGAGATATCTTCACGATCGTAATATTCTATACGCGTTGAGCCACTGACCGAATCGGAAAATAGATAGCTCAACCAGGCAGTAATGCGGTGCTCATCGCCCAGTTGATAGTCATCATCGTTTTCGGCCAGCCGCAAAACGCTGCGCCACTGGCCACCCCAACCCAAAGAACCGTGTTTGCCAGTGAAGTTGAGGCCAACAATCGGGTCATAGCTGCCGGATCCCAGTTGCATCGGATACGGCAAACGCACAGTTGGCGTCATGCCGGTTGGCGCCAGAATTTCTCCGCGTTCATCCTGGCTGCCAATAGGAACTGAAACACCGAGAATGCCATGTAGATGATTGTTGCCCGAATCGGTCAAGCGAATCAGGCTGCTGATCGACAGGTCGCCCCAGCCACTGGTGGCAGTTCTGAATTCGCCGAGCACGTTGGTTCCCGCGCCACCGGCATAGGTTGTGTGGTTCATCGACTTATCCAGGTAGTTCGTCATGAACATGAGCGTGACGCGATCATTCGGCGCGTACATAAGACCCAGCATATGCATGTCCATTTCCATGTCACGCGGCACGATGCGCAAAGTGGGTGGCATGTTCGGCATTCCGAAGAAGCGATTTTCCTCAGTCGTAACGATCGTATCCGGATTGATATTTCGTGATCCTCGCAAGTTGCCTTGCATGTTCATTCGCATAAAGCGATAGGAAAACATCCATTCGCCACTCATATGCATGTGGTCGCCCATCACACCGATTGGGCCGTGAGAATCTGCGCGAACGGATTGGTCAGCTCGCAAATTTGAAGGGTGTGTCGCCAGCACCATAGCGGCGATCACCAGAATGTATTTCTGCATTTCGATTATTCCTGAACAAAAATAGAGTGCCGGTCAGCCCTTATGGGCTGCCGGTGCACGAAAAAACTACTTGTTCAGGATTGCGGCGGGCCGCGGGCCGGATGCGGCTTATCAGGAGATTCTACAAACAGCTCGCGGTCGAAGACCTGCGGAACTGCATAGACTTGAGTCGCGATCTGTTGCGGCAATTCCAAGGTCGGAATCGCATCGAAAAACAATGAAGAACCGATCGGGCAGGCGCGATCGACACTGACACCTGTCTCGTCCTCATTGCCATGGTGGTGCGTTGTTTCAGACGACAGTAACTCAAGCGAAGCAGCACTGGCGACGGGACAGAGCACCATGAATTCGCCATCGAGGATATTGCCGGGCATATAGCCCAGTGGGACCAGGGCGCGCAATGCTAACGTCGCGAGCAGCAGGCCGCTCGCGAGGTATTGGAGGCGCGAATTTCGAATCGAGGTGTTCACCAGACAGCAATTAGGCCATTATTCCAATCATCTATCCAGCGGTGTTGAGTAACAATATGAAAGGGATCATGGGATTTGGGTTTTTCCTGTTGTTTCTTGCCGGGATTGCGTTGGTCATGTTGCAGGGTCGCGAAATGGCTCGCAAAAACATGCCCGCAGGCGGCGCCACAATGACCGGTCAGGAGTGGCGCCCGATGATTATAGGCACGAGCGAAATGCCGGATGACAGCGGCATGTATGTTCTCTTCGAGGTTGACGGGAGTATCAAGGGCAACGGTGGTTGTAACAATTTTTTCGGCTCCCTCGAAGAGACAGATAATGGCGTCGTTGTCGGTCATCTCGGGTCAACGCGAATGGCTTGCCCGGGCGAAATTATGGATCGTGAGACCGCGTTTATGGCCGCGCTTCAGGAAGCGCGTCGATTTGAGTTGGGCGAAAACAGCCTGCAGTTGCTTGGCGAGAAAAATGAGTTGTTAGCCGAACTTGTTACGACTCCTTAGTCGGCAACGCGGCGTCAATCACAGCGGCGATCCGGTCCGCGCTTTGAGCCGGCGCCATGATATGTACGCCGGCAACGCTTGCCATTTCCTTGTAGATTTCGAGCAGTTCCACACAAATCCTGAGCCCTTCTTCCGCTTGGTCGTTCGAGTCTTGCAAACGTTGCATCACGTCATCCGGTATTGTCACACCAAACAAATTGGCGTCCATCCATTGCGCGGATTTCAATGACGCGAGCGGCCCAAGGCCAATAATCAATGCGGTCTTGTCGAGCACTCCATATTCACGAAGGCGGTTAACAT
Organism: Woeseiaceae bacterium; assembly: GCA_051007995.1. GTDB lineage: Bacteria > Pseudomonadota > Gammaproteobacteria > Steroidobacterales > Woeseiaceae > UBA1847. The sequence continues at coordinate 12,445 of JBPCYB010000048.1, read as the reverse complement.
AGCGCTCGGTCGATTCCGGGTCGTAGCAAAATTGCGTTTGGATAAATTTCATCCCGGCCTCGGCGCGTGCGAGCAGTTTGTCTGGTCTCCAATCAGCTGGCGGATCGAAAGGCGCATCGACGCCGCCGATGACGAAGTCCGGACGATGCGAGAGCTCGCGCCCTGAAGCTATTGTCCCCTCGGTACTCATCTGCTGTGCCAGCGCCATCACATCATTGGCTTCGAAATCAAATACACCTTTCGCATTCGGCTCATCGCCGGCGCCAGGGTTGTCACCGGTCAATATGAGCACATTATCGATGCCCAATGCCGCAGCGCCGATGAGATCGGCTGAGATCGCAATTCGGTTTCGGTCCCGGCAAGTCACTTGCAGGACCGGTTCGATGCCATTTTGAACGAGTAGGGCGGAGGCGGCGAGGCTCGACATCGTTACGCGCGCGCCCGCACCGTCGGTAACGTTTACTGCCGCAACCTTGCCCTGCAGTGGCAAAGCCTGCTGCAGCACCTCGTCGGCATTCGTAGTCAGCTTTGGAGTGATTTCGGCAGTGACGAAGAATTCGCCGCTGGCGATCGCCGATCGGAGCACGCCACGTTGCGTCATTTCAAACCTTGTGCCAAGCAGGAACCAGCGGCGGAGCTTAGTTCAAAGCCATTGTCGAAGTCCAAGTGAAGTTTTTGTGATTGGGCGTTGACTTTCCAAATCAGAATGAGTATTCTGGTTCCCATGGTTAGAACACGCACATTTGATCCGGCAAGCGCACTGACGCGCGCGGTCGAGCTATTCGCCTCCAAGGGATACTCGGAAACCTCGATGGAAGACATTGTGAAGGCGACTGGCGTCAGTCGATATGGCTTGTACGGCACGTTCGGTAACAAACGAGAGTTGTTTGAGCTGGCGCTGGAACGATTTGCCGACAGCATGGGACGGCAGTCTTTTTTGCGTCTGCTGGAGCCCGACGCCTCTCTGGACCATATCCGTCGCATTTTCGAAGAACGGGTCAAAGACATGTGCTGTCTGGAGGAAAATAAGGGCTGTCTGTTCATTCATACGGCCATGGAGCTAGCGCCGCAGGACGAAGAATTGCGTGACGTTCTGCAGAAATTCATGAAGCGCATGTCCAAAGCGTTCTCTGTCGGCCTTGAATCGGCCAAAGAGCGCGGCGAGGTTCGTGCTGATGTAGACGTGAGCGCGGCCGGCGAATTGCTAACCAGCAGCATGTTCGGACTGGCTGTATTGGGAAGAACAGGTTTCGATGAGGCGACTTTGATGGGCATTGTCGACAACACCCTGGCGTCTTTGGGCGGCTAGGCCTTTTTTTTGACTAAAGCAGAATAGACATTCTGTTTAATTTGACTACTGAGGAGTACATGACATGAAGCACAGCAAAACACTAGGCACGAGTATCTTGGGTGCCGCAGCACTATTCGTAATGGCCGGACCCGCGACAGCTGCACAGGGTGATTGGAGCGAAATCCAATCAGAGATCAATTCCTGCGTTGCCGCCGTAGCGGACCATGCGGACTACAGCGACGCTACCCACGTACGCCACGCGGTCGTCGACGTTAAGGAACGTACTGTTGGCTATAAGCTCAGTATTGAAACGTCGATCTTCACAGACGCCGGCGAAACCGCGATCCGCGAATACGCAACGTCCTGTGTCGTTAACGGCGACTATGCGCCAATGAAATTTGCAATCAACGAGTCTTTCGACGATGCATAAATGGTCGCGCACGCATCGACAGGAGGGGGTCCACAATGGTCCCCTCCTGTTACGATGTTTGCCTTATGGATATCGCAACACTCGATAATCTCAAAATTATTCTAGATCCGATTGGCCAGATCGGAATTGCTATCGCGTTAATGCTCATTATGTTCAGCATTGCGCTGGGTCTGAGCACCAAAGACTTCATATTCTTGTTCCAACGACGTGTTTTGTTCGCCGTCGGGGTCGTCACTCAGGTAGCTGGCCTGCCGTTGCTGACGCTCTTGCTGATCCACCTCATCTCGCCGCCACCTTCAATCGCATTAGGCATGTTTGTCGTCGCTTGTTGCCCAGGCGGCGCCGTATCAAACCTCTTCACCTACCTGTCGCGCGGCAATGTAGCCTATTCAGTATCCTTGACCGCGATGTCGAGCGCGCTGGCAGCCGTATTTACGCCAGTGTCGATCTTGTTCTGGTCGCAGACGTACAAGCCGACCTCCGACTTGTTGCAGTCTCTCGAATTCAATGCGATCGCATTTCTTCTGCAAACGACGGTGCTACTTGTCATTCCTTTGGTACTTGGCATGCTGATCGCCGCGCGCTCCCCGGACATTGCACTGCGACTACGGAAAAAGATGGCACTGGCAGGATCGCTGATTCTTATTGCGGCGATTGCATACGGAACTGCAAAGTTTTTCGATTTGTTGTTCCCGGCATTGCCGTTACTCGCGTCGATTACGATCGCGCACAATGCGCTGGCATTCAGCACGGGAGCGCTCGTTGCCTTGCTGCTGCGAGCCGACAAGGCGACGCATCGCGCGCTAACCTTTGAAATTGGAATCCAAAATTCCGGTCTGGCGATCGTCATATTGATTGGACAATTCAGCGGTCTTGGAGGTGCCGCGGCGATCGCCGCTGTATGGGGGATCTGGCATATCATCGCAGGTGGTTTTATTGTGATCCTGTTTAGACGATTAGATCGACTGAGAGTGACAGCATGAGTTACGACCTGATTATTACCGGCGGTCGAATCTACGACGGTACCGGCAACGCAGCGGTCGACGCTGATATTGGCGTCAAGGATGGCCTGATAGCTGCGATCGGCAACTGCGGTACAGACGCGAGCGAAGTGATTGATGCCGGCGGCGCGATCATTACGCCGGGGTTCATCGATCTGCATACTCACTACGATGGTCAGGTAAGTTGGGACCAGAAATTTCAACCGTCGGTCAACTACGGCGTAACCACGGCAATTCTCGGCAATTGTGGCGTCGGGTTCGCACCAGTTCGGCCGGACGATCATGATCGTCTGATCCGTCTCATGGAGGGCGTTGAGGACATTCCAGGCACAGCTTTGCACGAGGGCATAAGCTGGCAATGGGAGTCATTTCCCGAGTACCTGGATGCGATCGATCGCGTGCCTCATACGATCGATTTCGGTGTGATGGCCGTGCATGATCCGCTACGAGTGTACGCCATGGGTAAGCGTGCAGGTTACGAAGAACCAGCGACGGCTGACGATATTGCTGCGATGCAAAAACTCTTGCGTGAGGCGCTCGATGCTGGTGCTGCAGGCTTTTCAACGGGTCGAACCGATGTGCATCGAACGGCAGACGGGGAGTGGACGCCATCCTCCGAAGCAACTCGTGAAGAATTGGTTGGGCTTGCGTCGACACTCGAGGGACGAAGCTCAGGCGTCTTGCAACTGGTTAATGATTTTAACCTGGAGCGACCGGGTGACCAGTTCGAGGAGGAATTCTCGCTTATTGAGAGTTTCGCCCGGGCTAGCGGCCGGCCATGTTCGATCTCCCTGATGCAGCGCGATTTCGCGCCCGAGCAATGGCGCCAAATTCTCAGTGAAACGGAGCGCCTGAATGCAGACGGTGTCGATTTTCGGGTCCAGGTTGCACCGCGCGCGATCGGCGTTATAAATGGACTGCAATGCACATTTCATCCGCTGCTTGCGCAGCCCAGCTATCTGGCGATCGCGGACAAGCCGATAGATGAACGTGTTGCGATAATGCGTGATCCGGAATTTCGCGCGAATTGTCTCGCGGAAAATCCTGTAACACTCGCTGGAGAAGGTTCGTCGGTTCCACCGATAGTCGACCGAATTATCGGTGAAATTGAAACAATCGCATTCAAGTTGTTTCGACTCGGTGAAGATCCGGACTATGAGCAAACAGCTGATCAATCCATTGGCGCCGAGGCTAAACGCGACGGTTTGTCGGTAATGGAAAAACTCTATGACGTGTGCCTTGAAGGCAATGGTCGGCAATTGATCTATTTCCCGATCTATAACTACACCGAATTCAATTATGACAACGTGCATACCATGCTCACGCATCCCAACGCATTGCTCGGGCTGTCGGATGGCGGTGCACATGTTGGGACTATTTGCGACGCGAGTTTTCCGGCCTATTTTCTGTTGCACTGGACACGTGATCGCGGCGAAAAGCGCATCGATCTGGCACGGGCCGTACAGATGTTAACTGCGGATGCCGCCGACTATCTGGGACTGCAAGACAGAGGGCGGATAGCCTTAGGTTTGCGCGCCGATCTAAATATCATCAATTACGACGAGCTCGCATTGCAGCAGCCACATATGGTTCAGGACCTGCCAGCGGGCGGGCAGCGGCTGTTGCAGCCCGCCAAGGGATTTCGCGCGACACTGGTAGCGGGACAGAAAGTAGTCGACAACGATGAAGTCACGGACGCCCGACCGGGTCGCTTGGTCCGTTTCAACTAATTGCGACAATTTGCGACGTAATTGACGGTTCACGCATCAATACAGCGTATGCACCAATAAACTGGGGAGAACAAATGAAATTCAGGAATATATTGCTCGGTATCGTTGCAATGGGCCTCGCGAGCAGCGCTTTTGCCGGCGAAGACAAGAAAGTGAAAATGAAGATTGCGGTTGTCGGCGATGACGGAGCCGGCGCGCAGCAATTCAAAATTGATTCGGACGATATCGGTTTTGACTTACAAGATATGCAGATAGGCGAAAGTCGCTCAATTGTCGACGAGACTGGCCAGCCAATTCTGATTACGCGTACCGATGACGGATACAGCTTCAATATCAACGGCGAAACCATCGACTTGCCTGATTTTCAAGATGAAGCTGGTCATGGCATGGTCTGGGTCGGCGACGGCGCCGACATTGATGTCCAGGTCATGCACGACGCCGAAGTTACGACGATGCATGAGATGGATAGCACGATGATCATCACTGGCGAGCCTATCGACGCAACGACACAGCAGGCCGTCAGAGATTTGCTCGGTGCGGCTGGCTACGATAGCGAGGTCAAATTTATTGACCGCGACGTTGCTCACGGTCGTAAAATTGTGATTAAGAAGGTCCAGACGGTCGTTGAAAGTCCGCAGACGTAAACATTCGTTCTGAGTCCGGGTCGGACAGGTGTTCGACAAGATGTCGAATCCTGTCCACCAACTCAACTCGAGTCTCGCGAATGTCGTCGATTTCGGTGCCCAGACGAATAAGCCTTACAATCGACATCATGGAGTTGATAAGTCCGACCTCCGTTTCAATGAGCCGCACAGACGCGAAAAAACTCAGCGTCAGGGCTGCAATGGCAACCAGCGATAACAGCCAGCCGAATTTCACGCCGACATATACCGCGATAACGGTATAAATCACGGGTAGCAGCAAGATTGTCGACAGTACTTTTAAAGTCGCAACATCATCTCGCTCATAACTGAATTTCTCGCCGACTACGGCTGCGATCCACCCGACCGGCAAATGCAGCAACGCGCCAGGAATGGCCAGCGGCAAGAACACCAGCATCGTTACGAATCGCAGCAGTAATTTCCGAAATGACTGCGCCAGAGTCATTGACTTACGCAACTGATGGTCTTTGACTCCGAGCATGTCCAGGCGAGCCTGATAGTCCTCGACGTCTCTGCGGTATTTCTGCATTTTCGGATCATCGCTCGCAAGCAAGTAGCGGTCGACAAAACGACGATTGAGCTCGACATATTCGCTGGGCGATAGCTGCGCCGCTTTAGGTTTGTAAAGACGCCTGGCGGTCTGAATGAACCGTAACGTGCTCCAGTCAGGCGCATTTAAGGTGACAGCCTGCAGTGAGCTGGCGAGCAATGCGGTCAGTTCTCTAACCGTGCCTTGTTCATCAGTGCGATATTTTTCAATCCACTGGTCGTCGACAACAATTGGTTCGCCAAATTCAATCAATACCTGGCTGCGGAATCGGTGCCGATGAATATAATTGAGGCCGCAAGGGATGACGCGAACGACTGCTTTGCCCCTTGCCGCGACCGCAAGAGCGATGCGCGCGGTGCCAGTCTTCAACTTGACGAGTTGCGACTCCGCGTGGCTGATTCCTTCGGGAAAAATTCCAACACAGTTGCCCGATTCGATGACTTCATAGAGCCTGTCGAATGCCGATTGGTTGTCGACCTCGCCATCGTGCTCCTCGCGTCGATACACGGGCACGGCGCCGGTTGCGTCAAGCATGCGCCCCATGATTCGGTAGTTCCAGAGTTTGGCGTTGGCCAGAAAGTGTAGCGGCCAGCGACCGCATTTGGCCGTCAAGAGCCAGCCATCCATCAGAGCATTCGGGTGATTGCCTGCAAAAATGACCGGCCCGTCAGCGGGCACGTGTTCTTCGCCGGACACATCAATGCGACGAAAAAACGTATTCGTGATGATGCGGATCAGGGAGAGCATCAGACCTTGCACTTTTCGTCCCCTCTGAGGAGTGTCTGTCTGATTATCGAATTGCGCACCGACATAAACAAGTCATGTAGACTTCCGCGCATGGCCCGGATCACCCTTGTCAGCCGCAATTTTCCACCACTAACGGGCGGTATGGAGCGCCTGGTGCACCAGTTGTATCTCAATCTACTCGAGCGCCACGAGGTCACATTGTTGGGTCCGGCTGGATGCGAGGATTTCGTTTCGGCAGGTGCCAACGTCCGCGCCAGCAGAATCTCACCTACGTCCGTATTCCTGCTCTTAACTTTGCTGAAGGGCATTTTTGGGCGTAAACCTGCCCGGCCCGATGTTGTTATCGGTGGCAGTGGCCTTGTGGGCCCGGTTGTACTGGCGCTCGCTGGTATGTCACGCGCTAAGTCGATCTTGCTCGTACACGGGCTCGATATCGTCGCCGACTCGCGACTGTATCAATGGTTATTTGTTCCGCTTCTAAAAAGAGCCGATGTGATTGTCTGCAATAGTAAGAATACAGCTGCGCTAGCGCAGAGCGCCGGTGTGGACGTCAGTCGAATCGTGACGATCAATCCCGGCGTTGATGTTGAAGACGCTGCGGTAGCGCACGAGGAGGCAAAACGATCGCTTGGTCTGGAGGACAAAACCATCTTGCTCTCGGTTGGCCGTCTTATCCCGCGCAAGGGTCTGGCCGAATTCATCGAACGCTCTTTTGCCGATCTTGTGAAAACGAATCCTGACATGGTCTTGCTGATCGCCGGCAGTGAACCTTCGAGCGCGCTCAATCGTCCCGATACGTCCGTTCTTGCGCGCATCAAGACCGCGATTGCCGCGCATAAGCTTGAGCATCACGTACAGTTGTTGGGGCATGTGGCGGGCGATGGAATAGCACCCTTGTATGCAGCGGCTGATGCATTTGTATTTCCATTGGTCGAAACACGCGGTGATGTCGAAGGCTTTGGCATGGTCGCAATAGAGGCGGCCGCGCAGGGCGCGCCAACGGTCGCATTCGACTGTGGCGGCGTAAGCGACGCCGTAGCGAATGGAACGAGTGGTTATTTGGTAGCTGCCGAAAACTACGCTGAATTCTCAAGTGCCATAGTGCGGGCCGTGTCGGGTGAGTTGCGCGGTTCGGCGCGGGAATTCGCTAATCAGTTCTCATGGGAAAATTATGCAGCTAAGACAGAAGCGTGCCTGCAAGAGATGCTCGCATAAATGAGCGAGCCTGATTCAGAATTGGAAGATATGAAGTCGTTCTATGACGACGTCTACTATGCGAATGCGAACAAGCCGCTACAAGGTTCGACGCACTTGCTCAATTTGGCAGACAAAATCGACGTTGCTGCGGAAGACAGGGTATTGGACATTGCGTGCGGCCTCGGCGAATGGTTGCATGTTTGCGCGAAAGCAGGTGCGCAAGTGCACGGCGTCGATTTATCCGAACGTGCGATTGAGTATTGCCGAAAGCATTTGCCAGACGGAGACTTTCACGCGGTGCCTGCCGAAACGCTGCCATTTGATGATGCACAGTTTGACGTTGTTAGTTGCCTGGGATCACTGGAGCACTTCGTCGAACCGGTGATTGCGCTCAGGGAAATGGCGCGCGTCGCCAAGCCCGATGCAAAGATCCTGATTCTGGTACCGAATGCGGACTTTCTGACACGCAAAATCGGCTTTTTTGGTGGCACGAATCAAAAAGATGCGAAGGAGGTCGTACGCACTCTTGAAGAATGGGAAGCGCTGCTTAATCAAGCGGAGTTAGTCGTTTCGCGCAAATGGAAAGACCTGCATGTTCTGTCGTGGAACTGGATTTCCATGAATGGTTGGTTGGCGGCACCGCTACGCGCGCTACAAGCGCTTGCGCTCGTTTTCTGGCCACTGCGCTGGCAGTACCAGGTTTATCACTTGTGTGTGAAAACCGAGATCAAAAAAAACCATCCGCCGCAGTCAGCGACGGATGGTTTGTGAGACTCGCGACGGTCTTTCGCTAGAAGCGGAAAACCGCCTGTGCCGTCAGCGTACGGCCCACACCGTAGAACGCATAATTGGATTTCGCGAGGAAACTGCTGCCGGACAGCGGTGCGTCGCCACCGAAACTGAGAACCTTCTCATCCGTCATGTTCTTGGCGAGTACAGCAACTTGCCATTTGCCCGTCTCTGATCCAAGAGCAAGACGCAGATTGATCATCTCGTAGCTCTTCTGAACCAGTGCAGGATCGTAGGTCGCGGAAGCGTCGTACTCGCTGGTGAAGAAGATATCGAACATGCCACTGAATTCGAGGCCGTCGCCAACAGGCCTATTGTAATTAAACGTCAAATTGCCCTGCGTGTCTGAGACCATCTGACCGGAATTACCCGTGTAGTCACAGCGTGGAACACCTTGTTCGAGGCTATCCGGCGTCAGATTCAGCGGGAAATAGCACTGACCATTATCAAAATCCGTGAACTCGAAGTCCGTGAGTGCTAAACCGCCGGTGATCGTCAAGTGGTCTGTCGCTGCGTAACGAATGTCCACTTCGAGACCGCTGACTTCTGCGGATGTTGCATTACCAACATTGAAGCCCAGACCGCCGTCAAATATTGATATCTGCAAATCGTCGAATTCAGTGAAGAAAAGGGCAGTGTTGAGTTCGAATCGGCCATCGGCAAGCACGAATTTTCCGCCAAGTTCGATATTGCTTGCTTCCTCATCATCGAATTCGAAAGACGTCGCCATATCCGATGCGAGGCCTTTGTTGTTGGCGCGAAAGTCGAAGCTGCCTGACTTGAAGCCCTCGGCCCAGCTTAAGTAGACCAACGTGTTGTCGCTTGCGTCCCAGACCAGTTTCACCTCAGGCGAAAACTTTGTCTTGTCTCGCGAGCCAGCCACGGGCAATGCGCCTAGCCCGACGGAGCAAAGGGCGGGGTCAGTGGCCGCAGTGCAGGGCATTGTTTTTGCCGGGTCCAGGAAGCCGTAGAACAGAAAGGCGTTGGCAGGGACCGACAACTGCGGAACCGGCGACTGGGAAAACGCGACAAGATTCGTCGACGTTATATCCAGGAGATTGGCCCACACAAACGGTGCCGTTATCTGCGCCGCCGGAAGTGGTCCGCCGCCGACTTCATTGATCGCCAATGTCCGGTAGCCGTCACGTTCGTCCTGGGTTATACGCCCGCCGACTTGAATCGTGAACGCATCGCTGACATTGAAATTAAACTGAGCGAACGCTGACAGTACGTCCGAATCGACCGTCGCAACTCGATCGGCCTGCGTATCCGATACAAGAGTGCCAGCCCCCGGCGAAAGTGCATTGCCGATAGGAACAATCGCCGACGTAGAATTAAAGATAATCTGATCGGCAAAATCGTGGTCACTGGTCTGATAATAGATGCCCGCGATGTAATCAAAAGAACCGCCCAGCGGTGATGACACTCTGAATTCCTGGCTGAACTGATCGTAGGATTCCTGCAGAGCCGCACCAAACAACTCCGTGCCAGTGAAATCACAATCACAGAATTCGTCATATTCGAAATTCGAATGCGCTGTAATCGATTTGAAGTCGTGGTCACCTACCGACCAATCCAGTGTCAATGAGAAATTATTTAGCTCGTTATTACTAAAGTCGCCGTTCGATGAACGTATGCCATCTTTCTCGACATTGCCTGTGCTTGGTCCGCCACCGAAAAGCTGCAGGATCTGATTGTATTCAAGCCCGGCAAAAGGCCCGAGCGTCGCTGGTTGCTCATTAATGATTTCAATATGTCGACCTGCAACGTCGAACTCGCCGACCTCGGCTTTTAAGGTCGCCATGAGATTGTCGGTAACATCGAATTCGAGTGTGCCACGCACGGTCCAGTCTTCGCGACTGGGTTCGTCTTTGTTCAGAGTCGCGTTCTTTATGTGGCCATCGCCGTCACGGGAGCGAACAGCAAGGCGGCCACGGACATTGTCGGAGATCGCCCCGGACAACATTCCTTCAATGATCATTTCGTCGTATTCGAATTCATTCGACAGCAGAACACTGCCCTCAAACTCGTCGGTCGGTTTTGCCGTCGTTATATTGACTGCGCCGGCAACCGAGTTCTTGCCAAACAAAATAGACTGCGGTCCGCGCAATACTTCTACACGTTCGATATCGAGGAACGGCGAACGCCATTGTTGTGCCCGGCCGTAGTGAACGCCGTCGACGTAAGTACCAACAGATTGCTCGAATGCCTGATTGATGCCGGAGCCGATGCCGCGAATAAATGCGTTCGTGCCGATGCCGGTTTCAGTTAATGTGAAATTTGGCACCAGGAATTGAATGTCCTCGGCCTTCTGCAAAGCCGATTCGGTCAATGTTGCGCCCGTTACGGCTGAGATCGACAAGGGTACATCCTGCAATCCCTGCTCACGGTAAGCCGCAGTAACGATAATTTCCTCGAGCGCTAGTGAATCCTGCGCCTGGGCATTGCCGAGCAAGAACGTCGACCCGCCCAATGCACTGAATCCGATGAGAATGAGTCTCATGTATTGGTTCTTCATATTGCTCCCCCTGAACAAAAGCTAGAGTCCATTAGACTCCGGCGCTTACAGGCAGTCAATCTCGGCTAACGACTAGATTTCAAAAATATGTGCAGTAGGTCAAATTTTCGATGTTTTCCAAGATATGTAATAATTGAGCCTAATCCAGGCAGTAGCTTTATTTTATCGATAATTACGAGTTCAATCCCCCTGATTCACCCCCTGTTGCCCTGCGGCAGGGGGTTTTTCTTGGCCGTAGGTAGTAACCAGAATAGTTACCTGCAATAGCGGCCGGTAATTTCTTGCGTATGCATAAGATTCTCTTGGCACCAGTTGGGTCGGTCCTTTTGATGTCCTGCGGTCTTGCCGATGGGCCCGAAATAAGCGTGAATGACGCGATGGTCGAACAAATAACGCCAGCGACAAACACACTTTGGGGAATCGAGAACCCGCAGACCGACGAGGAATGGCAGGTCTTTATCGACGCGGCGAACGTCGTCATCGAAACGACCGAATCGATCAAGCAGGGTGGCACTGGTCCCAATGACAATTCCTGGGCTCAAGATCCTGACTGGCAGGCGTTTGCTGATAGACTGATTGCTGCCGGGATCGATGCACGTACAGCCGCTGAAAACAAAGACGTTGATGCGATGTATGCGGCAGGCGATGTTCTCTATGCACCTTGCGAAGAGTGTCATATCCAGTTTCACCCCGGCGTGCAGCAGGAATAACGTCGGGAGTAGGCCTTGAACCATTCAGCGCGGCTGACGGCCGCACTTATCTTATTGTCTTCGGTTGCCGGTGCGCATCACAACCCTATTGTGTACGACGGCAAAACCACGGTGACAATTTCAGGCACGGTTACGGCAGCGCGGTATGGTTTTCCGCACAGCCAATACGCGATAGATGTTACGAACGAAGATGGCCAGGTCGAAAAATGGTTGCTTATGACTGAAGATCCGCGCGATGCGCAGCGACTCGGTTTTGATGAAGCAATCAAGGCGATCAAGGCAGGTGACCCAATAACCGTTGTGGGTTGGCCAAATAAAATTAAAGCACGCGAAATTCGTGGCCACCAATTGCACTATCCGGATGGGACAGTCGTCATGATGCGTCGCGGAAATTACATCTGGACGAATGACCTGAAACGAATCTGGCGCCTGAGTACCGGGCGTGACGAGTTCCCCGGTGAGTTTGAGCCGCTTGCGGAGTCCGCAACAGCAGCGGAACAAATCGCTGCATGGATAGAAGAGGATGATGTGGTCACCCGCGTCGCTTACATCGTTGCTAACGGCGATCCGCGACTCATCGGCATCGACAGTGGCGATGGCTATGAGTTTGACGGTGTTCCTAACATGGTCGCCTGCCATGTCGATCGTGCCTCATTTCGACTCGAAATCGACTTCGACAAACTCGACACGAACCTGCAAAGTACGATTGACGACGGTGGAACGTATATCAGCAAATTCAATAGTCTTCTGAGCCGTTACTGGGAGTACGAAGTCGCAAACTGCTAGGGTGCGTCGCTGAAAATGTGGAATAAGTCACACA
>JBPCYB010000047.1:0-10187 GCA_051007995.1 Woeseiaceae bacterium | reverse complement strand
CTACCAGGATGATGAACTTCGGCGGTTGGTGGCCGAATTCTACGCTGAAGACTTGCGCCTGTTTTCTTACGAATTGGCCGATAGCTGACGCGATTTCACGCTGCACTGCGCTGAATCGGTTGTAGCGTCGTCGTTTTGTGACTTGTGTCCAGCTCGATTCAAGCGATTTTCTCTAGAATTAAGTCAAATTGGGCAAGTATGTCCGGGACATCTACAACAATGAGCGTTGTAAGGATGATTAAGAGAATTCAACAACTGGTGCTTCTAACGATAGCGGTCGTCGCTATCCCCTGCGTCAGTGTCGCTGCTCCGGGCGATATCCTGTACAGCGACAACTTTAATGACGGAACGCTCGCGCCCTGGACCACGACGAATGCTGCCCGCTCCGGCATATTGACGGGCGCGCAGGTCGCCGCTTCCGGTTCCGCGCTGTATACACGCAACAACGTCGTTACGGTTACCAGCCCAAATATCAATGCGGCCGTACCGGCGGCGCGACTCAATTTCTGGCTGCGGCGCGGTGCAGATTTTATTCCCGGCAGTGAAGATACCGATGGCGGCGAAGACCTCTACGTTGAATACCGACGCGCGAACAATACCTGGGGTCTGCTGAACGTTTACCTGGGCGGCGGTACGAACGGCCAGATCTATACAGACTCATTTGCACTACCGGCTGATGCGCTACACGCCACACTCGCGATCCGTGTACGGCAAATCGCGGGAAGTGGCTTTGATTTTGATTACTACCACATCGATGATGTCGTCGTTACAGAAACAGCGGTACCGGGCGCGCTCGCCGTAGGTAGCTGTGATGACTTCGAGTCGGGTCTGGGTAACTGGACGATTAATCCGACAACTGGGGCCGGCGGTATCAGTAGTGCCACGTCGTCGTCTCCTAGTAACTCTTTGTACGTCAATGGCGGCACCGTCAATGCAACGTCCATCGTTGTTGATACAACCGATATCTGGTTCTCGAATTTGACGATGTGGATTCGACGCGGCTCAGATTTTTTCAGTGAGGACCCGGACGGTGGCGAAAATCTGGTCGTCGAGTATTTGAACAACGTCGGGACTTGGATCGCACTCGAAACATTTTCGGGCTCAGGTGGACAGGGTCAAATATTTAATCGAAGTTACAATTTGCCTGCTGCGGGCCGGCACACGAACTTGCAGGTTCGCTTTCGCATGACGGGCGGTTCTGGCGTTCCGTACGATTTCTGGCATGTGGACGATGTGTGTTTCGATCAGACCATCGAGCCAAGCCTGCTGGTGTCAAAAATCGCGCAAACACTGAACGATCCAGTTAACGGCACCAGTAACCCGAAAGCCATTCCAGATGCGGTAGTGCAGTACACGCTTGGAGTATCAAACCAAGGGCTCGGCTCACCAGACCTGGACTCTATGGTCATTACCGATCCAGTACCAGCGGGAACAGCATTGTTTGTCGACACATCAAGTGGCGATCCGATTTCGTTCATTGACGGTTCCGTCAGCAGCGGTCTTGCTTACACATATGCTGCAGATGTAACTTTCAGCAATCAGGTCGGTGGCGGACCGCCCTTCACTTACGTTCCCGCGCCCGATGCACAGGGATTTGATCCCGTGATCACCGGTTATCGGATCAATCCGACTGGCGTCATGAACGCAACTGTCGGCAGCAGCGTGCCGAGTTTCAACATTCAGTTTCGAGTTCGCATCCAATAGTCACAATCGTACGATTTGGATGGCGCCTAAAGAAGTTGAAACGCTAACAACGCCCCGACGTAGCCTATGCTGGTCATATACACCCACGCGAATACTGGCCATCGCCAGCTATTGGTCTCACGGCGAATGACGGCAAGCGTTGCCGCACATTGCAAACAACAAGCATAGAAAATCAAAAGGCCGATCACCATCGGCAATGTGAAGACGGGTCGCCCGTCTGGCCAGGTTGATGTTTGCAGGCGTTGCGACAGGGTCGCCTCATCTGCATCGTCGCCTACGGCGTACACGGTCCCTAGTACAGCGATGACAACTTCGCGTGCCGGGAAGCCGGCGATGACGGCCGACGAAACTCGCCAGTCCCAGCCAAGCGGCGCAAAAACAGGCTCGACAACATGCCCCGCACGTCCGAGCCAACTTTGCTCAAGTTGTGCCGCCGCGGCCTCGTTTTCGGTAAGCATCGGGTCGATATCGACTGCCCGCGGGTAGTATGCAAGCGCCCAAACAATTACGGCAACCACAAAAATAACCGTTCCCGCGCGGCGCAGAAAAACGCGCGCGCGACCGAGTAACTGCATCAGCACGGTACGAATATTTGGTCGTCGGAACTCAGGCAACATTAACGCAAACGGTGGCTTCGGTCCTTGCAGTGCGGTCTTGCGAATCAGCAACGCCGTGAGTACGCCAGCGACGATGCCGAACATGTAAAGACCGAACAGCACGAGACCTTGCAGATTCAATATGCCAACCTCTTGCGCAGGTACGAAGGCTGCGATCAACAATGCATACACCGGCAGGCGCGCAGAACAGGTCATAAACGGCGCCGCGATGATCGTGGCAATTCGATCACGACGATTCGGAATTACGCGGGTCGCCATAATGCCGGGCACCGCGCAGGCGAAACTCGAAATCATCGGAATAATCGATTGTCCCGATAGACCCACTGAGCGCATCGCTCGATCCAGTAGATAGGCCGCCCGAGCAAGGTAGCCCGAGTCCTCGAGCAAAATAATAAAAAGAAACAGAATGAGGATTTGCGGCAGAAATATGATGACGCTACCAACACCTGCAATTACACCGTCTGCGATCAGGCTAGAGAAAGCACCTTCGCCCAGTTGCGCGCCGACGATCCGACCGAGCGCTGCTGTCGACTCGTCAATCAGATCCATCATCGGCGTTGCCCAGGCAAACACGGCCTGGAATACGATCGCCATTACCAGGAACAATCCGAGCGTCCCGGGAATCGGTTGATTCAGAAACTGAGTCAAGCGAGTTCGCCATGAGTAA
This sequence comes from Woeseiaceae bacterium, assembly GCA_051007995.1. Taxonomy (GTDB): domain Bacteria; phylum Pseudomonadota; class Gammaproteobacteria; order Steroidobacterales; family Woeseiaceae; genus UBA1847. The sequence continues at coordinate 7,199 of JBPCYB010000047.1, read as the reverse complement.
AATGCCGGCACTTTTTGCTGTACGTCGGCAAGTACTTGTCGCACCCATGCATAACGCACTCGCGCCTCGCGCGCGAGCGCGGGTTCAATGCCAAACAACTGGTCCCGATGCTGATTGACTCGTGTCGCAGCGTCGTCGCCGAGGCAATCGAGCACGTGCGCGTTTGCACCTGTCGCACCGTCAATTATAAGGCGTTCGATTTCGGCTCTACGCAACGGCACTGTTGCTTTTTCAGCCAATTCGGTAGCTGCTGCCGATAACTCCGGCCATGCCGCATTTGGCCTCGGCAATTCGCTCTCCGAAAGCGACGCGATCGCATCGCGCAACGCGCCGATACCTTCTCCAGTGGTCGCAATTACCCGGCAAATCTGAATTCCACCGAGATGTTCGGACAGCTTGTCAGTATCGATCGAAAGACCGCTCGCCTTTGCGGCGTCGGTCATGGTTAGTGCAATAACAATCGGCAGCTCAAGTTCGATGAGCTGCTGAACGAGATAAAGGCCCTGGTAAAGATTCGTCGCGTCGACAACAGCGAGAATTCCATCGGGCGGCTGGGTTCCGGCTATGCGTCCAAAAATTACGTCGATTGCAACCTGTTCTTCGAACGAATGCGCGCTCAGTCCGTGCGTTCCTGGCAAATCAACGAGTTCGATCGACTGGTCGTCGGTTTTGAGCTGACCGACGTGACGTTCGACCGTAACGCCCGGGTAGTTACCGATGCGTTGCCGTAAACCGGTCAATCGATTGAATAAGGTACTCTTGCCCGAATTCGGACTGCCGACAACCGCAATGCTGACATCTGCTTGCCGGCGTCGTGGAATGTCTTCGAGGAATACGCGAGTTTCGGAGGCTTTAGTCACCGCTGTCGCGAGGCGTCACGGTGAAGCGACTGGCCTGCTCTCGCCGCAGCGAAATGCCGCTGCCGTAGAAACGAAACTCCATCGGATCGCCGCCCATTGCGGCACCAGCGAGCTCAACGTCGGTGCCCTCAACAAGACCGAGCACCATCAGGCGCTGAACCTGCGGATCTGAGGCATCAATGGACTGAATCGTGCCGGTTTGGCCCCGTTTCAATGATGCGAGTGTATCGTTTCTGCCAGCCATGGAAGAAATGATAATGATTCGCATTAAGGATATCAATAGCGGATTGCACGTATGCGACACGGATCACGGCATTATGTCGAATACGAGGCCTGACGCCGGCTCAACAGGCGATCGGCTTGCCAATTTCGGCCGGCAGCACCGCTTCTATACGTTCCATGACATCAAGGCGGTGAATGACGTCATTGATGTAGTCGAGTCGATCTGTCTCAAGTACCAGCACGTCACTCATCGTGTAATTTGATATCCAGCCCTCGTACAAGCGGTCAAGTCGCTTCAGATAGGCCAGCGGCACGTCCTGCTCCATCTCTCTACCGCGTAATTTAATCCTGGCTCGCAGCGTGCGCATCGAGCAGCTCAGATAGATCATCAGATCCGGTGGTCGGATTGCATCGAGAATCGCATGATAAAAACCCTGGTAGGTTGCCCAATCGCGTTTCGAAATTTTTCGCATTTGATGCAACGCCGTTGCAAAGATTTCAGCATCCTCAAAAATCGTCCGATCAAGAGCGACGACGCCGCCATGCCGATCCAGTTCCTGATGCAAGCGAAATTTGTTGCTTAGAAAATAGAGTTGCGACTGAAACGCCCAGCGCTTCATATCCCCGTAAAAATCTGCAAGGTACGGATTTTCATCGTTCGGCTCGTAGAACGGGGATACGCCATAGGTTCGAGACAGGAAGTCCACGAGCGTCGATTTCCCCGAACCCATGTTGCCAGCAATTGCGATGGTGCGTTTCATAAGTATGCTACCTTACCGCATTCGCGGACTCAGGAAACCAGCGTGAGCGAACAACTTCCGGCCGAGCTGATCAGCGAAGCAGATATCGACAAACGAGTGCGGGAACTTGCCGAGCAAATTTCCGCCGATTACGCCGATAAGGGCGATGTCGTTCTGATCGGCGTCCTGAAAGGATCCTTCATTTTTCTCGCCGATTTGTCGCGTCGCCTGAGCATTCCGCGCACGATCGAGTTCATCGCTGTCTCAAGTTATGGCAACGGGAGCGTTGCGAGCGGTGCGGTTCGCCTTGTGATGGACGTGCGCGGCAATATTGAGAATCGACATGTCTTGATCGTCGAGGACATAATCGATACCGGGCATACGCTTAAATACTTGATCGGTATGTTGAAGTCACATCGGCCGGCCTCAATCAAGACCTGCGCCCTGTTGCACAAGCCTGGCAGCGCGGAAGTTCTGGTGCCTATTGATTACATCGGTTTTGGCATCGGTGACGAGTGGGTTGTCGGCTATGGTCTGGATTACGCCGAGCGCGATCGAACGTTGCCCTATATTGGGAAGATCGAACCGGACTAATGGTCGGCACAGTCTTCTGTTTCGATCTCGATCGTCGAATGTCCGATTCCATATTGCTCGCGTAGCACTTCCTTGATGCGGCGAATGCAGTCGGTCGGATTGCCAGGCTCCGCTGTCAGACAAACATGCATGGTTAGCATCAGATCTTGCGATGTCAGTCCCCAGACGTGCACGTGATGAATACTCGCGACAGTCGGCACCTCGGCGATCAGCTGTGCCTGCATGGAATCCAGATCCAGTGATTCCGGCGCGCCCTCAAGTAACACGTGCGCGCTGCGTTTGACCAGCGCCCAGGCGCTGCGCAAGATCAGCAGTGCGACAACGACTGACAGAATGGGGTCGATCGGGGTCCATCCCGTATAGATGATCACAAACGCAGCAATGATTGCTGCGATTGACCCAAGCAGGTCACCGGCGACATGCATCGCAGCACCGCGAATGTTCAGGTTCTCGCGATCACCGCCATGCAGAACGACAAAGGCGACGATATTGACCACGAGGCCCACAGCCGCGACGAGCAACATGGTCTGACCCAGAATTTCGGCAGGATGTCGCAGCCGATCGACGGCCTCGTAGAGAATCCAGCCAACGATCAGCAGCAGACTGAGACCATTAACGAATGCAGCCAGAATCTGGAATCGCTGGTAGCCGTAGGTGCGTTTTACGTCCGCCGGGCGCTTGCTTACCTGAAATGCGACCGCGGCGAGCGCAAGCGCCATCGTGTCGGTCAGCATGTGCCCGGCGTCGGCCAACAACGCCAGCGAGCCGGACAAGATGCCGCCGATGACTTCGACGACCATGAATGTGCCTGTAAGCACCAGCGCGATTAGCACGCGCCGCATATTACTATTGTCGTGCGAGTGGCTCATTCCCGACTAAGGCGATAAATCAGTACGGCAGCACGCTTGATTGCGAGAGACATGCTGGTCAAATCGAGACTCTCATTCGGTGTGTGACCACCGTCCCCGAGTGCACCGAGGCCCGCAAGACTGTCCGAATACGGAGCGACGAATGAAATGTCGGCCGCGCCGCGTCGTAAGGGGTCAAGAATCGACATCGGACCTCGTCCAAGATCTTCGTTAATGCCGGAGAACACGCTGGCAATGTGCCGATTGCCGTCCGTTGGCGCCATCGAGGGGTACTTGTCGAGGAAGTGAATGCTCGCCGACGTTTGCGGCAGATTGCGCGCGACAATCTCGCGCATGCGGTCGCGCACGCGTTCGAGCTGAGCTTGTGAAATCGTGCGAATATCACCGTGCACGTACGCTTTGCGAGGTACGACATTGGTCTTGCCGAATGCAGTACCACGATTAAGTTGCTCATCGTAGGAAACATCGGTGCCGCCCTGAATATTTGCAGCATTGAATGTCAGAAACTCTTCGTCTCTTAGTTCTTCATAGAACGCAGTCAGAATTCGCGCCGCCTCATACACGGCACCGGCGCCTGTGTTCTCGCTGAATACGCCTGATGAATGCGCTTGCTTGCCCGACACCTCGAGTGTCCAGCTACTTGAGCTGCGGCGCGATATTGTTGCCCAGTCAGTATCGTCATAGTTGACCGCAGATTCGAAGCCGAGCGAAATATCGGCCCACTCCCCGGCGGCAATTAAGTCCCGACGCGATATCGACAACGGCTGTCCGGCTTTTTCTTCGTCGCCCGTATAGCCGACCACCACCGACAGATCATCAAGCGCTCCAATTTCCTGCAGCGCTTTCAACGCATAGACGATGATGACGTTGCCAGACTTCATATCGTCGACGCCCGGCCCCTTAGCGATGTTGCCGTCACGCTCATACGACTGAAACGCGTCATCGGCCTCGAACACCGTATCGAGGTGACCAATTAGCAAAAACTTCTTGCCAGTCCGCTCCTGGCGGCCGAACAAGTGCCCTGCCCGATTCACTTCAGCCGGCATTTCGATCCACTCAGTTTCAAGCCCCAATGCGTCGAGTTCACGACGCATCACAACACCAACGGCCTGCACGCCTTCGTGATTCATCGTGCCACTGCCAATATTGACGGTTTCCTCGAGCAAAGCGTTTGCATCTTCAGCACGCGCGTCGACCCAATCGAGCATACGTTGTTCATCCGCGTTGAAATCAGCCAATACAGTCGACGATGCGAACGTGGCCAGGAGTGTTACAAGAACTTTCGTTAAGTTTTTCATTCGGGGTTCTCATCAAATTGGCGTGGCACTCGAATGTGCTCGACCATGTGTTGGATACGTTCGGGTGGCGGTGCGGTCAGGTAACTAACGCTGATTGCGACGACAAAATTCAAACACATGCCGATGACACCGATGCCTTCTGGCGATATGCCGAATAACCAGTGCTCAGCGACGTTTTCGCCCCATGGAGAACCGGCCCACTTCAGGAACAATCCCTTGAAGTATTCTATATATCCGTACGTAAAAATCAGACCGGTCAACATACCGGCGATTGCGCCTTGCTTGTTCACTCGTTTGAAGAAAATGCCGAGCAATATGACCGGGAATAGTGATGCTGCTGCCAGACCGAATGCGAACGCGACGACCTGTGCGACCCAGCCAGGCGGGTCAAAACCGAGATAACCGGCGACCATTATCGCGAAAGCCGCCGCAATCCGGCCCGCGAGCAGTTCCTGCTTGTCCGAAATCGAGGGCACAAATATACCTTTGATCAAGTCATGTGAAACTGCGGCGGAGATAACGAGCAACAGTCCTGCCGCAGTCGATAGCGCCGCTGCAATTCCGCCAGCCGCAACAAGTGCGATGACCCAGTTGGGCAGGCCTGCAATTTCAGGATTTGCGAGCACCATGATATCTCGATCGACGCTGAGTTCATTGCCTTGCCAGCCATACTCAGCCGCTGTGCCGGCGAACGTGCTGTTGGTGTCGTTGTAATACTGAATTCGACCGTCGCCATTCTTGTCTTCGAAACTTACGAGTCCGGTTTGCTCCCAGGTGTGCATCCATTCAGGCCGTTCGTCGTAAGCGAGATTGCCGTCAACGGCGCCAACATCACCGGGCTGAATGGTATTGATCAGGTTGTAGCGCGCCATCGAGCCAACCGCCGGCGCTGTCGTATACAAAATCGCAATGAACAACAGTGCATAGCCCGCCGACACGCGCGCGTCGCGAACTCTGGGCACAGTGAAGAAACGCACGATGACGTGCGGCAGACCTGCAGTACCGACCATTAGTGCCATCGTGATGCAAAACACATCAATTCGGCTCTTTGTGCCGGCCGTGTACTGATTGAATCCGAGTGACGTCACAATGTCGTCAAGTTTGTCGAGCAAAGCAGTACCAGTGCCGGAAATCTCGCTACCGAATGCGAGTTGCGGAATCGGATTATCGGTAATTTGAATCGCGATAAAGACGGCGGGAACTGTGTAGGCGAAGATCAGCACGCAATACTGCGCGACCTGCGTGTACGTAATGCCTTTCATGCCGCCAAGTACGGCGTAGACAAACACAACACCCATGCCGATCAGAAGTCCGGTTGTCACTTCGACCTCTAGAAAACGGGAAAACACAATGCCGACGCCACGCATCTGGCCTGCAACATAGGTAAACGATATGAAGATCAAACAAATGACAGCGACTATGCGTGCCGTCTTGGAGTAGTAACGCTCGGCGATGAATTCCGGCACCGTAAATTTGCCGAATTTTCTGAGATATGGCGCCAACAGCAACGCTAACAAGACGTAGCCGCCTGTCCACCCCATCAGGTAGACCGATCCGTCGTATCCAAGAAACGCAATTAGTCCGGCCATCGAAATAAACGAGGCGGCGCTCATCCAGTCGGCCGCTGTCGCCATGCCGTTCGCGAGTGGCGAGACACCCTTGCCGGCGATGTAGAAATCGCCCGTACTGTGTGCGCGAGACCAGACAGCGATGCCGATATAGAGTGCGAAACTCAATCCAACAGCGATGTAGGTCAGCGTTTGCAGACTCACATCAAAGACCTGACTTTAATGAACCTAGTCTTCATGCACGTCAAACTTTCGGTCGATGCGGTTCATGCGCCACGCGTAGAAAAATATGAGCGCCACGAAAATGTAGATTGAGCCTTGCTGCGCGAACCAGAACCCGAGTTGAAAGCCGCCGATGCGAATCTGATTCATCTGTTCGACGAGGAGAATGCCAAATCCATAGGAGCAGACAAACCAGATCAGAAGACAGATTGCGACGAGTCGCAGATTGGCCCGCCAATAGGCCATGCGGTTCTTAGCGTGCATCGGATCCCCGTAAGGACTGAGAATTGCAGGCGGCCAATCTAACAAAAACGCGTATAGGACGCGCACAAAAAAGCGGCTCCTTACGGAGCCGCTTCTTAACCATCGCTAGCACGTGGTTCCTGGCCCCCTGAATCCCCCGCCAAGCCGTACCCTGAAGGTGTCTTGCAATCTGTTCGTAGACATTTGTTGCTCAAAGGCTACGAAAGCTTGTGGAAAAGGTCGCAGAAAAACGACTAGTTGTCAATTCTCTAGACCATTTCTAGGGTGATTTGGTCGAATTAACCGCATTTTGTTGCTAAAAAGACACACTCTGGCGCGGTCTCGATATCGGCATCATCTTCGATCAGCAAAGTGATTACACTACGAACATGCGAATTCTTGTTCTCCTGCTATTGGCGGGCACCGTTGGTGCCGCCGAAACGGCCCTGCACAATTTTAACGGCTATACCTCAACCGATACGGGCATACACGCGTTCAGCGTGCTTGTTGTCGCTGAAGACGGCAGGGTCATTGCGACGGGCGACGACAACCTGCTGGATCAGTATCCCGATGCGATTCGGAT
>JBPCYB010000046.1:0-10131 GCA_051007995.1 Woeseiaceae bacterium | reverse complement strand
GGTTGGAAGTTTGAGGGTGCACTCGAGAAGGTTATGCATTCCATCGGAATGTTCGATCGTGTATCGCCGTACTCCATGGAGGGGTTCGAAAACTCTGGCGCGGACTTCATGCCGCAATACAAGAAGTATCTTTTTGATGGCAAAACCATCATAGCGTCACCGCACAAGGTGTATGGACCAGAACAGAACGACCTCGTTCTGCAATTGCGCAAACAGCACATCGACCAGGTCTTGCTAGCCGGCATGTCGGCCAACTTGTGTGTACAGGCGCATATGCATGAACTCCTCGAGCAAGGCTTCGAGGTCGCAGTCATCAAGGACGCAACCGCCGCAGCACAAATTCCCGAGGGCGACGGTTATCTGGCTGCGCTCGTGAACTTCAGGTTCATGGCCAACGCGGTTTGGACCACAGCCGAAGCGGTCACGCGTTTGAGCAAGTAATCGCGTTTCTGGACGGGGTCGACGCCGTTTCCATTCCGGTAACTGGCGTCGACTACTCCGCCGCCTGAAAAACGATGTTGCCGTCTTGCATCGTGAGTTCAACATCAATTTTGGCAATTTCGTAGTCGTCAGCTTCAAATACGTTTTCGGACAACACAATTAAATCCGCTTTCTTACCAACCTCAATCGATCCGATTTCATCTTCCATGTGCAATTGGTACGCCGCATTGATCGTATAACCGGCAATGAGCGTTTCGATATCCAGACGTTCGGATTCTCGCGGTTGAATAAGGGAGTCCGGACTACCTGGCTCTTGGCGTGTATGACCGATTTCGATGTTGAACATCGGAGACATGCCGAGAGCGCCGGCGCCGCTGGCTGGAAAGTCGCTGCCAAACGTCAGCTTCACGCCAAGGTCGGCAAGGCTCTTGAAGCGCCAAAAGCGATCGAACTGATCGTCGCTGACAAATTGTTTGCCGTAGATATCGTAGGCCGCCCACAACGGCGTACTTTGGGCAAAGACGTCCAGTTCGGCGAAGCGCGGCACGTCCTGATCGAGAATGACCTGAATGTGGCAAATAGCGTATCGCGTTTCGCTGTTTGGGTATGCATTGCGAGAAGCTTCAATGGCATTCAAAGCTTCGTGCACGGCACGCTCTCCCAGCCCATGTATGTGTACATCGAGATCTTCCGCTGCCGCGGCGCTTACAGTCGATGACAATTCCTGCTGTGTAAAAACCGTATGGCCACTGTTTCCTGGTTCACCTTGATAATCCTCAAACATCGCTGCTGTACGACCTTCGACCGTCCCGTCGTGCATTAATTTCAGCATGCGATAGTGATAGTTCTCACCCTTAACCGTGTCGCGCCAGTGCAGGGCGGTTTCGATCGCGGTCGGCAAATCCTCCGGGCCACTGGGTCGCGACGAGCCGATAACTCGAACGGTCATATCCCCAGACGCCGATAGTTGTTTCAGGACGGAGTGCACCATGTCTTCGTAACCCAAAGCGCCCGCGTCAAAGGCGGATGTCACTCCGTACTGGTTCATGACCTCGAAAGTCAATTTGGTTCCATCGACGACAATCTGCTCGGTGATGGCATTGAGATCATCCCTGGCCATGCTGGCGGTATCTTCGAGTAGGTAGCCAGTCGCATCGCCATTGGCGTCACGCTTGTAATAACTAAAGCCGGGAACAGGATCTTTCGTGTCTCGCGAGATATTGAGCATCTCCAGAGCCATACTGTTGGCCCAGGCACCGTGGATTCCTTCATCCATGATGAGGACCGGTCGATCATCGACAACAGCGTCGATAAGTTGTCGTGTCGGCCCCGTTGGGCCGAAGGTTGATGCCAGGAATCCGTAGCCAAAAACAAGCGGTTTGTCAGGATGCGCATCAGCGTACTCGCCGATGGCGGAAACCCATTCAGTCACTGTGCCGAACGTGTTAAGCGACAGCGAAGTTGCGTATGCACCACCCGATATCGGATGCATGTGAGCATCGATGAAGCCCGGTAACAGCAACTTGCCACCGACGTCGTACTGCACCGTGTCGGGTCCGACCCATTTGTCGATGTCGGGTTGGCTACCGACGGCGACGATCACGTCCCCGCGAACCGCAACCGCCTCTGCCCATCTGTTGGCGTTATCCACGGTATAGACATTTGCGTTAACAAATACGTTGTCTGCGTACTCGTCAGTGTCATTGCTGCAGCCGGAAAGACACAGAAAGAACAGGGTCGGTGTTACTGCAGTTGTTAATAGTCGTCGCACTGAATCGTTCCTTATCTATGCGCTTATTGTAGCAGTCATTGAAGCAGTAGCTTCCGCGCCTCGCCTCGAGTGTATGCAAATAGAGACAGTCAAACGGCGTCGTCAGACACCGATACTGAGATGGCCGTCACATTTTCACCTGACCTGCCAGATATCATCGATCAACGGCTTATATACAAGGTAAGTGGCATGAAAACACGGACTGCATCCGGGGTGCGAAAAGCCTGGCTAATTTTCCCGCTAATGCTATTAGCGGCAACGCTTGGCGCATGCTTCGAATCGTCCTTCGACAAGGCCGTTGCCGGCTTGGATAACGGTGGCGGCGGTGGCGGTGGCGGTGGTGGAGGAGGCGGCGGCGGCTCCGGCAATTTCGGACCGACCTTCTCGGAAATCCAGGCCAACGTTTTTACCCCAACCTGTGCAACAGCGGGTTGTCACTCGGGTGTGAATCCCCAAGCCAATCTTAGTCTCGAAGAAGCCAATAGCTACATGATGCTGGTCGGTGTTGCGAGTACGCAGGATCCAGGCATTCAACGTGTCGTACCCAACAACCCGAACAACAGCTACCTCATCAACAAGCTCGAAGGGACTGCCGCGACAGGTGGACAGATGCCACCGAGTGGCGCTCTCGATGCTGCAGACATCACGACAATACGACAGTGGGTGAGCGACGGAGCAATCGACGACAGGATACCTGCAAGTACTCCGATCAGAGTCGCCTCTTTGTCCGTCGCGCCTGGCAGCACGCTGCCAGCTTCGCCGACCCAGATCATCGCAGGATTTGATCGGCAGCCGGATGCTGCAACGGTAAACACGATGTCCTTCATTCTCGAGGATGCTAATGGTGGCGCTGTCGCTGCTACATCTGTCGCTGTATCGCCAACGAATGCACAAAGTGCAGTCATGGACCTGACCGGCGTCGTTCTTATCGATGGTACTTACACCGTAACCCTGTTCGGTTCAGGTGGATCGATGATCATGGATCTGGACGCCAATGCGTTGGATGGGGAATACACAGGAATGTTCCCGTCAGGCGATGACACGGCTGGCGGCGATTTTGTCGTGCAATTCACGATCAACACCCCGGTTGTCATCAATCCGAATCTCGACGAAATCCAGGCAGCGATATTCACACCGTCGTGCGCAACTGTCGGTTGCCATGACGCTAATAACCAAGCGGCCGGCTTGTCGCTCGCAAATGCGGACACGAGTTTTCTGGAACTGGTTGGCCAGTTCAGTAATCAAAACGGACAGGCCAATGTCATGCTGGTTGCGCCGACTCTGCCGGACGACAGTTACCTGGTTCGGAAGCTCGAAGGTGCGCTGGGCATCACGGGTGGCAGGATGCCACCTGCAGGACCGCTACCGCCGGCAGAGATCACTGTCATCCGCGATTGGATTACAGCTGGCGCTGTACGCTAGCTACGAAAAGGCCCCTCACGGGGCCTTTTTTCAATCCTCTTCGATTTCCCGCAGTGTCTTGCGAATCTCCGCTGCCCAGTAGGGTGCGCGAAAGGCCGCGCGCGTAATATGACTCGGTGCCTTACCGGTGTTTGGCGGATCAATCTTTGGCAACTTGTACAAGTTAAAGCGCATCTGCATGTCTTGATCGATGACGATGACGCCGGGTGTTGCCCACACTTTGTACAAGTCGGCGACGTCATTGCTATTCTGCAATAGCGTAAAGTCGTAGCCCGCATCGCGAATGAAGGCAATTGGATCGCCTTTGTCATCGCGAAAATGAAGTGCAAGAATTTTCACATCTTCGCCGTACTCAAGCCGGATACTTTGCAGGTGCGGCATCAATGCTTTGCAGAACGGGCACCAGGTCGCCCAGAAAAGCAGGACGACGGGTTGGTCTGCGACCGTTTCGCTTAAAGTGACCGACGAGCCGTCCGCAGAGTTCAGTGTCCAGTCCGGCGCCTTTCCCAGGTTGACGGGCGCAGCCTGGGCTACGGCAACACTGCTGCACATGAGTAGGTTGAGCGAGAGTAAGGCGATAGCAAGGCGCAAAGCTTGGTCCTGATATAAAGGAGTGGCGTGGTACAGACCAAGACCTGAGAAGTGGGCGCCTTATTACAATGCGGTGTCCGGGGATGCCTTATTCCGTCGAGTCAAAAGCAACGCCGCAACAAATCCGATCGCACATATCCCGGCAACGGTCAGAAAAAAGAGTCGATAGCCTTCTGCGCCGGGAAATCGATCCAGTAATACGCCGCCCAAGAGCGGCATGAAAATGTCAGGCGTGAATCCAATCACCGAAATCACGCCGGTCGCAGTTCCTGTTACTAAAACGGGAATGCCGCCTTCCTCAAGCAAAGCGAAGTAAATCCCACGCAATGCGAATACGGCCAGTGACGCAAGCGCCACGTTAACAATCATCACGGCCAACAGGGATGGCGTCCCGGGCATGAGTGCGAACAGGGTGAACGAAATAATAAGAACGGCGAAAAGAAAAGCGACGGACTTTGCGATGCCGAATTTGTCGGAGATGAAACCAGCGCTCAAAGCGGCAATCGGTTTCATCCACATCTTCCCAACGCTCAGTGCCGCAGCCATCGTGACGCTCATCAAAAAGATGTCGGATGAATACGATGTAAAACGAAACGTGCCCCAATAAGCGCAATACGCGGCGAGTATCACAACGGCGATTAACCAGACGGTCGGCATTCTTAGCACATCGACAATTTCCTTGATGCCCACCTTGGGCTGATCGTCCGCAGTGTTCTGACCACCGGCTTCATCGTCAATCGTGAACCACGCGAGCACACCGAGGACGAAAATCAGAACGGAAAATTGCACAATCACCATTGAGAGCGCGAACTTGTCGCTGCCGAGCAGACCAAAGACAGCGAGAATAGCCAATGAGCTGAAAATTTCGCCAAAGCCACGTCCGGTCTCAAGAATGCCGAATGCTTTACCTTGTTCGTCGGCCGGTGCCCAGTTACGCGTGGCACGTATCATCGCGCCCCAAAATAGCAATGTGATCGTTACGCCCCAAAGTGCGTGAAGGGCGAGACTCATCGTGTAGCTTGGGAATGTGGCGAAGTACAGTCCCGTGCTGCCGGTCAGCAGCAAAGAAAACGTCAACAGTTTGCGTGGCGAAACGCGATCGGCTAACCATCCACCAGGTGCGTAGGAAAGCATTGAGGTGACACCAAACGCGCTGAGCAACGAGCCGACCTGGGCGTTGTCGAGGTTCAGGGCATCGGCGAGTGGTTTGTAGTACACCTCTTGCAGGAACGGCAAAAAGAATATGATGCCGCCGGATACGCTTAGCACCGCCATGATGAGCCAACGATGGAAATTGGCGGATCGTTTCGTCACTCGCAGTGTCCAGCGCGTATCGATGCGCCTATAAAATTGCAGATCAGTCGCTCGGCGTGAATCACTGTTGTATTACCGACGTCATTCTTTGGCGCAATTTCGACCAGATCCATGCCAACTACGCGGCCTTTGTTAACGAGGCCGTGAATGAGCTTTCTGGTTTGAATCCAATCCAGGCCACCCGGTGTTTGCGCCATGACCGCAGGCATGATTGTCGGATCGATGCCATCCGCATCAATCGTCAGATAGTAGGGACCACCATCGGGAATGCGATCGAGCACTGCATCCATCCCGATGTCATGCATTTCATACGCGGAAATAAGATCAGCTCCGTAGGCGCGTGCGTCTTCGACTTCATTTTCGCGTGCACTGCCAATGCCGCGTAATCCGATTTGCACAATTTCATTAATCCAGGGCATTTCGGACGCACGTCGGATCGGACTCGAATAGCCTTCTGTTTCGCCGTTTACATCGTGCCGCCAATCAAGATGGGCGTCGACATGCACGAGCGTGATCGGTTCGTCCAGGACTTCAAGCGCGCGCATCACTGGTATCGGAATTCCATGGTCGCCGCCAAGCGCGATTAGAATTGCACCGCTCGTGAATATTTTTCGCGCCGCCAGTTCGGCATCGCGGTAGTGTGCTTTGTGATCGGCCGAGTCTGACAAGACATTGCCGCAGTCGACCACGCTGATGTCCTTGCCGGCGAATAGGTGCCCGTCAAGATCCCAGTCAAAGTGATTTTTCGTGTACTCAATGTCGACCTTGGCCGGTGTTTGTCGAATGATGTCCGGTGCTGTGCTCTGGTCGTTCGCCATTGACGAGGCGTCATAGGGCATACCGAATGGAATACCCAGGACCGCGAAGTCGGCCTGCAAATCATCCAGATTTGTAGTGAAAGGAAAGTCGAGAAATGTTCCGCCGCTACTTCCGGGCGGCTCCGTCAGTTTTTTTGTCATTATTCTGGTTTGCCTTTCGTAACCATCGCTATGCTGCCATATCCGGTAACAGAAAGTGTGTACGCGCGAAATCGGATTGCAACTGTTCACTTGTGTACCATTTGTCCAACGCATTTCTGGATAGGAGGTCTTCGTTCTGTGCCAAGAACTCTTCAAAGCTGGACCAGTTTGTGGTGCTGTTTATCCGCTCGGCAATTAGGCTCAGAAATGCGAAAGTGATCGTGACATTGAACTTGTCCGGAGCACCAGCGTTGGTGGCGATCGTGTTAATCGCATTTGCATACTTGGCGCAGGCTTCCAGGTACGCGTACTTGTGTAGCATTTCATAGGCGACCTGAACGTGTTGCCGATGACCAAATTCGGCAGCGTTGACCTCGAAAGCCTCAAATTGTGTGAGAAGTTCTGAATATTCTCTTGTCACGATTGGTCTCCGTGTTCATCTAGTCTATGGCTGTCCTCAGCATTCAGGTCGAGCTCGTAAACGTCTTTGAGTTTCTCGATCTTGCCGATCGTCGCATCGGAAAAAGGCAGTTTTCCCTCAAAACAGTGCAGGGCCATCCCTTCCAGCAGATCGCCGAGCGACATATCTAGTTGTTCAGCAAGGCCTTTTAGCACTTTCAGCAGGCGTTTTTCGATGCGCACGCCGGTTTGCACGCGTTGAATTGTCTTTTTCATAGGCGATATATTGGTACCTAGGTAACAATTTGTCAATAGTTTCCTTGCCTATGCGATGCGCAGCTCCGCGTGCCTACACCTGCTAAGGTCAATGAAGATGCAGCAGGAGACCGCAATGCCGACGTACATTCGAACTGCAAGAATCCCCGTAGTCCTGTTAGCTCTAGTCGTGTGTATGCCGCTGACGGCGGTTGCTGCCGGAGCTGAAGACAAGCCCAATATTGTCCTGGTCGTAATGGACAACTTTGGTTACGGCGAAATCGGCGTTTATGGTGGCGGTGAATTGCGCGGTGCACCGACACCGAGAATTGACAGCCTTGCCACAGAGGGATTCCAGCTAACCAATTTTAATGTTGAAGCAGAGTGCACGCCGTCGCGAACTTCTCTAATGACGGGTCGATACGGAATTCGTGCGCGCCAACGACCCGAGGGTCCACCGCGGGGCATTTGGTGGGGCATCACCAAGTGGGAAATAACACTGGCCGAGATGCTGTCGGATACCGGGTATGCGACCGGCATGTTCGGTAAATGGCACCTGGGGGACACCGAGGGGCGTTTTCCAACGGACCAGGGTTTCGACGAATGGTACGGAATTCCAAACTCATCGGATCGCGCCTTCTGGCCGGACAGTGACAGTTGGCAGGACGACGCACACCCGGATCTCGAGTTCACCTATGTCGTATCGTCGAAGCGCGGTGAAACGCCGAAGAGATTGGATGTTTACGGCCGTGAGAAACGCAAAACGATCGACAAAGAAATTACCGATCACGCCGTCGACTTCATCAAACGCAAGGCCAAAGCCAAGCAGCCTTTCTTTGCTTATCTTCCGTACACGCAAACCCATGAACCGGTTGATGCTCATCCAGACTTTAAAGGTACGACCGGAAACGGCAGTTTTGCGGATGTACTGGCACAGACCGATTCATACGTGGGTGAGTTGCTGGATACAATCGATGATCTCGGTCTCAAAGACGACACAATCTTTATTTTTACGTCGGACAATGGTCGCGAAGGCATCAAGCGATCCTTCGGGTTCACGGGGCCCTGGCGCGGAACCATGTTCTCGCCCTACGAAGGTTCGTTGCGAGTACCGTTCCTGATTCGCTTTCCCGGGAAGATTCCGGCGCGGCAAGTGTCCAACGACATCGTCCACCTCGTGGATATTTTCCCCACACTGGCAAATTTCGCGGGCGGCGAAATTCCGCAGGATCGAGTCCTGGATGGCGTCGACCAAACTGGGTTCTTCACGGGTAAAGCAGAGAAGTCTGCGCGTGACTCCGTCGTTATTTACATCGGCAACGAACTCTTTGGCGTGAAGTGGCGTAACTGGAAAATGCTAATCAAGGAAATCGATGAGGATAGCTATGCGGTTATGAACATGGCGTATCCATCGATTTACAATCTGATCGTGGATCCAAAAGAAGAAGAACCGGAGAAGTTCTATCTGGATGACACGTGGGCGGACGCGCCCTTGTGGCAGGTCGTTGAGGACCACCGGGAGTCGATCGCAAATGATCCCGGGGCACCAGACTAGCCGCCTGGATAGAAGAAACCTGGCTTAGATATCTGCAAGCTTTGCGTCTGGATCCACAACGTCCGATCGATTCGGTTGAATTAATCAAGAATTATGTCCAATTCGGGTAAACCGAATTGTGCTACAGCGCACGAACCTCTCAAGCACGCTCGGAAGGAAGACGATGATTGAGAGACTATCGACCAGGATACGGCTGAGGTTCGCTGCAGCGCTGACATCAGCGCTGCTTGTTTCCGCTTGCGGCGGTGGTGGTGGTGGCGGGGGCAAAACACCGCCGACTCAGCCTCCCATGCCGCCAACAGTTGCCGAACTCAATGCGGCCTCGCGTTTTGCCTCGCAGGCAACGTTTGGCATGGATTTCGCGGGCATTGACACGATTGCCAGGCAGGGCAAGGAGAACTGGCTGGACAGTCAATTCGCACTGCCTGTTTCGGATCATGTGTCGATTGCAGCGGACATCGTCAATCGACGCGAAGCCGGCGAATTTGCAGCTTTCGAGAATGACATTGAGTATCTGATCTATGCTCGGCGCCTCGCTTGGTGGCACCGCACGATCACAGCCAGTGATGTTGTTCGGCAGCGAGTCGCTTTTGCACTAAGCGAGATTTTCGTTGTTTCCGACAACGTCGACGACCTGATCGTGTATCCGTTCGCGCTCAGCGGTTACTACGACACGTTGCTAAGAAATGCGTTTGGTAATTACCGTGATCTGCTTCGCGGTGTCACCTTGCATCCGGCGATGGGTATCTACTTGAGTCATGTCAACAATCGTCGCTCGGACCCAGCGGCCAACATCTTTCCCGATGAGAACTATGCGCGCGAGGTCATGCAGCTGTTCTCCATTGGACTGTTTGAGTTGAACATTGACGGTTCGCTTCGCCTGGACGGAGATGGCGAGCCGATTCCAACGTACTCGAATGTCGAGATTCGTGAGTTTGCGAAAATATTTACGGGCCTTTCGTTCGGCGGCGCCAATCCGTTCTTTGGCAATCCGGCGCCGAGTTTTGCCGCACCTATGCAAATGTTTGATGCAGAGCATGAACCCGGCAGCAAAAATCTGTTAAACGGTATTGTCGTCCCGGCCGGCCAAACTGGTATGCAGGACATAGAGGCAGCGCTCGACAATTTGTTCAATCACCCGAATGTCGGTCCGTTTATCGGCAAGCAACTCATTCAGCGATTGGTGACCTCGAATCCATCGCCAGCCTATATCGAGAGAGTGGCGCGTGTCTTTAATGGCGATGTGTCAGGGGTGCGTGGGGATATGCGGGCCGTTGTCCGCGCGGTCTTGCTTGACCCTGAGGCCGAATCGGCCGCAACGACCATGGCGGACTTTGGCAAATTGCGCGAGCCGGTCGTTCGTTATGCGTCCATCTTGCGTCAATTTGGGGCGAACAGTAGCGATGGTTTCATCGCGAATACCG
>JBPCYB010000045.1:0-7416 GCA_051007995.1 Woeseiaceae bacterium | reverse complement strand
ACCTTTGATCGGCTTCTCCGTCGCAGCGTCCGGAATCACAATGCCTCCGGGCGATGTGCGCTCTTCTTCCATGCGCTTGACGATGACTCGATCATGAAGCGGACGAATCTTCATGGGTTGTTCTCCTGTAAACTATTGATTTATAACCGACTTATGGCGGTCTTCCGGGCCGGTCAATTAGCACTCGGCCTTGAGGAGTGCTAATAATAGGCATCGATCGCCAAATATCAAGCACTAAGCACGAGTTTTTCTGACTGAAATCCGACCCAAGTCAATGACTTTGCGGCTTGGCGCCAGTATCCTCCGCCGTCCAATGATCAAATTCTCCAAATCAGCGCTACATCTGACGACGATTGTCGCCCTGCTCGTCTCGTCCTTTGCCTATGCCCAGAACGAGGAGCCGCTGCGCCCAGAGGACGCCTACAAATATGTCGTCACAGACACTGGTGATGCGTTCGAGATCGATTGGGCCATCGAGGACGACTATTACCTGTATCGCAAAGAGCTGAAATTCGAAACGACGACAGACGATGTAGTGCTTGGCGATGCACGATTGCCGGCTGGCGAGGCGCACGAAGACGAGTACTTCGGCAAGCAACAGGTCTTCCGCGAGCACTTTTATGTGCGCGTTCCTTATCGCATAGACGGCGACCGGCCTGAGACCGTCGACCTTGTTATCAAGAGTCGCGGTTGTTGGGATGGTGGTCTTTGTTATCCACCGCAGACCTGGACCGAAACGGTCAAGCTCAAAGTAGCCAAGCTGGAGCTCGCTGATCTTGGCGGTACAGCGCCGGCAGCAAACCTCGACGGCGGACTCGGTGATTTCCCGCCACCCGACGAGGTGTTCTTCCCCGACCTGTACGCAGTCGACGGCAACACGGTCGAAGTCGGTTTCCGGATCATTCCAGGTTACTACTTATATAGAGACAAAATTTCCGTTCGGTCATTGAGCGACAAGGCAATGGCCGGGCGATTGGTAATGCCCGAAGGCACATTGCATAACGACGAGTTCTTCGGTGAGCAAGTTGTTTATTACGACGAGGCCGTCGGCAGACTGACGATTCAACGTGCAACGCCCGAAGCGATGGACCTTGAACTTGAGGTTTCGTATCAAGGCTGCGCGGATGCCGGCCTTTGTTATCTGCCGCAGACGGTCGTCTTGTCGGTCGAATTGCCAGAAGCAACCAAGATTACGGATCTGTCAACGATTCGCCCGCCAGATGAGCCGATGGTGTCAGAGCAAAATCGACTCGCCCAGCTCATCATTGACGGCAATATCTGGCAAGTCGTTGCAACGTTTTTTGGCCTTGGCCTGCTGCTCGCATTTACACCGTGCGTACTGCCGATGATTCCGATCTTAACGTCGATTATTGCGGGCGAAGGTGACGACACGAGTCCAACGCGCGGCTTCATACTGGCGCTGAGTTACGTCATGGGTATGGCACTGGTGTACACAGCGGCCGGTGTCGCGGCTGCCGCCGCCGGAGCTCAAGTCCAGGCAATATTCAATCAGCCCTGGGTGCTAATAATCTTCGCTAGCTTTTTTGTATTGCTCGCAATGGCAATGTTTGGCGGCTACGACCTGCAGATGCCCAGCAGCATTCAAAGCAAGCTTGCTGGCATCAGCGGCAACCAGAAAGGTGGCACGACAGTCGGCGCGTTCATCATGGGTGCGCTGTCTGCACTCATCGTTACGGCCTGTGTCGCACCGGCGTTGATCGCAACTCTGATTGTGATGGCACAAACCGGTGATCTCGTGCGCGGCGGTGCAGCACTATTCGCAATGAGCCTTGGCATGGGCGCGCCACTACTCGCTGTTGGCGCGGCGCAAGGCCATCTCCTGCCGAAAGCCGGCAACTGGATGATTGCGGTCAAGTCCGCTTTTGGATTTATGTTGCTCGGGCTCGGAATCTGGATGCTGCGCACTGTTCTGCCTGGTGGTCTGTCAATGACGTTGTGGGCGCTATTGACGTTTATGACCGGTGTATTCATGGGCGGTCTTACGAGCTTGACGCCCGAGTCGTCCGCCGTGCAAAAGGTGGGCAAGGGCCTCGGCGTTCTCGTAATTTTGTATGGTCTGACGATATTCCTCGGTGCTATGACGGGCGGGACCAATCCGCTCAACCCGCTTGCTACGGTCAGCTTTGGCTCCGGCGGCGGCGCAACAGTTGCTGAGAAACGGCATGTTGAATTTACCCGTGTCAAAACGGTCGAAGACCTGGATCGCGAGATTGCGCGTGCGTCTGAACAAGGCAAATCGGCAATGCTCGACTTTTACGCAGACTGGTGTGTGTCCTGCATCGAGATGGAGGAATATACGTTTACCGATAGCAATGTTCAGGCGGCGCTGTCGAACACCGTATTACTGCAGGCGGACGTCACCAAAAATGACGCCGAAGACAAGGTAATATTGGATCGATTCGGCGTCTTCGGACCACCGACTATCATTTTCTTTGGCACGGATGGCCAACAACGCCACGGTTATGAAATCGTTGGCTATATGAAAGCAACGGAGTTTACCGATCACGTCAACAAGGCGTTCGCTCAGGCTCAATAAGAACAAGCTCAATAGATAAGGTCCACCGTGCAAAAAACAATTGCTGTAATCGTAGCTCTGATCGCTGTGGCAGTCGGAGGCGTATTTTTCTACACAAATAATCACCGTGTTCCGGAACCGGCCCCTGTGGCTGCCGCGGCTGATCCGGACGCCCCGATCAAAGTCGCGTTCGAGCTAAATGACCTCGAAAACAATAAGCGCAGCTTTTCCGAATGGGACGGCAAACATCGCATCGTCAATTTCTGGGCGACCTGGTGCGCACCGTGCCGGCGCGAGATTCCATTGCTCAAAGCTTTTCAGGAAGAGTATGGCGCGGATGACTTTCAGGTCATTGGCATCGCCGTTGAATTCCTTGAACCTGTCGTCGCGTATGCTGAGGACGCCGAATTCAATTACCAGATTCTGTATGGCGAGCTGGACGCGATGGAGGTCGCAGAATCATCGGGCATCAGTTTCGTCGGCCTGCCGTTTACGATGATCGTCGCCAAGGACGGCACGCTGGTCGGCGCGCACATGGGTGAGATTCACCAGGAACACCTCGACAACATCGTGACGGTCATGGGCCAGCTGGATCGCGGCGAAGTGGACATTCCTGGCGCACGCGACGCCCTAAACCTCATGTAACTTGGGGACAGTTGCCTTTCGTGCACTATTTTCGTGCACGCCTCGACGTACCAAATTTACGTCCCGACAGTTTTTCTATGTGCTGCATGAACGCCGGGCTTCCGATCGGTCGGCCAGAATTTGTATGGCTTCGAATCGCGTCTAGTTGGTCACCGGAGTTGTCGACCGATAAGTACTTCATCCAATCCACAATTCTTTCTTGCATCGGCCGCACCGAAACAATGTCGTCGTCCGAACCTGAGAGATATGCGTGCACACTCGACCAAGGCCATTGGTCGGGGCTGCTGCACAGTCCGGCCCGAACAGGATTGCGTTCCACATAGCGCACAGTCGCGAGCAGGTGATTTTCGTCCATAACGAAAGAATGATAGCGCTCCTGCCAAAGATGACCCTGCCATCCTTCACGCTGATTGATGCGGCGTGCGTATTCGCCATGAGTTTCTCGAAGTAATCGGGCAAGGCTATTTGTCTGGTCAGGAACCACCACCAAATGAACATGATTTGGCATCAGGCAATACGCCCAGATTTCCACCTTTGATTTTTCTTTGGCTCGGGCCAGGAGATCGACATACATGCGGTAATCGGACTCCCCGAAAAAGGTCTGCTGTTTTCGAGCACCACGCTGCGTAACGTGATGGGGCATATTAGGAATGACGACTCGCGGTATTCTCGGCATATGTCCACAAATTTTCCGACTGTGACAAGGGATCAATAGTGGCCCAGCCAATCGGCTCACGAGACTCGCAAAAGGCACCAGAACGCCTAGTAATGCGCCAGAATGGTGCACTTGCGGCAACTGTCCCCGAAAGTTGCACGCAACTGTCCCCGAAAGTTGCACGAAAGTCTTAAAAAGTGGTTAGAATTGCTGCCAACTTCGGCAAACTGGACGATCTCGGCGGCATATGTCCGATCTACTGCTCATCAATGGTCCCAATTTGAACCTCCTTGGCTCTCGCGAGCCCGAGGTTTACGGCGCGACCCGGCTCGAGGATATCGAGGCGAACTGTATTGATGTGGCAGAAGAGCTTGGACACACGCTGGCGTGCTTTCAGAGTAATGCCGAGCACAAACTGATCGACCGGGTGCAAAAAGCGGCTAAAGACAACGTCGCTTTCATCATTATCAACCCTGGTGCATTCACGCATACCAGTGTGGCGCTGCGCGACGCGTTCCTTGCGGTCAATATTCCGTTTATCGAACTACACTTAAGTAATACGTTTGCCCGAGAGGATTTTCGGCACAACAGTTACTTTAGTGATATCGCGCATGCCTGCCTGTTTGGTTTTGGGGCCTATGGTTATGAATTGGCCATTCACGCTGCTGATCGGCACATTACGAATGCCGAGGAAAACTAATGGATATAAGAAAAGTTAAGAAACTGATTGAGCTGCTCGACGAGTCGGGCATCGCTGAAATCGAAATCACTGAGGGCGAAGAGTCTGTTCGGATCAGCCGCTACTCGCAGAATGCACCGCCTGTTGTTGCCGCGCCTGCGCCGATCGCCGCCGCTATCGCTGCACCGGCCGCTGCGCCTGCCGCTCCCTCGGCCGCGCCGGCCGCAGCACCTGCTCCGCCAGCCGAACCTGAGGAGACCGGTTTTTCTGTTGATGCACCGATGGTTGGAACATTTTATGGTTCGTCATCACCCGGCGCCGCACCGTATGTGCAGGTGGGTGATCGCGTGAACGAGGGCGACACGCTGTGCATCATTGAAGCCATGAAAATGATGAACCAGATCGAAGCCGACATATCCGGCGTGATTAAATCGATCCGCGTTCAGAATGGCGAGCCGGTTGAGTACGGACAAACATTGTTCGTAATCGATCAACGGCAAAACGACTAAGCGGGCGCGACGATGATCGAGAAAGTCGTCATAGCCAATCGTGGCGAAATTGCCCTGCGCGTTTTGCGAGCCTGCAAGGAAATGGGCATTAAGACCGTTGCGGTGCACTCTACCGCTGACAATAACCTCAAGCATGTGCTGCTCGCTGACGAAACCGTCTGCATCGGGCCGCCCCAGTCTGTCGACAGTTACCTCGATATGCCGGCGATCATCAGCGCTGCCGAAGTGACAGACGCTGTTGGCATTCATCCTTGCTACGGCTTCTTGTCCGAGAATGCTGATTTTGCCGAGCGCGTTGAAACCAGTGGTTTCGTTTTTATCGGCCCGCCCTCCAGCGCTATTCGTCTGATGGGCGACAAGGTATCAGCCATCAGATCGATGAAGGCTGCCGGCGTGCCCTGTGTGCCAGGCTCCGACGGACCACTCGGTGAAGACCCCGACGAAAACATTCGCATCGCTCGCGAAATTGGTTACCCGATCATTATTAAAGCATCCGGCGGAGGTGGCGGACGTGGAATGCGTGTTGTGCATGCCGAGGCATCGCTCATCGCCGCAATCACCGTGACCAAAGCAGAAGCACGCGCCGCATTCAACAATGACGTCGTGTACATGGAGAAATTTCTGGAGACGCCTCGTCATGTCGAGTTCCAGGTACTCGCGGACAATCACGGCAATGCGGTGCATCTTGGTGAGCGCGATTGCTCTATGCAACGTCGCCACCAGAAGGTCATCGAGGAAGCACCCGCGCCAGGCATCACTGAAGAGCAACGTCAAAAAATTGGCGAGCGCTGCGTGCAAGCTTGTCGCGAGATTGGTTATCGCAGTGCCGGAACTTTTGAATTCTTGTATGAGAACGGCGAATTTTATTTCATCGAGATGAACACGCGCTTGCAGGTTGAACACCCGGTGACAGAAATGATCACAGGCATCGATATCGTGCGTGAACAACTGCGCATTGCAGCCGGCGAAGAACTCAGCGTGACGCAAGACGATATTCGGATTCAGGGACACGCAATTGAGTGTCGTATCAATGCCGAAGATCCAAAAACATTCATGCCTTCACCGGGATTGATCACGCTGTGGCATGCGCCGGGAGGCCCCGGCGTTCGTGTCGACAGCCATGTCTACAGCGGCTACAAAGTGCCGCCGTTCTATGACTCGATGATCGGCAAAGTAATTACGCACGGTGGCGACCGCGACGCGGCCATCGCACGCATGAAAAACGCGTTAACTGAAATCGTTATTGAAGGAATCAATACGAATGTGCCGCTGCATCAGGAGATATTCCAGCATGCCGCATTCCAGCAAGGTGGCACGGATATCCATTACCTGGAGAAACGTCTCGGTCTAGTGTGATCGAGGACACACCTTGGATACGATGAATTGGCGACAATTTGTCATGGATCTTGAAACGCTGAATCCGGACACCGTCGAAGACATCTTCGCGCGGCACGGCGCCTGCTCGATTACTCTGACAGACGCTGGCGACAAACCCGTATTGGAGCCCGCGCCAGGCGAAACACCGCTCTGGCCCGAGATGCGTATTACGGGCCTGTTTACCCCAGAAACGGACCTCAACGAATTACGTACCGATTTGTTGCAATCTCTCGCAATCGACACACTTCCACCGCACGAGACGTCCGATTTGGAAGATCGTGACTGGGAACGTGAGTGGTTAAAAGATTTCGGTCCAATGAAATTCGGATCGAGGCTGTGGATTTGCCCTGGAGACTCTGCGATCGACGAACAGGATGCTGTCGTCGTTCGACTGGATCCCGGTCTTGCATTCGGCACCGGCACGCATCCAACAACCGCGCTTTGCCTCGAGTGGCTCGACGGACTCGAATTAGATTCAACGAGCGTGCTCGACTATGGCTGTGGTTCCGGCGTGCTCGCCATTGCTGCACTATTGCTTGGCAGCGATCGGGCGATCGGGATGGACATCGACCCGCAAGCAGTCACAGCAACGCGAGACAATGCAGCACGAAATCATGTTGCAGACCAACTGACGGTCGTCGGCGACGCAGGCGACGTAAGCGGAAAGTTTGACGTTGTGGTCGCAAACATTCTTGCCTCGCCATTGATCGAACACGCAGAATCGATAGCGGCGCATGTCAAAGGCGGTTGTATGCTCGCGTTATCCGGCATACTCTCCGAGCAGATTGATGATGTGCTTGGTGCGTACTGTCCCTGGATCGAATTTGACGAGCCAGCTTGCAGGGAACAAGGCGGACAGACCTGGGCACGAGTAACTGGCCGAAGGATCGAGGGCTGAGCGATGTATACCCAGTGCCCCGAATGCGACGTAGCGTTTCGCGTCACTGCAGAGGTTCTTAAACAAGCAGCGGGCAAAGTTCGCTGTGGCGGCTGCGGCGTCGCTTTCAATGCCTTG
>JBPCYB010000044.1:0-8862 GCA_051007995.1 Woeseiaceae bacterium | reverse complement strand
CCTCGACCGGGGTCAATGTGATTTCATCGGCCACTAGTAAACGTCCCGCTGATAACGACGCGTTTGCTTCAGCTCTTTGAGGAAGTCCTGAGTCTCCTCGCTCGAGAGGGCCCCGTGTTGTTGGATAATTGTTTCCAGTGCGCGATGCACGTCGCCGGCCATGTAGTCAGCGTCACCGCAGACGTAAAAATGCGCGCCGCGCTGCAGCCAATCGAAGACTGTCCTGCCGTTCTCAATCAGGCGATCTTGCACGTAGATTTTCTCGGTCTGATCGCGCGAAAACGCGACATCGAGCTTTGTTAGCAAGCCTTCCTTGCGATAGCGCAGCCATTCGAGTTGGTACAGGAAGTCGCTGGAAACATTGCGGTCACCGAATATCAGCCAGTTGTCGCCCGATTGACCGTGCTCGCGACGTTGCTCGATGAAGGCGCGGTACGGCGCGACACCGGTGCCTGCGCCGACCATGATAATCGGCGTATCGCCGTTTTCCGGCAGACGGAAGTTATCGTTTGTTTCGACGTAGATTGGGGCCCGCGCTACATCACTGACGAGAAAATTCGATGCGGCGCCCCAGTGTCGTCGTCCATATTGTTCGTAATCGACAACAGCGACCGTCAGGTGCGCTTCGTCGGCGTTCGCGTCGAGACTGGACGCAATGGAATAGGAACGCGGCGAAAGCGCGCGCAGTTTTTCAGTGTACTGAGGGTCCTGCCAGTCAATCGGATACTCGTGCACGAGATCGATGAGCTGGCGTGTCGCGAGGTAATTCGAAAACCGATCACGATCATCGAGAATCGCGCGAAGTTCCGGATGCGATGCGGCGGCGGCATCGAGAATCGGCCGACTCAGCGCAGTAATTTCCTTGGCCTCGAAAACGTCGCCACTCAAACCGGTCGTTCGTGCTAGCTCCTCAAGTAACTGTGGTGGATTGTTTGCGGCGACTGCTATCGAATCGCCCGGCAGGTAGGTCAGGCCGGAGCCCTCGAGGTCTAGCTCGATGTGTTGCACGTTCTTGCTCGAGTCACTGCCAGTAATCTTTTGACGCGTCAGAATGTCTGCGGCGAACGGATTGCGTTTGGAGTAGGTCGGCGAATCGGGTACTGCGCTCAATTGCACGCTGCGCGGCGTAGCGATAGCTGTCGTCGTCGATTGTGCGTGCGCGACAACAGCGTTGGTCCACTCGTCGGCCTGGTCTTCGAAGTCAAGATCACAATCTGCGCGTCTGACAATAGACGTAGCACCGAGTTGGTTGAGGCGCGCATCAAAGATGCGTCCCATTTCGCAAAAATCTGCGTAGCTGGAGTCACCGAGTGCCAGAACCGAGTAATTCAGCTTTTCCAGACGCGGTGCTTTCTCGGATTGCCAGAATTCGAAGAACGCTTCGCTGCCCTCGGGCGCTTCGCCAATGCCGTGCGTGGCGAGTACGAACACGGCGTTCTCAACCGTTTTCAGAACTTTGGGTCGGGTGATGCTGAGATCGTGCAATTCGGTCGACAGCCCGGCGACAGCGGCATTCGATGCCAGTTGCTCCGCGACGTTGCGGCTGTTACCCGTTTCTGTGGCGTAGAACACGTGCCAGGTGTCGGACGAGGAATTCGCGGCGGCGACTGGTTGCGACAACTCGACCGATGGTTGTGGTGCCGTCGAACCGGCCATCCCGGCGAGGAAACCGCTGCTCCAAATCAGTTGTTCGCGGTCAAAGTGCGCGACAGCCATCTGCAGAGCCGAAAGCTCTTCGACGCCTATTGTTGGCGTTATTCTGTTCTGAGGGTTGGCAGCCACGGCCGTTTCCTGAAGTTTCCCGAAAGGCTAAGCTAGTCGCATCGGAGGGTCAGTGGAACGAATGACTTCTTATGGCCCAATAACTCAGAGATATACGTGTGCATCTGATACTTCATGTGGCAGTACCGCTGCTGATCGCTCTGGCCGTTTTTGGCAAGGCCTGGCTGAAGCCCTTTCTGTTGATGATGGCGGGCTTGCTGATCGACGTTGACCATTTACTGGCAACGCCGATCTATGACGCAGGCCGCTGTAGTATTGGATTTCACCCGCTGCATCAGCCACTGCCAATACTCGCTTACATGGGGTTTTTGCTCTTCAAAAAGGTGCGGCTACTTGGCGTCGGCCTGGCTATCCACATCTTGCTCGATAGCCTCGACTGCAAGCTGACCAATGGTGTTTGGTGGGTGTAGTCGCGATTAATGAAGCGGGTAGTGTCCGAACTCTTCGACCGCATCGACCATGGCAAGGACGTTCTCGGCAGGAACGTCATTCATTATCGTGTGCACCGCGCCGATCATGCAGCCGCCTCCCGGGCCAAGTATCTGCATAACGCGTTTCACTTCGTCGCGAACGTCGGCGGGGCTGCCGAACGGCAGTATGCGGTGCGAGTCAATGCCGCCACAGAACGCGATGTTTTTGCCATAGTGTTTTTTTAAGGTCGGTAGGTCTGACATGGTTCCGGCCGACGTCTGAATAGGATTCAGAATGTCGACACCCATTTCGATGAAATCGTCGATCAGTGGCACAACGTCGCCATCGGAATGAAACAGAATTTTGGCCTTGGTTCGCGCTTTGATGAAACGGATGAAGTCTGCGTGAATAGGCTTGAGGATCTCGCGATACATTTTCGGCGAAATCATCAGGCTTTCCTGCGTACCCAGATCGTCGCCTATCTTGATGATGTCGACGTTGTCGCCGAGCTCTTCGAGAAACGGCCCCATCAGCTGTTTGCAATAGACAGCGATTTTCTCCATCAAGGCGCGAGCAAAATCCGGATACATGGCCATGTTGAGCAAAAACGTCTCCATGCCTTGCATCGCGTACGCGCGTTCGAACGGAAATAACAGCCAGGGCGTCGCAAGGATCGCATACTGATTTTCTTCGGCTAGCCGCCTGGCGTGTTCGCGCACGTGGGCAATACGACTCGGGTCGGTCATATCGGGCCAACCCGGGTACGCCTCAATATCTTCCAATGTTGTTGCTTCCGCCATTGGGTGGACGCAAGGAAACCAGTCATCGGGTCCCAGTCGGGTTTGTCCGCTGCCCCAGGAATCAATGTAGTCGCTAAGCGGATCACGATCGCGATTCGCCTGCAGCGTAGTTTTGGGTTCCAGATCGAGCACCCCGCGAACGTCGCTATGCAGGCGTTGCAACGTCAGTTCGTCAATCTCTGCGGTGCCGAGTTCAGGCCAGTCGTAAATGTAATTGTCGGGCGCATCAATGCCGGCGATTCTCTTGATCTCCTGATAGGTTCTCATTTTGATGCCGGTGGCATTGCTGACGCCTATGACTAAAGGAACACGATCTGGCTGTTCGTGATTTATCGCTGTCAATACGCGTTCTTTGGCGCTTAGCGGCATCTCTATCCTTCAAGACTGAGTCGAGGAATGACAGATACAGCTTATGTGGTGAGCCGATGCGGCCCTATCCGCAAAAATACGGATAAAGCTGCGCGCAAAGTTGCGCGCAGCTATTTCCTGCTTACGCTTCGGCCTGGTAGTGGTCCATCAGAATCTTAGCCACTTCGGGTCGTGAGAATTCCGGCGGCGGAGCGATACCTGCGCCCAGCATTTCACGTACCTTGGTGCCTGACAGGAACACGTAATCATCTGGCGTGTGATCCGGCGCTTCACGCATCATGACGACCTTGTCGAGTTTCTTCGACCATGCAGTATGGTCAGCGCCGAAAATTTCGATGTCCATGGCGCCTTCAGGAACCTCGTCGAAGACTGCTTGTGCATCAAACGGTCCGTAGTAGTCTCCTACGCCGGCATGGTCGCGTCCAACGATGAGATGTGTCGCACCCATGTTTTGGCGAAATACTGCGTGTAGCACGGCTTCCCGAGGTCCGGCATACAGCATATCGAAGCCATAGCCCGAGACCATTACGGTGTTTTCTGGGAAGTAGATATCGACCATTTTACGGATGCAGGCATCGCGAACGTCGGCCGGAATATCACCGTCCTTCAACTTGCCCAGCAACATATGGATAACAATGCCATCGGCGTCAAGGCGTTCCATGGCCATGCGGCACAGCTCTTCGTGGGCGAGGTGCATAGGATTGCGGGTTTGAAACGCGACCACTTTTTGCCAGCCACGCGCTGCGATGTCGTCACGAATTTCAACGGCGGTCTTAAATGTGCCTTCAAACTCGTCCGCGAAATAGCTGAGGTTCAATACTTGAATCGGACCAGACACAACGACGTTGCCCTGGGCCTGAAACACAGAAACGCCCGGGTGACCGGCATCAAGAGTTCCGTAGACCTGTTGTGTGATGGTTTCTTTCTGTTCAGCCGTCATTTCTTCGACAGCTTCAATATCCATAACTGCGATGACCGGGTGACCTTCGACATTCGGATCACGCAATGCGACTCTCGTCGCGCCATCGAGATCGTCGGCGCTATCGATCAGATTGAGAACCGGGACGGGCCAGAAAAGTCCGTCAACTGTGTGCATTTTCTCAGCCACGCTTAATGTGTCGGCAAGATTCATGTAGCCGGTCAATGGTGTGAAGTAGCCACCGCCCAGCATGACAGCATTCGCTGCAGCGGCAGAGCTCAGCAGTACAGACGGCAAAGTGGCAGCTTCGGCAAGCAGTTGGTCGTGCTGGTCTTTGTCGGTGACCAGTAAGGGGTTTAGCGCGTCAGCGCCATGTGGGTTAATCAAGTCGTTCTCCTACTGTGCTGCGGCTTCGTTATTGAGGTCAGCAGCACGGGCAAATTGTTGTTGGATGATGAAACCGTGTTCCATAAGGTGATCCAGAATGATCTCCACTTCCTGTTCCAGCGTCATTTGATCGGTGTGCAAGTGAATTTCCGGTTTTGCCGGAGCTTCATAAGGATCGTCGATACCGGTGAAGTTCTTGATTTCGCCCGCGCGTGCTTTCTTGTACAGGCCTTTTGGATCACGTTCTTCGGCAACAGAAAGCGAGCAATCGACATGAACTTCGATGAACTCGAGACCTGCTTGTTCGTGTAATTCGCGAACCTGGTCACGATCCGCTGTATATGGGCTGATGAAGCTGGAAAGGGAAATGACGCCAGCGTCACCGAATAGTTTGGCGACTTCGCCGATACGGCGAATGTTTTCCGTACGATCTGCTTCGGAGAATCCAAGGTTTTTGTTGATACCGAGGCGCACGTTATCGCCATCTAGACGGTAGGTCAGTTTGCCCATTTTGTAGAGCGCGCGTTCGAGAGCGACGGCAATCGTACTCTTGCCGCTGCCGGATAAGCCCGTAAACCAGATGGTTGCACCACGCTGTCTCAGAATCGTAAAGCGATCCTCGCGAGAAACCTCTCCGTCATGCCAGGTTACATTCGTTGCTTTTTGTGTTGTCACAAGACTATTCCTCAATTATTACTGGTTGTTTTGTCTATAAACCCGTTGAGCAAAAGGTCAACGCAGTTTTCGATGATTTGAAACAGATCCATATCGGGGTGTCGTTCGATGTACTCGCCCCATGAGTTGCACATGCCGATGACGGCGTGTGCTGCGAAGCGGCAATCAACAGAACCGCGGATTGCGCCGCTCTGAATGCCGTCAGCAAAAATTTGTTCAAGCTGTTCGCGATAACCGGTGCCAAGCTCTTTCAGCCTGGTTCGCTTCGATTCCGGCAAATACAAACGTTCGGCGTTGTACACGCGCAGTGCCTCGTTCTTTTCGCGATACTTCGTTACGTGCGATGTCACCGTCGCCACCAGTTTCTCGCGAAAGGACTGATCGCTCGTCGAGATCGAATTCATGCGCTCAACGTAGTCCTGCATGCCGAACAGGCAAACTTCACTCAGTGCATCCTCTTTTGACTTGAAGTAGTAATAGAGGCTGCCTTGCTTGATGCCCATGTGCTCAGCGATATCACGCGTACTGGAACCGTGGTAGCCCTTCTCGGCAAACACAGCAGCGGCAGACCGAATGGCCTCCCTACGCTGATTTTCATATTTTTCGGTGTGTGTGCCTGGCACGACTACGGTCCCCGGTAGTGAGGCGCGTAATCTATAGAACTATAGAAAAATAGTCAACAAAAAAATAATCTATTGAAAAATAACAAGAATTTCTAATATTATTATCAATAGATTGACTGAAAAATGAAAATCTTCAGTTTTCTGGCTATCTTCACATTGGTCATCGTGACGGCAAATGTCGTCTGCGTGCCGGCGGCTCGAAGCGTTCAATCCAGCGACTGAATGTACTGTTGCTCAGTGACATCAGCGGTTCAATGGAAGCGCCGATCTTTTCCCTGATCTGAGTGCGATCCAGCGTCCCATCGGCAAATGCTGATTGATGCTGTGGTACATCGAGCCAGCGTTCAATTAGCGCGCCGTCGGCTTCGAGGTGGAACTGAAATCCATAGGCATGCTCGCCGTAGCGAAACGCTTGCGCCGGACAACGCATCGAACTCGCGAGGTGAACGACGTTGGACGGCAACTCGATGACATCGTCATGCCATTGAAACACTTCCCGACGCGTACCGAATGTTGATAAAACCGGATCGCGTTGCCCGTCTGCAGTGACGTCGACGTCGTGCCAGCCGATTTCCCGTCCTGCGTCCGCTACGACTTGGCCGCCCAGCGCCTTGGCAAGCAGCTGCGCACCGAGGCAAATACCGAGTATTGAAATATCGCGTTCCAGCGCTTCTTTGATGAGTTCGAGCTCGGTGGCGAGATGCGGATAAGCTGTTGTGTCGTCAGCGTTCATAGGCCCACCGAGAATAATCAACGCGGAGTATCCGTCCAGCGATGGTCGCTCGTGCCCGTTGCGCCCAAAATTGATGTACCGCAGGCGAAAGCCAGCCTGCTTCAAGAGCGGGTCAAGCGTCCCCAGGGGTTCATAGGGTACGTGTTGAAAAACCAGAATCCTGGGTCGGGCCAAGTTCTTGTTGCCTCATTCATTGCACAGACTGCCAATGTGCGTCTGTTGCCACCATTGTCAGCACATCATACTGTGCCACGATCTCATCGTCCTGATTTGTTACCTCAGCATCCCAACGGACCTCGCCATAACCGCTGTCACCACGCAGCGTCTTTTGTTTACAGGTCAAACGAACCTTTAGTGAGTCGCCGTAATTGACGGGCTGCAGGAAGCGAAGATCGTCAACGCCGTAGTTCGCCAGAACTGGCCCAAAGTCGGGGTCAACAAACAAGCCGGCGGCGAAAGACACGATCAGGTAACCGTGTGCAACGCGACCCTCAAAAAACGGATTCTTCGCTGCATCTTCTTCATTCATATGCGCATAGAAGTTGTCGCCGGTGAATTCGGCAAAATGATTAATGTCGTCCAGGGTGACTTCGCGCAAGCCGCTCTTGAATGTGTCGCCAAGATGCAGTTGTTCAAATGTTTTGCGGAATGGATGCACGCCCGGGTCGACTTCGTCGGCACCTTTGATCCAGCGGTGGCCAATGGCGGACAGAGTTTCTGGCGAACCCTGAATAGCGGTGCGCTGCATGTAGTGCAGAACGCCACGCACGCCGCCCATTTCTTCGCCGCCGCCCGCACGTCCGGGCCCTCCATGGACAAGGTGCGCAAGCGGCGATCCGTGTCCAGTCGATTCGGCCGCGCAATGTCGATTGATCACGACCATTCGGCCGTGGTACGCCGCAGTACCCAGCACCAGTTCGCGTGCAACTTTGTTGTCATTCGTGATAATTGATCCAGCAAGGCTGCCTTCGCCAAGGCGTGCGAGTTCAATCGCTTCGTCAATTGAGTCGTATGGCAACACCGTACTGACGGGGCCGAATGCTTCAACCGAGTGTACGAGCTTGGCGGTTAAGGGCTTTTCGCAATGCAGCAAGGTCGGCATGAAAAACGCGCCTTTGTGGCGGTCAGCATCAACGACTTCGAACTCGTCGTTACCACCAAAAACCACACTGGCCTCATTTGACAACTCCCTGACGCGGTCGCGCACTTCATCGCGCTGCCCCTGGCTTGCCAGTGAGCCCATGTCGATGTCCTTAATGCCTGGATTACCGATGCGAATCTCACCAAGCGCAGTCGATAGTGCTTCGACCACTTCACCAGCGATGGCTGCCGGTGCAATGATGCGTCGAATCGCTGTGCATTTTTGGCCGGCCTTCGCGGTCATTTCCCGGGTGACTTCCTGTATGTACAGATCGAACTCAGGCGTACCGGGCACGGCATCGGGACCCAGGATCGACATATTGAGCGAATCGGTTTCTGCCGTGAAAGCGACGGATTCACTGACAACACGTGGGTGTGCCTGCAGCATTTCGGCAGTCGATTTCGATCCGGTGAACGCGATCGTGTCCTGGCAATCGAGATGATCGAACAGATCGCCGACGCCGCCACAAATCAATTGCACACTGCCCGGAGGCAGAATTCCTGATTCGACAATTCGTCGCACCATCAACTCTGTGAGATAGGCGGTACTCGAAGCCGGCTTGATAATGGCAGGCACACCTGCAAGCAAGGTCGGCGCAAGTTTTTCCAGCATGCCCCAGCACGGGAAATTAAAGGCATTGATGTGAATCGCTGCGCCGAGCTTCGGCGTGAAAATGTGCTGGCCAACGAACGTGCCGTCGCGCGACAGTTGTTCGACCGCACCATCGAGATACACGTGATCGTTTGGCATTTCGCGCCGGCCCTTGCTTGAAAATACGAACATCGTCGAGATGCCGCCATCAATATCGGGCCAACTGTCTTTGCGCGTTGCCCCGGTCTGTGTCGACAGGGCATAGAACTCCTGTTTGATTTCGTTGAGGTAGATCGCAAGCGCCTTGAGCATGTCGCCACGATCATGAAACGTCAGCTTTCTTAGGTTAGGGCCGCCGACATTCTTGGCGTGCGCGAGCATAGCTTCAAAGTCGAGGCCATGGCTCGTAATCGACGCAACCGGATCGCCGG
>JBPCYB010000043.1:0-5091 GCA_051007995.1 Woeseiaceae bacterium | reverse complement strand
ATTCGCCGACATACTGTCCGGTAATTTCACGCAGGAATTCGCGCGCGGTGGCCAGGGATCGTTTGGCGCCAATCTCATCTGCAATAGCCTGGTCGTACGCTGCCTGAGATTCTTGCACGTCAGTAATTGCAATCAAGCCAACCTCGAAACGCTGTTTGGCTTGCTCAAGTTGCCTGGCGATCGCCAAACGGTTGGCATGAATAGACGTCAGTCGATCTTCTGCGGCGAGTACGTCGAAGTAGGTCTGACCGACCCGAATGACCAGATCCTGTTGCGCGGCTTCGCGATCCGCTTCGGCTTTGGCGACGATTTTGTCAGCACGTCGCAATCCTACAATCTGGTCCCAGCGGAACAAGGTTTGGCGAAGAGTGAGCTGCCATCGCGTCGTGTCGCCTTCGAAGTCCGACGTGACTACCGAGAGGCCGGTCGAAAGTTCGCGCGTATTCGAACTATCAGACTTTGTTGTCGTCCAGTCGCCGCCAAAATCGACTTGCGGCAGCAATACTCCGCGCGCCTGAGGCTCAGCTTCCAGCGCTGCCAAACGGCGTGCCTCAGCTTCGTGAATTCTCGGGTCGCTCTGCAGCGCCTGCTGATAGACCTCGAGTAGGGACTCAGCCTGCGCCGTGCCCAGCAAGCAAAAGGCCGTGATGCCAACCGCTAAATATTTGATATTCATAGTATTTTTCATCTTATTGTGTTCCACAACAGTAACGCCACGAGTGGGCGTGATTACTTAGGTGTTATAGTGAACTATATCACTAAATCAGTCAATACTGGATATGCAGCTAGAGTTCCCTAGCTCTCGGACGCGGATCAGGCGTCAAAGTTCGCTTGTAAATTAGATGCAACAGGTCGCCAAGTGGTTTCGTCGCCTAAAACGAAAACTGTGGCGGCAATGTGCCATTTACCAATGCTGGTAAGTCGGTTTCGAAGATCTTGGTCGTGCTCCAGTCAGCGTCGCTGCTGCGGACGACCAATAGCGCCTCCATGATAGGTGCCGTGCCGACTACTACGAACAGACGTCCACCCGGTTTGAGTGCCATCAGATAGCGAGAATCAAAGACCTCAATCGATCCGGTGACCGCAATGGCATCGAACGTGCCGTCTGGCAATTCTTGCGTCGCATCCATATTGCTCAGCTCGAAATTACTAATTCCCGAATCCGCGAGGTTCGCTGTGGCTGATTCGAGAAAATCATCATGAATATCGATGCTGCTAACCGATTTGGCCAGCGTTGCAAGGCAAGCCGTCAGGAAGCCACTGCCTGTACCGACTTCCAATACATCGTCCGACGCCTGTATATCCAGGGCTTGCAACATTCGGCCCTCGACATTGGGCGTCATCATTACCTCCCCATGGCCGATCGGCAATTCAGTTTCGGCAAACGCGAGCCGCTCAAATCCTGCTGCGACGAATTGTTCTCGCGGCACTGTGCTGAGCACATCGAGTATTGGGGAAGCAAAGACGTCCCAGGTTCGCACCTGTTGCTCTACCATTTGTTGTCTGGCGAAATCAGTATTCATTCGTAGTCTGACCTTATTATGGTGAATAGCCGCAGCCCGTCGCGGCTGCTGGGATATGCTTCACTTGCTTTGCTCGTGCTTGCCTTGAGCACTAATTCTCCATGCTTGGAGATACTGTATCGACCCGAGAATAATAACAAAATGACGTCCGATCAGATCATCATTGCACTATCGATATTGCTCGGTCTGTCCGTTCTGGTCGGTATCGGATTCGCTTTGCAAAAACGACACGCAAAGCGCCGCATTGAGGTTATTAATCAGGAACTGCTTGAAGCGTCGCGCGACGCGTCTGTCGGCCGGCGCCTGACGGTCCCCGATGATCCGGAAGCGGCGCAACTCGCTCATACAGTAAATCGACTTTTTGATGCACTGGGCGAACGGGACGAAAAAATTCAAGGTCGCGATCGCCTGTTCAAAGAGTTCGCACGTACCTTGCCTGAGATCGTCATCATTCACGACGAGAAAATACTGTTAGCCAATGAATCCGCGGCGAGTTTGATCGGCCTCGACTCGACTCAGCTGGTCGGGCGTGAAACTGCAGACCTCGTGAAGCCGGCCTACCGTGCGTTGTTTCGCAATACCATGGCGAAACGCTTGCGCGGAGAGAACGTTCCGCAACGGCTTGAGATTCAATTGATCAATGGCAACGAATCCGGGCTTTGGGTCGAGGCGCAAAGTTCCAGCATCGAATTTCACGGCCATCCCGCGATACTGACCGTTGCCAGAGACGTTAGTCATCGCAAGAGCCTCGAGGTCTCGTTAAGTCGCAGCAAGCGTCAGGCCCAATACACACTGGAGTCGATCGCCGAAGGTGTAATCACGACTGATAACGACGGGCGTATCGATTACATGAACATTGCTGCCGAGTCACTGATTGGTGCCAATCGTGATGATGCCGCGGGGCATCGGGTCGGCGAACTGTTTTCACTCGTCGACGATGCAGATCGGCGCCCGCTCGGCGATCCGGTGGAGCGGTGCCTGGCGATGCGGCGTCGCGTCAACATGGGTAGGCGCGCGGTGCTTGTTAGCAGCGACGGTGAGCAAGAGCACTCGGTCGAGATAACAGCGTCGCCGATTCGTGGCCCGGGCAGCAGCATCTCAGGGACTGTCGTCGTATTCCACGATGTCAGCGAGATCCGTGGCCTGACGCGACAAATGAGTTATCAGGCGACGCACGACCCACTCACTGGTCTGATCAATCGTCGTGAATTTGAACGCCGGCTGGATGAGGGTATGGACTCGGCGCATGCGGAGGAGGCGATCCATATGTTGTTCTATATGGACCTCGACCGCTTCAAGGCCGTTAACGACAGTTGCGGTCACCTTGCCGGCGACAACATGCTGCGCGAAGTCGCAGGGCTGATCAAAGAACAGGTTCGAGATTCAGATTTTGTTGGTCGTCTGGGTGGCGATGAATTTGGCGCACTATTGATCGGCTGCCCGATAAAAAAGGCACGGCAGATCGCGACCGATATCTGTAATGCAATCGCTGACTATCGCTTCGTGTGGAAAGACAAGATCTTCAATATTGGCATTTCGATCGGATTGGTCGAAATTAGCCAGCTCAGCGGAACACTGCAGGATGTGATGAGTGCTGCCGATTCCGCATGCTATGTTGCGAAACAGCAGGGCCGCGGCCAGGTACACGTCTATTCTGCGCGTGATGAGCAGGTAGCCCGCGAACGTGGCGACATTCAATGGTTGCGACAACTGCAAAGCGCTTTGCACGAGGACACGTTTGAACTTGCCGTGCAGCCAATTATCTCCATGTCCGGTGGTGTTGAATCAGGACCGTCTATCGAAGTATTGATACGTTTACCGGACAGTCACGGACGCATTGCAGATACTGCTGAATTTCTGCGCCCGGCCGAACGCTATCAACTGATGCCACAAATAGACCGCTGGGTCATCAATGCGTCACTAATGGCGATCTCGGGTGGAGAGATAAAGATTTCAAGCGGCCGCAGCTGTGCGATAAATCTGTCGGGACAAACGCTTGGCGACGAGTCCTTTCTTGGTTTTGTCGTCGATTCGCTGGATCGCACTGGCGTGCCACCGTCGACTATTTGTTTCGAAGTCACCGAGAAAGCGATTCTGTCCAATGTGCAACACGCGCAGCGCTTCATTGAGGTTTTGCACGGTATTGGCTGTGAGTTCTCTCTCGACGACTTTGGCAGCGGGCTCGGTTCGTTCTCCAGCCTTAAGCACTTGCCGATCGACTATCTCAAGATCGATGGTACGTACACACATAACCTGACTTCAGATCAGGTCAACCAGGAAATGGTCGCCGCGATGATCAAGCTCGCTCGGACGATGCAGTTTCGCGTTATTGCAGAGCAGGTAGAGCATCAGGAAGATTTCGACTGGTTGCGAGACAGTGGGGTCGATTTTGCACAAGGGCATTTCATCGAATCACCGACACCGCTCGGCATGGCCAGCACTGGCATGTTGAGAATCCTTAATCCAGAACAAAAAAAGGCCGCGATTGCGGCCTTTTTCTTGTTCCGAAGGGCGTCGCTCCTACATGAACTTCAGCAAGATGCCGCCGTACTGTACGAAGAACGGTACGAAGACGAGCGACAGAATGGCCGACAACTTGATCAGGATATTCAGCGACGGTCCGGACGTGTCCTTCAGCGGATCGCCCACCGTATCGCCAACCACCGCTGCTTTGTGAACATCAGTGCCCTTGCCACCGAGATTGCCGGCTTCGATGTACTTCTTGGCGTTGTCCCAGGCACCGCCGGAGTTTGACGCCGAGATTGCGAGAACGCCGCCAGCGACCAGCGAGCCGGCCAGCAGACCGGCCGTGGCCTGGATGCCGAACAGGAACCCGGTGACGAGCGGCGCGCCCATGATAAGGATGCCGGGAGCAACCATTTCGCGAACGGCAGCCTTTGTAGAGATCGCGACGCACTGTGCGTAGTCGGGTTCGCCCGTGCCTTCCATGATGCCCGGAATCTCGCGGAACTGACGCCGCACTTCCTCGATCATCTTGAACGCGGCTGCGCCGACGGACTTCATCGTCATGGCCGAGAACAGCGCCGGCAGTCCGGCACCGATGAACAGGCCGCTGCAGACCATCGGGTCGAGCAGGTTGATCGTGCCGAGAAGATCCGAGCTCGGGTCCTGTTCTTTCATCAACAAATCGGCACGGGTCAGGAACGCACCGAACAGCGCGAGCGACGTCAGAATAGCCGCGCCGATCGCGAAGCCCTTACCGATGGCTGCTGTAGTATTGCCAGCCGAGTCCAGGACGTCCGTGCGCTCGCGCACGTGTTCCGGCATACCGGCCATCTCAGCAATTCCGCCGGCGTTGTCAGCCACCGGGCCGTAGGCGTCGATTGTCAGCGCGATGACCAGCGTGCCCAGCATGCCGAGCGAGGCAATGGCTATACCGTACATGCCGGCCAGCATCCACGGAATGTAGATGGCAAGGCCGATCGCGAGATAAGGACCGACGGCGCTCTTGTAACCGAGTGCCAGTCCGAAAATGATGTTGGTCGCGGTACCGGTCTGGCAGGACTCGGCCACTTCACGAACGGGGCTGTAGGTATCTGACGTGTAG
>JBPCYB010000042.1:0-23942 GCA_051007995.1 Woeseiaceae bacterium | reverse complement strand
TGCCGTTTTTCTCAGCGGCTTCGATTACGCCGAGCGCAAGCCGATCTTTCACTGACCCCATCGGATTAAATGATTCAATCTTGACGTAGACGTTGACGTTGTCCGGGGCAAGTTTGTTAAGGCGCACAATCGGTGTGTTACCGATAGTGTCGAGAATGTTATCGTACAGCGCACTCATGTCAATCTCCCAGCGCGTGATAGCGTACTAACGTGCGACGATAAATGCCGGACTCCTTGATCAGAGTCGCTAAACGTCCGTGCAGTTTGTCGTCCCAATAATTCCAGCGCATAACAAATTCGTCGGCGAGGTCATAATCGCCAGAGTAATGAATCTGCAACACCTGCTCGAGCATCTGGCCGACCACCTCGTGGTACCGCTCGTAGTTTACTGTCAGAAGTCCGGACTCCGTATCAACCTCAAGCAGGCCCATCTCCATGAAGAAATTGAATTGCATCAATTGCATATTTTGATAGGGCTGTTCAGGTCGTGGTTGTACGGTCTGTAATGTACGACGAATGCCATCAGCGTACTGCGCTCGCAACCCGACATCGTCATGGTATCCGGATGCACGCAAAGCCGGAGCGGCATGCAGTGACACGAGATCCGATTTCAACTCCTCCAGCAAGTCTGCGCGGTCGGCAAATGCGGTTCCCAGAGTACGTCCGTCGGCGGTCAGGCTTACGCCGAGATAATGGCCGACTTCGTGCCACAGGGTTCGATTGAATTTGCCGTCTGCGGTCAGATGATCGCGGAAGCGTTCGTCAACGACGGAGTCATACAACTTCTTGCTGTTCGCGAACAACACGGGGTTGCCAAGAATATTGTAGCGAATCAAAATCGTTCGACCGTACTTGCGCGCATGGTTTGCATCGTTTGGCAATATGGTCGCGGTATTCGCACCGCGCGCCTGGCCGAAGTCCGCGATAATGCGGTACACGCCCACGGGAATGCGCCTCCGAACCTGTTTCTGATGTTCATACGGAAGTGAATCTTCGATAGCCTGCAGCCCGGCTATTGCCTCGACCAGCGCGTTGCTCTTCTCGACATCACGAGCCAGGATGCTGGCACTGAAAAACGCTTTGACGCCGAGAAGCGCGTCGTCGTAAGTCTCGTAACTGCCGATTTGAATATTTAGATTCGCGAAATCGCCAGTAACCCACGACGCGTCGCCGGATTCGTAATTGCCGCTTAAAAGATCACGTGCCTTGTTTTCCAGATAAGCGGCGAAATCGGGTGAATCTTGGCGTGACAAACGAGCAGCGGCATTCAGGTGTGCCCGAACTGCAGACAGTTCGTCGGCATAAGCAAGCGCATAGGGCACAGCATAGAAGAGATCCGTGCCGACCGGTTCTGTTTCGAGTCTTTCGCGCAGACCGTTGTGCAATGCGTCGACGCCCGGAAACGCATCGAGTGCAGCCAGGTCGGCAGCCAGATTCTCGGCGGTTGAGCGTCGTACAGCTGTGCGCAGACCCTTAATCTCGTCAGACTTTTCCGGATGTGCGGCAAGAAAAGCATCGATCTCGTCTCTCGACAGGCCATAAGGGTAGACGTTCTTCCCGGGTTGTTCGTCTTCGGTTGGCAAAATTGCGCCGCGCACATTGTCCAGCGTTGTGGCAAT
This sequence comes from Woeseiaceae bacterium, assembly GCA_051007995.1. GTDB lineage: Bacteria > Pseudomonadota > Gammaproteobacteria > Steroidobacterales > Woeseiaceae > UBA1847. The sequence continues at coordinate 22,323 of JBPCYB010000042.1, read as the reverse complement.
GGGTCCTTTCGACAGGTAATAGAGATCCAATAGATTTTGCGTTTCAGTCGATTGGCCAGATGCGGTGTGCAGGTCCTGCAATTCCGCCAGAGCTGCTCTGGCACCGCGATGACGCTGCTCTTCATACAGCGTATTCATGATGTGCCCGGCAGCAAGCAACTCCTCCAGCGCCTGGAATTCGGCGCCGCTGAGATGACTCAGGTCAGGATCAAGTCTTACCCGTTGGGTTGCATCCAGAATTGGCTGTGTCTGCTCGCTACCCCAATACCCTTCGGGAACTTCGGCGTTTGCGGTTACAGCGATCAGCAGCAAGATGATCGACGTCGATTTGATAGTTGTATGCATGCTCTTAATCCGTGAATTCTGCAGTTGTCTGACGTTTACGGTTAACGATCAGGCGTGTGACATCCGGTCGCGAGTAGTGTCCTGAGACGTCCATACTGTGCCGTTCTTCGAGAACGAGGTCATGATCAATGTCAACAATACGCAGCGACTCTGAATCGGTTTCGGGTTTGAGTAGCCACTCGCCCGAAGGCAGTGCGACGCAAGAACCGCCGTTAGCCATGACATCATCGGCCGTCTCTCGCAGAATGTCTGCGGCAGGGAGATCGTCGCCAATATCCTCGCGGCGCATCAAGCCTGAAACAGACACAACGTAGGAGCGGCTCTCGCGCGCAATGAAACGTGTTATATCTTCGGTATTGCGCCGGTTGCCAGGCCAGATAGCGACGTGCAGATCCTCGCCTTGTGCATACAGCGCCGAGCGAGCGAGTGGCAACCAGTTTTCCCAGCAGTTCAGGCCACCGACCGTGAACGGTCCGAGCGAGTGTGTGCGCAAACCATTGCCGTCGCCAATTGCCCAAACCAGGCGTTCTTCATGCGTCGGCATGAGTTTGCGATGCACAGAACCGATCTCGCCTTGTGCATCGATATATACCATCGAACAATACAGGCTATGACCACCGCGATTGGTCGCGCGTTCAATGATGCCTAAGTAAACGGCGATCTTGTGCGTCTGAGCCGCGCTGCAAATGCTGGTCAGATCACCTGCTTCGACGGCGACTGCCTGGCTGACGTAGTGGGCGTAGAGTTGTTTTTGCAGATCTGATTCGAATTTTGCGCCGCCCGTACGCTCCACCCAGAACGGGTAGCCGGGCAATAAAGCCTCACCGAAGGCAACAAGATTGCAGCCTTCGGTGGCGGCTCGATGAATCCACTCGACGACCTTCGCAGCCGTCGCGTCGCGTTGCAGCCAGACTGGCGCGATCTGCGCCAGTCCGATTTTTATGCAGCTGCCTGTCAGTCGAAACCCTTCCGAAATGTTACGCCGTAGCTGGCGGGTTCGGACGGATAAGAAAACATTCCGTCTTCCGCAACAGGAAGGTCAGCTGAACCGTGGTAATAGCGTTCATCGTTAATATTGCGCCCCCAAAGAGTCAGGCTCGAGTTGGAGTTGGCGAAGTTCAGGCCAACACGGGCGTTAATTACATTAAAACTATCCTGCAATGTCAGTGGGTCAAGATCCCCGTCGGTGAATTGCTCGGATACGTAGGTGTATTCGAGGCGGAAGAATGCCGAGGTGTTGCCACTGAAGTCGAAATTCTGCGTCCATGCAATAAAGGCGCGATCTTCCGGATTGTACGGCAGTGGATCGCCGCTACGCGGGCAGCCATCCGGAAGGTTGGTCGGATCAAAAGGTGCCGTACAACCCGGATCACCCTGGCCCATCCACGCACCGTACTGAGCTACCCAGGTATCCCACGCAGTGCCTAGCTCGAAGGAATTGTATTTGCCTTCGTTGTGGGTGTAATGCGCCTGGATCTCGGTGGAGTCGAAAGGTCTCCAAAGCAATTCAACTTCATAACCATCGATAGTAAGGTCGCCCGCGTTCTGCAGGTTGAAGCCTGTGCCCGTGAAAGAGTTGGCCTGAAAATCCTCGAAATCGGTTTGATAATACGTAAGTACCAATTGCATGGGTCCATACTGACCCTTCAAACCGACCTCAAATGAATCGGCCGTTTCTGCAGTAAAAACCTGATCGAATGCGACGTTAATTCGATCTGCGTTTGTGCCGCCGGCCTTAAATCCTGTGGCGTACGATGCGTACAGCATGGTGGAGTCAGACGGGAAAAAGGTCAGCTTGACCGTGCCTGTAGTCTGATCGTCGCTGAGCTTGTCCTTGACGTCCGGTCGCGGCGCGAATGGGTCGAAGAGGTAGGAGCCCCAGGCGACATTGGGTTCCGTAATCGGCACAAGGTCTCCAGCCAGTACTCCATCCAGGCTTCCAAATGCACCGCCGGTCTGCAGGAACGCGCCCGCTTCACTTAAAGCGACGCAAATCGCTCCACCGAGGAAACTGGTGCCGGTCGGGTCCATAGGATCGGCTGCACAGGGACGCAGGTCAGGTGGTGGTCCATTGGCAGTTTGCGTGTATCTGGCGTCAATATCCTTGGTTTCATCCGTAAAACGAGCGCCAAGCGAAACGGTGAACTTATCGTTGACGGCGAAATCCACCTGGCCAAATACAGCAAATCCTTCGTGATCCTGCCGAACGTCATCTAACGCATTGGCACCTGCGGGAAATGGGTCAGTGGCGGGATTCAGAATCGCGCCCAGTCCTGCGAGTTCAAGGCCGGCGTCGACGGCATTCGCATTGTTCACCGCATCGGACAATGCAGGATTGAGCGTGGTGACGTAGGTATTGAACAATGCACCGGCGCTGGTCAGTGTCGTACTGTCGAGACTCTGACCGAAATAATAAGCACCTGCGACCCAGGAGCTGCCCTCACCAAACTCGCCGATAAACTGGAACTCCTGCGAGAAAGACGATTGCTCACCTGTATTGATACGGTGAATCAGATCCGCATCGGAAAAATCGATGTCAACCGAATCGAAGGTTTCGAAGTTGCGAAACGCGGAAATCGACTTGAGTAGCACGTCATTATCAAACGTCTTGTTAATTTCCATCGACAGGCCAGCATCTTCGTTGGTCGAAATCGGTGGCAGAGTAGTCGCCGTTTCGTAATCATCGAAACTTGAGCCCGGAACAATTGTGCCGGGAAAAGGTGACAGCGATCCAAGCGCCAGATTCAAGCCGTCGAGCAACGATTGTGGGTAGTCAAACGTCGCGAATACCGTTCCGCCGACGAGCGCATTAGCGAATTGCGAACCAACAGCGTCCAATGGGTCAATCGCCCCGGTGCCGATGCCTGGCAGGGCCCCTTTGTAGAGCAGGCTATCCACTCGTACGATTCCCACGCAGCAAACCTCATCGATTTCTGAGTAGTCAGCGATGAAGCGCATATTGAAGTCGTCCTCGGGATCATTAACGGCCAACTGCAATCGGCCGCCGATGCGATCACGATCGTTGTACAAGTCCTTGCCGAGGTTGTAATCGTCGACGTAACCGTCTCGCTGGGTGGAGAAGATCGTACCGCGTAATGCCATGTTTTCATTGATCGGCATGTTTGCAGCGGCAGACACTTTCATCAGGCCGCGGTCGCCAGCAGTCACGTCGACAAATGCATCGCGGTCTTGGCTCGGGCGAACAGTCCGAACACTTATTGCGCCGGCCGCAGTGTTCTTGCCGAACAGGGTGCCTTGCGGGCCGCGCAATACTTCGACCGCTTCTATATCAATGAGATCATTGACCATCGAGCTCTGCCGAGAACGGTAAACGCCGTCTACATAGAGTCCGACAGACGATTCCACACCAAAATTGTTTGAGGTACTGCCGATGCCTCGTATCGCAAAATTGGTGGTCGTCGAGGATTGGCTCCCGCCGACGATTAGACCCGGTACATTCTGTTGCAGGTCGATCATGTCGAAAATGCCGGCATCGGTGATCTGCGCGCCCGTAAGTGCGCTTACGGCGACTGGCACGTCAAGAATGTTTGATGCTCGTTTAGTGGCCAAAACGACAATTTCTTCGAAAATATCGTCCGACTCGTCTTGAGCCAGGACAGTACCGCTGGTAATGAAGCCAAGAGCAAGCGCGGGTGCGATCGCGCAAACAGCACGCGGCAAAGCGAAATTGATGTTGTTTCCCATTATTATCCCCCCTGGATTTGGGACGACGCCCCCGCGCCGTTTATTGACCCAAGGATACCATGGTTCGTCGCATTCATTACGTAAGTAATCACCACCAAGCCCGCGCAATCACTAGGTTTTCTGTTAAATTACGGTGCGCACTTTTACTCCGCCGGAGCGAGTTTTATGCAAGGACTAATGATGGACACGCCGCTGTTGATTTCATCAATCGCGACGCATGCAGAGAAGTTTCATGGTGGCCAGGAAATCGTCTCGGTAACGGCTGACAATCCGCGTCACCGCTATACCTACAGAGAGTGTTTTTCGCGGGCCAGGCAACTGGCGAATGCGCTGGAAAGACTGGGCCTGCAGAACGGTGATCGCGTGGCTACCCTGTGTTGGAACGACTATCGGCATCTGGAAGCCTATTACGGTGTCAGCGGAGCCGGCTTTGTCTGCCACACGATCAATCCACGTCTGTTTCCCGAACAGCTGACCTTCATCATCAACCATGCCGAAGATCGTTGGATTATGACCGATGTCATGTTCGTGCCATTGCTTGAGTCATTGGGAGACACGATCGCCGAAGTCGAGGGTTTCATCGTCATGACGGACGAGTCACACATGCCCGAAACGTCATTGCCGAACGCCATTTGCTACGAAACACTGATCGCCGCCGAGTCTGCCGAATACGTGTGGCCCGAGCTTGATGAGCGCTCTGCATCGGCACTTTGTTACACCTCCGGCACGACGGGCGATCCGAAAGGCGTGCTGTACGACCATCGATCTACGTTGCTGCACGCCTATGCAGGAGTCGCACCCGATGTGATGGGTTTGTCGAGCCGCGACTGTGTGCTGCCAGTCGTGCCGCTATTTCATGTGAGTTCCTGGGGCACGCCGTACTCGATGGCGATGACGGGCTGCAAGATCGTATATCCAGGACCGAAAATGGGTGACGGCGAGGCACTGCACGACCTCATGGACTCAGAAGACGTGACGATGTCACTTGGCGTCCCGACCGTTTGGCTGGCGTTATTGGGTTATTGCAAGCAAGCGGGTAAACGTCTCGACAAATTGCAGCGAACCATCGTCGGTGGCGCCGCGGTACCGCGATCGATGATCCAGGAGTTCCGAGATGATCACGGTGTAGAGGTGCGACAGGGGTGGGGCATGACGGAGACGAGCCCACTCGGCGTAACCAATACGCTCAAAGCCGGTCTCGAAGGGCTTTCAGCCGATGAACAACTGGATCTTGCAGTCAAGGCCGGGCGCGGCATCTTCGGATTTGAAATGCGTATTGTGGATGACGAAGGTACAGAGCTGCCGTGGGATGGCTTGGCTTACGGCGCGTTGCAGGTGCGCGGTCCATGGGTATGCAGCGATTATTTCAAACTCGATGGCAGTGCCAATGCGCATTCTGAGGACGGCTGGTTCAATACCGGCGATGTCGCAACGATCGATCCAGAGGGTTATATGGCCATCACCGATCGCACCAAGGATGTGATCAAGTCCGGCGGTGAGTGGATCAGTTCAATTGAGTTGGAAAACACAGCGATGGGGCATCCGGCCGTTGCGGAAGCTGCAGTCATTGGCCTCACACACCCGAAGTGGACCGAGCGGCCGCTGCTTGTCGTCGTAAAAGCCGAGAATCAGGACCCGAGCGTCGAAGAATTGCTGACCTATTTCGATGGCAAGGTTGCTTCCTGGTGGGTACCGAACGATGTCGCGTTTGTCGATGAGTTGCCGCATACGGCGACCGGCAAGATCAAGAAGATTGAATTGAGACGCCAATTCGCTGACTATCAGTTCCCCAACTAGAACTGGAGTAGTCATGGCTGATCCGTTACGCCTGTATGGATTGAAAGCATTGGTAATCAATGCGGCTAGTGGTATTGGCGAGGCGTCGGCACGTACTCTGGTCAAACACGGCGCTTCGGTATTAGCGGCCGACACCATTAACAGTGGTGTAGAACAGCACTTCAAGTCCGTAAAAGGCATCGACGGCTATTCGACCAATCTGCTCGATTCAACGCGCATGCCCGGACTGGTTGAGGAAGCCGTCAAGCGGCTTGGTGGAATTGACATCCTGATTATCGATTTTCCATTGCAGGCCGATGGGCCGCTAATTGATGGAAATGACAAACTGAAAGACCTGCTTGAAATTCGTTCTGCCTTGCTGCTGTCTGTATGCCGTGCAGCGATGCCACATCTGGAGAAAAGCCCGGCCGGGCGAATCGTCAATATCGGACTTCTGCGCAGCGTGTTTGCGACCAACGGTGAACAGGCCTTCGCCAAGTCTGAGCAAGACCTCGCCGCATTGACGACTGACCTGGCGCTGGAAATCGGCGAAGTCGGCATTACGGTCAATTACGTACAACCCGGTGCGATCATGACGCCGGCGAGTCGCGACGCGTTCAGAAAGAACATGGAATTGCGCGATTATTGTATTGCGAATTCTGCGGCTCGCCGCTTGGGCGAGCCGGTCGATGTCGCGAAAGTCGTCTTGTTTCTAGCCAGTGACGATGCGGCCTTTGTTAATGGAACCGGCGTCAACGTCGATGGCGGTCGTAGCAACCGCTAATTTTGTAGACCAATCCCATGCACCCTGTTCTTGACGATCTGATAACGCTGCTACACCTAGAGCGCATTGAAGACAATATTTTCCGCGGCGAAAGCAGGGATATCGGCAGCGCGCAGGTATTCGGCGGTCAGGTTCTTGGCCAGGCGCTGTCAGCGGCGCAACATACTGTCGACGATCGAGTGGCGCATTCGCTGCACGCGTACTTCCTGCGTCGCGGTGACATGGAAGCGCCGATCGTTTACGAAGTGGATCGTGCCCGCGATGGCGGGAGTTTTTCCAATCGACGCGTCGTTGCGATTCAACACGGCCGACCGATTCTCAATTTAGCCGCTTCTTTTCAACATCCCGAGCAGGGAGTTGAGCATCAGGCGGATATGCCAGACGTCCCAAGTCCGGACGAGTGTCGCGACATTCTGGATCTCGAGTCAGGTCTAGCGCAGAAGATGCCGGAAAAAATGCGCCGCCATATGGCAGACAGACGCGCATTCGAAATTCGGCCGGTCATCGATAATTTGCTGGCGCATGTGCCACAAAAGAACATCTGGTTGCGTGCCGTCGATCAGCTACCCGATAGATTGGCATTGCATCAAAACCTGCTCGCGTACGCTTCAGACTATGAGTTGCTCGGCGCCAGCACAATTCCACACGATCTCCCCTTCGAAAAAGGTGCAGTCATTATGGCGAGCCTTGATCATGCGCTTTGGTTTCACCGTGAGGTGCGCATTGACGAATGGTTGTTGTATTCGATCGATAGTCCGAACGCGGCGGGTGCACGTGGCTTAGCGCGCGGGCAGTTCTTTAATACAGGTGGTGAACTCATCGCGTCGACTGCTCAGGAAGGTCTGGTCAGGGTGATCGACGAACCGCGGCGCAAGCGTAGCGATCCCAAACTGCAACACTGAGACGCTACTCGAGCCGATTCAATTCCGAACGATAGCGAGTCGCATTGGCAACGTAGTGACCGGCTGATTCTCTGATTGACCCGATTTCCTCGGGACTCAATTCACGCGCGACTTTCGCGGGTGCACCGATAATTAGCGAGCCTGCAGGAAATGTCTTGTTTTCAGTGATCAAAGCATTTGCGCCAACAATGCAGTTCTCGCCGATGACAGCGCCATTGAGAATGGTGCTGCCAATGCCAATCAATGAATTGTCGCTGATCGTGCAACCGTGCAGCATCACTTTATGACCGACCGTGACATTCTTGCCGATCGTTAACGGATACCCCGGATCGGCATGCAGTACGCTGCCATCCTGCACATTGCTGCGTTCACCGATATCGATCAACTCGGTATCGCCGCGTAGTACGCAGTTGAACCAGACGCTACTTTGCGATTGGAGTCGAACCTGACCTATGACGCGGGCGCCGTCGGCAATGAAGTGATCGTTTCCCTCGAGAACCGGTGCGTGCTGCCCGAGGGCATACTTCACTGCGCCTTGCCTTGTGCGGCAACGGCCGCCGCAGCCTTCGCGATCGCGTCAGGGTCGCCGAGGAATTCTCGTGAGATGGGGTTGAGATCGTCGTCTAACTCATACGCGAGCGGAACGCCGGTCGGAATATTAAAAGACGTAATTTCATCGTTCGACACACCATCGAGCATTTTTACCAACGCACGCAGACTGTTGCCATGAGCGGCGACTAAAACGTCCTTGCCGTCTCGCAAGTCGGGGGCAATAACGTCGTTCCAGCAGGGAAGGACGCGGTCCAGCGTCGTGGCGAGCGATTCGGTTGCAGGCAGTCCGTCGATGCCCGCATAGCGCGCATCGTGCGCGGGGTGCCTGTCGTCATCGGCATCCAGTTCGGGAGGAAGAACGTCGTAGCTGCGTCGCCAGATATGAACTTGCTCGTCGCCGTACTTGGCGGCCGTCTCGGCTTTATTCAGCCCCTGCAATGCGCCGTAGTGGCGTTCATTGAGGCGCCAGTCGCGAATGACGGGGATCCACATACGATCCATTTCGTCGAGCATGATCCACAAGGTTCGAATAGCGCGACGCAATACAGAGGTGTGCGCGACGTCGAATTCATAGCCGAGTTCGGTGAGCAGTCGACCCGCTTCAGCCGCTTCGTTAATGCCTTTTTCGGTTAGATCGACGTCCGTCCAACCCGTGAACAGGTTCTTTAAGTTCCAGTCACTTTGCCCGTGACGACAAAGTACAAGCTTGCCAGCCATGCTTACTCCAGTAGATTAGTTTGTTACTTCGAAATCAGGTTGCGCAATTCCTGCGCCGCGACTGAGAGGGTAGCAAAATCAAGTGAACCTCGTAGCTTCATCTCATCGACCATAGCTCTGAATCGTGTAATCGCTTCGTGGTTACTCTGAAACCATCGATCGGCGTTGTCCAGAAGAGGTTTCTTGCTACGACTGGCAAGCAGCGGCTCTGCCATCTCACGTCGCAGGCGATAAAACTCCTCACGTAAGTTGCTGCGCGCGATCGCTTGCCAGCGGCCCCGAACCTTGAGGTCCTCGGCTCCGGTGTGTAACCAGAAAAGGCCGAGTTGCTGATTAAAGGCGGCGTAAAGTTTCGCTGCTTCGCCAACGTCCCGTTTGCACGTGCGGGCGAGATCCGCGACATCGAGCGCGACTCGAGTTAGCAACAGCGCCGACATCTTGTTCGCGAGCGGTTCGGCGACACCCATCGCAATGTACTCGGCCACTGCCTTTTCGTGACGAATACGCGCATTGGGCGACATCGTTGCTGACGGACGCGTATACACGCTGGTCATGCCATCTTTGAGGCGGTTGACTGATCGTTCGATCTGCAAATTTTCGCCGAACTGTTCGATGAGCCAATAGCACGCGTGTCGCAATGTTCGGCTCACTTCGAACATCATCGACATCTGGGCTCGCGCCGGCATTTTGTTGTCTAGCGCCTCGATGGTCTTGAACAATCCGCCGGCACGGCAGATTTGCCGCGCAACGGTATATGCTCGTGCGATCGTAACAACGCTTGCGCCAGTATCATCCTGTACGCGTTTTACAAAGGATGGACCCATACGATTGACAAGGTCATTCGCAATCAAGGTCGCGAGAATTTGGCGGCTCAGACGGTGACCGGGAATGAATTCGACGTAGCGACGACGCAATGACGCAGGAAAATAACGCAATGGGTCGACAACGAGAAAGTCCACTAGCGTTTCGCCGGAATCGATCAAGCCGTTGTACAGATCAATCTTCGCGTAGCTAAGAACCACCGCGAGCTCGGGGCGTGTGAAGCCTTGCTTGCGTGCCCGACGTTCGTCGATCTCGGACTCCTCGGGCAGGTATTCGATTTCCCGATCCAACAATCCCGTGTTCTCAAGATTCTGAATAAGTCGAGCAATTTCGTCGATGCGTTCGACGGAGCGAATCTCACTCATGCTGATAGATTGTGTCTGCAGATAATTGTTGCGTAGAACCAGTTCCGCGACGTCGTCGGTCATGGACGCGAGTAGTTCGTTGCGCTTTGGCCGCGACATCTTTTTCTTCTTTACAACGTCGCTGAGCAAAATCTTGATATTGACCTCACGGTCAGAGCTATCAACGCCCGCAGAGTTATCAATAAAGTCGGCGTTGATTCTGCCGCCGGCGAGGCTGTATTCAATACGCGCCAGTTGTGTCAGACCCAGGTTTCCGCCTTCACCAACGACCTTACAACGCAACTCGCCGGCGTCGACGCGTACATTATCGTTGCTGCGGTCACCGACATCAGAATGTCCCTCGGTGCCGGCCTTAACGTAAGTGCCAATGCCGCCATTCCACAACAAGTCGACTGGCATACGCAGAATTGCACCAATCAATTGGTCTGGCTGCATTGATGTTTCGCTGGTATCGAGTAAGCGACGCACCTCTGGGCTCAATCGAATGGTCTTCGCCTGTCGGGAAAAAATACCGCCGCCTTTGGATATCAGTTTCTCGTTGTAATCGGCCCAACTTGAACGCGGCAGCTTAAAGAGGCGCTGCCGTTCCCGGAAACTGGCCGGCATATCCGGTTCCGGATCCAGAAAGATGTGCATGTGATTAAACGCGGCAACAAGTTTGATCTTGCGCGACAGGAGCATGCCATTGCCAAATACATCGCCTGCCATGTCGCCGATGCCCGCGACCGTAAACGGGTCTTTTTGCGTATCGATACCCTGTTCGCGGAAATGTCTTTTGACTGCTTCCCATGCTCCGCGCGCAGTGATACCCATCTTCTTATGGTCGTAGCCCGCCGACCCACCTGAGGCGAATGCGTCATCAAGCCAAAATCCATAGTCGGCCGAGATGCCATTGGCAGTATCAGAAAACGTTGCTGTTCCTTTGTCAGCCGCCACCACAAGATACGGATCTTCGCCGTCACGACGAACTACATTCTCTGGGGTGACTACCCGACCATCGATCACGTTGTCGGTGATATCCAGCAAGGCAGAAATGAACGTCTTGTAACAGGTAACACCATTGGCGAACATTTCGTCACGACCGCCATCCGGGACACGCTTCGGAAAAAAACCGCCTTTTGCGCCGGTCGGCACGATAACCGTGTTTTTGACGACCTGTGCTTTCATCAAACCAAGAACTTCGGTGCGAAAATCCTCACGTCGGTCCGACCAACGCAGGCCACCTCGTGCAACATCACCACCGCGCAAGTGCACGCCCTCAACGTCGGGTGAATACACGAAAATCTCGTACTTGGGACGAGGCAAGGGCGCTTCGCGAAGCTGTTCAGACATCAATTTGATCGAAATGTACGGTTTGGGCTCGCCCTCGTCGTTGCGAATAAAATAGTTGGTGCGCAGCGTGGCATCAATCGCGCCAGAAAACGCGGTCATGATGCGATCCTCATCGACATTCCTGGCCTTACCAACGGCTCGTGCAACTTCGGCACGTACCTGTTCTGATTCGCGCTTGCGTTTCGCGTCCGACAAACCGGGGTCGAACTGCAATTCAAACTGCCGCACGATCTTGCGCGCAAATTTGCCATGACTGACGAGAACGTCTTCCATGTACTCCTGACTGAAGGGAATGCCAAGCTGCAATAAGAATTTTGTGTAGCAACGTAACAGCGCTGTCTGACGCCAATCGAGATTCGCGCCCAGGATGAGTCTGTTAAGGCCATCACTTTCGGCGCGGCCTGCGAAAACGGCGTTAAAACACTCTTCAAAGGGAATTTCTACAGCGTCAAAGTCAAGATCGGCACCGGATTCGTGACGCAGGTGGAAGTCCTGAATCCACATCGATTCGCCCGATTGCAGGCTGGCTTCATACGGGTGTTCCGTGTAGACATCCACACCCATGTCTTCAAGCAGTGGTAGGGCCTCGGACAACGCGATGGGTTCGCCGAAGCTATAGACCATGAAATGCATGTGACCCGGCAAGCTTGTTTCGGGCTTATATAAATCGACAGATCGTGAGCTGCCGCTGGCCAGCATATCCTCGATACGCTCTACATCGCTGCATGCCTCACGGGGGGTTACCTCGGTCTGGTATCCAGGTGGAAACGTCTCGCGGTATTTGCGAAATAGTTTTGGCCCTTCCTCGAGGTCAAATGCCTGATTGAGCTGGTCGCGTAATTCATCCGACCAGGTGACAACGACATCGGCAATACTTTGTTCTATTTTCTGAATGCTGATTGTTGGTCGATTGTTGGCGTTTGTATGCACGAGGATATGCACTCTCGCCAACGCCGAGTCCGAAATCTGAACGCTCGAATCAGCCGAAACGCCGTCGAACGCGTCCATCAGAATGCCTTCCACTTTGCGCCGAATCAGCGTCGTGTATTTTTCGCGCGGGATATAGACCAGACATGAAAAAAAGCGCCTGAATGCATCACGCCGCAGGAAGAAGGCGACCTTTTGTCGGTCCTGAAGATTCAGGATGCCAATCGTGGTTCGCGCCAGGTCCTGAACCGAAGCGTGATACAACTCGTCCCGTGGGTAGGTGTTAATGATGTGCAACAGTGCTTTGCCACGATGACCGACAGGTTCGACGTGCCCGCGTTCAAAAATCTTGTTCATCTTGTAGCGCAGCAGAGGAATATTGCGCGGTGTTTCGCTGTAGGCAGCAGACGCAAACAACCCGATGAAGCGCTGTTCGCCAACAGCCCGGCCTTTCTTGTCGTAAACTTTGATGCCGATATAGTCGAGATACGCATGCCGGTGAATCGTCGAGCGAGAATTGGCTTTCGTTAGGATTAGCCAGTCCTTCGAGCGTGTAAGGCGCCGCATTTCATCCGTTAGTTCGGTGGCATGACCACCGCGCTCCTTCCGCGACAGCAGGCCAAGTCCGCTCTTATCAACCGGGTTCAGAAAAATTTTCTTGCCGCGATTGGAGAGGCGGTATTCCCGAAATCCGAGAAACGTAAAGTGGTCGTCGGCAAGCCACTGTAAGAATTTTTGGCTTTCGCTGCGCAAGACTGCGTCGGCGCGCGATGGACCGAAATTAAGCAGATCTACGGCGTCGACCATTTTATCGCGCATTTTCCGCCAGTCGCGTACGGCGAGCTTGATGTCGGCCAGTACCCGGCGAATTTCCTGCTCAAGCAATTTCAGTTCTTTCGCGTCTGTCTCACGATCAACCGCAAAACGAATGAAGGACTCACGGTTGCCGGTGCTTGATTCCAGATCGACAATTTTCTCGATTTGCCCGTCGCTATCGCGAACCAGTCGAATAATGGGGTGAACGGTTATATGGACTGTTAGTTCATGTCGGTTGATTGCCGCGGTAACGGAATTGACGAGAAACGGCATGTCGTCGTTGACGAGCTCAACAAATGTGTATGGCGAGCTGTAGCCAAAATCTTTTTCGATCGGATTGTAGATGCGAAGTTTGGGTTGGCCCTTGCGACGGCGCGCACCGAACTCAAGATGGCTAAACGCGATTTGCGCCATGATGTCCGGCTCTCGTCCCGCCAGATCGTTTACGGGCACATCGGCAACGTATTGCTCAAGAAATAGTTGGGCTTGCTTTTTGCTTGGCAGTATCTTGGATCGAACTCTGGCCGATAGAATGTCACTGACGATGGAAGATTTTTGATCGCTTCCCCGTCGTTGCTTTTTTTTGGTCACTGGAACCCCGCCCGGAAATTCACGAATAGGTCATTGCTAAAGCTACGACTGCGGCGTGCCCAGTAGTCGCGCTTTGGCGAGTAGGCGCTCGACGACGACGTTGAACGCTTCGAGGTCTTCGGTGCTGATTCCCTGCAGCAAGTCGCGTTCGAAAGCCAGAGCTAGTGGTGCGATTTCATTGTGGACTTTTTGACCTTCTTCCGACAAATTCAAAATCGATCTGCGCCGATCTGCGTCCGCAAACTGACGATCGACGCGGCGATGTTTGATCAGTTTCGTAACAGCGCGACTAACTGCGACTTTGTCGAGCATTGTCCGATCGGCAACTTCGACAGCCGAGAGCCCGGGGAACCGTCCAAGAATCGCAATAACACGCCATTCGGGAATCGAGACGCCGAATTTTTTCTCATAAACCTTGGCGATCGTCGTGCTGACGGTGTGTGAAAGGACGGCCAGCCGATACGGCAAGAATTCTTCTAAATTGAGCTCGTCATCCATGCTTTCAACAGTAACCATTATCACTCCGGTGCACAACCGGTTCAGGCGAGATGAGCTGCGGCGAGATATTCCGTCGATTGCATTTCGGCGAGTCGACTAAGCGTGCGATCAAACTCGAATGAGAGCCGTTTGCCGGCATACAGGTGGTCGAGCGATGTGGCTGCGGAAACGATCAATTTGACGCGGCGGTCATAAAATTCATCAACCAATGCAATGAAGCGGCGGGCCTGGTTTTCCAGTGCCTCGTCCAGCTCCGGAACACCCGATACGATCACCGTGGGATACCAGCGTGCAATTTCAATGTAGTCATTCTGGCTACGAGGACCATCGCAGATGTCGGCGAACTCAAACCAGACGATGCCTTTTGCTCGAGCATGTGCATGGATGTTGCGGCCATTAACGTCAAGCTCGCAATCAGCACTGACCTGGCTGGACGCCGATTCATCAAAGAAATGCTGCAATTTGCCGCGCGCTGCGCCGTCGTCCGGGTTGAGAAACGTGCCGGCTTCTTGTAGCAGCCGCAGACGATAGTCGGTGTCGCCTTGCATATGAACGACTTTGGTGTGCTTCCTGAGTGCTTCAATCGCGGGCAAAAAGCGTTGCCGTTGCAAACCATCTTTGTACAAATCATCGGGTGCTGAATTCGATGTCGCTACCAACGTAACACCACGCTTGAAAAGACCTTCGAGCAAGCGTCCCAGAATCATCGCGTCCCCAATGTCACTGACGAAGAACTCATCAAAGCAAAGAACGCGGGTGTCTCTGGCGATGTCGTCAGCAATTTTCTCAAGCGGATCTTCAATGTCTGTGAGACGGGCAAGGCGATTATGAATGTCATGCAGCATGCGGTGGAAATGGATACGCTTTTTGGCCGTTACTGCCAAATTGTCGAAGAACAGGTCCATTAGAAAAGTCTTGCCGCGACCGACGCCGCCCCAGATGTAGAGACCAGGTGTTTTTTGATGGTCGCTGGACTGACGCGACCGAAACCAGCCGAAAATGCCGCGCTCGCCAGCGGCGACTGACTGCAAATCTTGTTGCAATTGCTCGAGCTCTGCGACGACGGTTGCTTGAGCGGGGTCTCGCTCATGACCATCTCGCAAAAAGCTCTGTTCATAGGCCTCGCGCACGTTCAATATTCCAGATATCCTCTTTCGCGCCAATGCAGAGTGCGGGCGGAGAGACAATACTATGAGTACAGAACGCGAATCCATGGAATTCGACGTGGTTATCGTTGGCGGCGGGCCGGCTGGCCTCGCTGCAGCTTGCCGACTGATGCAGCTTGACAGCAATTTGTCGGTCGTCGTCGTTGAGAAGGGTTCCGAAATCGGCGCACACATACTGTCCGGCAACGTCTTTGAGCCTACGGCTCTAAATGAGTTGTTTCCGGACTGGCAGAGCATGGGCGCGCCTCTAAAGACCGCGGTCAAAGGCGACGACGTACATTATTTGACCAGTGAATCGAAGTCCGTCCGTGTGCCCGGCTTGTTTCTGCCGCGACCGATGCACAACAAGGGCAACTACATTATCAGTCTTGGCCGCTTGTGCCAGTGGTTGGGTGAGCAGGCAGAAAGCATGGGCGTGAACGTGTTTCCGGGATTTGCTGCGTCGGAGGTTCTTTACGATGACGATGGCCGGGTTCGCGGCGTTGCGACCAGCGACTTAGGGATAGGCAAAGACGGACAGCAGAAATCCAGTTTTCAGGCGGGTTATGAACTGACGGCACCGTACACAATTTTCGCCGAAGGCTGCCGCGGCAATCTTGGCCAGGAGTTAATGCAAAAATTTGAATTGCGCGCTGACGCGGATCCACAGCATTACGGCATTGGCCTTAAGGAAATCTGGGAGATTGATCCGGCGCTACACGATGAAGGCTTGGTCGTGCACACGACGGGTTGGCCACTCGACAATCACACCGAAGGCGGTGGTTTTCTGTATCACGCAGCGAATAACCAGGTGTTTCTTGGTTTAATTATCGCGCTCAACTACAAGAACCCGCACTTGTCGACGTTTGAAGAGTTTCAACGCTGGAAGCTGCACCCGAAAATCAGCCGGTATCTCGCGGGGGGTAAACGCATCGCTTACGGAGCGCGGGCGGTTAATAAAGGTGGATTGCAGTCATTGCCCAAGTTGGCGTTCCCGGGGGGCATGCTGGTTGGTTGTGACGCAGGTTTCTTGAACACGGTGAAGATCAAAGGCGCCCACACGGCCATCAAGACCGGGATGTTGGCTGCCGAGAGTGTGCACAAGGCATTGTCGTCGGGAGAGGCCGCTACCGCAGAGCTCAGCGACTACGAGGAAAGCGTCAAGACTTCGTCGGTATATAAAGAGTTACACAAGGGGCGGAACTTTGGCCCCGCTTTGGCAAAGCTGGGCGTTTTTTGGGGTGCCGCGTTTACGTTTGTCGACCAGAATATTTTCTTCGGCAAAATGCCGTTCACCTGGCGGAATACGCAGCCCGATCACGAATCAATGGCCAACGCAGCCGACGTGCCTGTCATTGACTATCCGAAGCCTGACGGTGTGATCAGTTTCGATCGCCTGTCTTCGGTATTTCTTTCGAGTACGAATCATGAAGAAGACCAGCCGTCGCATTTGACTCTGATAGACGAAGATGTGCCCATCAGTTTCAATCTGCCAATGTACGACGAGCCGGCGCAACGTTACTGTCCGGCGGGCGTTTACGAAGTGGTCGAAGAGGGTGGTCAGCAGGTCTTTCAGATCAATGCGCAGAATTGCGTGCACTGCAAAACCTGCGATATTAAGGACCCAACGCAGAATATTGTCTGGACCGTGCCCGAAGGCGGCGGCGGCCCGAACTACCCCGGCATGTAATTACTTGGGTTGCATGCGAATCGCGCCATCGACGCGAATCGTTTCGCCATTGACCATCGACGTGCCGTAGATGAACTCAACTGTATCCGCATATTCTTCCGGGCGTCCCAGGCGCGGTGGAAACGGCACTTGTTTGCCAAGCGATTCCTGCACCTCTTCAGGCATGCCAGCGACCATCGGCGTCAGGAACACGCCTGGCGCGATCGTATTTACCCGAATGCCGAACGATGCAAACTCGCGCGCCAACGGCAACATCATTCCAACGACGCCACCCTTCGATGCTGAGTACGCGGCCTGGCCAATTTGACCTTCAAAGGCAGCAATCGATGCTGTGCTGATGACAACACCTCGTTCGCCGTCATCGTTCGGTTCATTGTGCTGCATGAAAGCAGCGGCTTCCTTGGTCACGTTGAAACTGCCGACCAGATTCACCTGAATCACTCGATTGAAGAGCTCACTTGGCCAGGGACCGTCACGCCCAAGCGTGCGACCCGCCGTGGCGATGCCAGCGCAATTAACCGCCAGTGTGACGCCACCCATCGCCGCGTTCGCCGCGGCAAGCGCCGCTTTGACTGATTCTTCATTGCTAACATCGGTGTTGACGAACGACGCACGTTCTCCAAGGCTTGCCGCACTTGCGACACCTTGTTCGTCGTTGATGTCGAGCAATACTACTTGCCCGCCCGCATCGATAATGCGTTGTGCGGTTGCTAGTCCAAGTCCAGAGGCGCCGCCGGAAATGACGGCTTTTGCTGTTGCTAGATTCATTGCTTGTTCTCTTAGATAAGTTCGACGCCAATGGCGACGGCTTCACCGCCACCAATGCAGAGTGACGCTACGCCACGTTTAAGATTGCGCGCACGCAACGCGTACAACAACGTTGTCGTAATGCGTGCGCCTGTGGCGCCGATTGGGTGGCCCATCGCGACGGCACCACCGTTCACATTCACTTTGGAATGCTCGATGCCGACGTCATGCATTGCCGCCATTGTTACAACAGCGAATGCTTCATTGATTTCGTACAAATCAATGTCGTCCGGGCTCCAGCCGAGACTCTGTTGTAAATTTTTGATTGCCGAAACCGGCGCCGTCGTAAACCACTCCGGTTCATGGGCAAAACTTGAATGTCCGACCAGTCTCGCCATCGGTTCGAGGCCGCGTCGTTCTGCTTCTGACGCCTTCATCAACACTGTGGCAGCTGCGCCGTCCGAAATTGACGACGATGTGGCAGCTGTAACCGTACCGTCCTTGCCGAATGCCGGACGCAGCGCAGGGATCTTGTCTATGTTGACAGCACCCGGTGTTTCATCGGTTGATACAACTGTCTCGCCCTTGCGCGATGCAATGCTCACTGCTGAGATTTCGTCGCTGAACGTTCCGTCCGCTACAGCCGCCTGCGCGCGAGTTACCGATTCAATGGCGAAGGTGTCCTGTTGCTCTCGGGAAAAACCATACTTGTCCGCAGTGGCGTCGGCGTAATGACCCATCATCAGTCCTTTCCACGGATCTTGCAGGCCGTCATAGAACATGTGATCGATAACTTCCTGATGACCCATGCGATAGCCGCGGCGGGCTTTCGGCAACAGGTACGGCGCGTTGCTCATTGACTCAAGTCCGCCGGCAACCACGACAGCTGCGCTGCCCGCCTGCAACAAATCGTGCCCCAACATGATGGTTGCCATTGCGGAGCCGCACATCTTGTTGACGGTCGTACAGGCAGTGCCGATTGGAATTCCAGCATTCAACGCAGCCTGGCGGGCGGGTGCCTGGCCCAGGCCTGCAGGCAAAACACAGCCCATCAGAACCTGATCAATATCTCCTGCGTCAACGCCGGAGTTGGCGATCGCGCCTGCAATGGCGGCGGCGCCGAGGTCGGGTGCGGCAGCTCCGGACAAGACACCTTGAAATGCACCGATCGGCGTACGTTGAGCGGCGACAATTACAATTGGTTCAGAGCTCATTTTCTAATCACCACTAAAATATTGGGTCGCTACTTTCCGGTATTTTACGCGGTGACGCAAGACGATTAGTTAGTCAGATCAGCTTATTCGACCATTAAATCGGGTTCGTCGAGATTTGCGAGGATTTCTTGCCGCGCCAGTTGAGCCAACTGACGGTGATTGGCGTAGCTCGGGTTGTCCTTATTGATTGCCGGCAGGACATCGATACGAATGCGACCGTAGCGGGGAAGGTGATCATCGGACGGCAATATATGGCGTGTTCCAGAAATGGCGATCGGTACCACGGCCATTTCCCCTTTCACCGCAGCGACAAATGCGCCGGCGCGGAACCGCAGCAGGCCGGGCTCACGCTGAAACGTGCCCTCCGGAAATAAAGCCAGCGACTGGCCACTCTGTGCGGCCTTGATGATTTGCCGGGCATCTCGCGAGCTGGCCGTGGCTTCATTGCGCTCAACGAATCGTGAACCGGCTCGGCGCAGCAAGAAGTGGACGATTGGTATATTCCTCATTTCGCCCTTGATGACGAACGAGAAGCGACCTGGCAGGAACCCCTTGAGTAGAAATCCGTCAATATAACTGGCGTGATTTGCGACGACCACACAGTCGGTTGAGGGGAGGTTTTCCATGCCATGTACGTCGACACGGACGCCGGAGAGGTGAAATATCGCTCGGGAGGTACCCGCGAGCCAGCGAGCTCGACGTTCAGGCCCGGGCACCAAAATGGCCACGAACAGGCCAAATAGGATGCACAAACTGAATACTAGCCAGGCATACAGCCCAAACAGGGCATCACGGACGCGTGTGACGTAGGTCACTTTATGTCAATGCCTTCTGGTTTCTGTGACAGCGGTCACGCCGGATTCGGGACTTCCTCCGCATACTCAAAACCTTGAAAAATCCGTCGCTTGGCGGTGCAGTGTGCTGAAATTGCGGCGGCGACGCAAAGGATTGCGCGTTCGACCAGATGGATAATATGGCTAGTAAGGATAAACGAAAATCGGATTCTGAATCAGTTGCCCACTCTGAGGAGTTGGTCGATCGCTTTCTGGATGCTATTTGGATGGAGCGCGGCCTGTCGCAGAATACGCTCGGCGCCTATCGTGCTGATCTGATGACGCTAGGTCGTTCATTGTCCGAGCAGGACAAGTCCATTGATGCGGCAGACAAGGCCGATTTATTGGCGTTTATTGCCGGCCGGGTTGAAGGTGGCGCTAAGCCACGTTCTACCGCTAGACAACTCTCGAGCTTCCGTCGTTTCTTTCGCTACATTATGCGCGAGGGTCTGCGTGACACTGACCCGACTGCTGACATCGAAATGCCACGCATCGGCCGCTCCCTGCCGAAGACGTTGAGCGAAGACGAAGTTGAATCCCTATTGCATGCGCCCAATACCGATGAGCCGCTTGGCCACCGCGACCGCGCAATGCTCGAATTGCTTTATGCGACCGGTTTGCGCGTCAGCGAGCTGATCAATCTCAAACAGTCACAGGTCAATTTTAATCAGGGCGTATTGCGTATCGTTGGTAAAGGCGATCGCGAACGACTGATTCCGCTTGGCGACGAATCTCAACGCTGGCTGCGCGATTTCATTGACGGCCCGCGTATGGAGATCTTGCTGGAGCGTCAAACTGATTATTTGTTTCCGACTCGCCGCGGCGACCGCATGACGCGGCAGGCTTTCTGGCACATCATCAAGCGCTATGCCGAGAAAGCTGGTGTTCGCAAAAAGATGTCGCCACACAGCCTGCGCCATGCGTTTGCGACGCACTTGCTCAATCGCGGTGCGGATTTGCGTGTTGTACAGCTGTTGCTGGGACACAGCGACCTGTCGACCACCCAGATATATACCCACGTTGCGCGCGAGCGTCTCAAGGACCTGCACGGCGAACACCACCCGCGCGGATAGCTTTGCTACAATGCCGCGCCGGGAACCCCGACGGGTTTCGAAGGTCCACTAAGGCTATGAAGACGCGCATGACATCAAAACACTCAAATCGCCTTTTGCTTGCGCTGGTTGCGGCAGTCAGTCTGCTACCCGTGGCTGCCCTGCAAGCGGATGACAATCTCGAACAGGTCCGCCTCAAGGTTGGAGAAATGTTCGACGTGATTGACGCCAAAGACGTCAATCCGAGTCCCGTTGACGGCTGGTATACGATTCAGAAAGGCTCGATCGTGGCCTATATTTCGAGCAACGGTCGTTACCTTCTGCAGGGCGACATGATCGACCTTGAACTGAACGTAAATATGAGTGAGGTCGCAAGGACCGATGCGCGTCGTGAATTGATGTCGGCCGTCAAAGACGAGGACGTCATTCTTTTCTCGCCCGCTGTAAAGAAATATTCGGTCTCTGTGTTTACTGACGTGGAGTGCAGCTACTGTCGTCGCCTGCATGGCCAGATCGATGATTATCTGGCGCACGGTATCGAAGTTCGATACCTGATGTATCCGCGTAACGGACCTTCCTCGCAGGCCTGGAGCACAGCAGAAGAGGTGTGGTGTTCCAATGACCGCAATAGTGCGCTAACGGCGGCTAAGAGTGATCGGAAGTTCGCGTCAACGAATTGCGACGCGTCGATCGTTCAGGATCAATACGGGATAGGCCAGAATATTGGTTTGAGCGGTACTCCGGCAATCGTTCTTGAAGACGGTACGATGATCAGCGGATATGTACCGCCGGATCAGCTCAAAGCGAAACTGGATGCGGCAGCGCAATCGCGCTAGGAACGAGAACGGCGTAGTTCGTGAATGTGCACGCCATTGTTTTGACCTTTGTCCTCGAAGTATTTCTGTAACGCGAATCGTCCGCTGTGGAACGCGATCTCGTCCCAGGGGATCTCATCTTCGCTATACATCCCTACTTCCAGACTTTCTTCGCCGGCGGCAAAGTCGCCAAGTAATTTGGCCGTAAAGAACAGATGCACCTGACCCGCGTCGACGACATCGACTGACGCAAACAGGTGACCAATCTCAACCTCGGCACAGGCTTCTTCAAGGGTTTCGCGTGCCGCGCCCTGCGCTGTGGATTCGCCGAGCTCCATAAATCCGGCGGGTACGGTCCAGTATCCGTAGCGCGGCTCGATGGCGCGCTTGCACAGCAGGATACGACCGTCTTTTTCGGGTACGCAGCCGACCACGAGTTTCGGGTTGACATAGTGCACGATGCCGCAAGCTTCGCAGACGCTACGTTCGCGGTTGTCGTCGCTCGGAACTTGTCGCACGACCGCCTGGCCGCATTCACTGCAATACTTCATCGTGGGGTCTTTTTGTTGTGGGGCATGGTGCCGGGAGGGGGAATCGAACCCCCACTTCCTTTCAGAAACTGGATTTTGAATCCAGCGCGTCTACCAGTTCCGCCATCCCGGCATGCCCAGATCGAACGGCGCACAGTATAGGCG
>JBPCYB010000041.1:0-18335 GCA_051007995.1 Woeseiaceae bacterium | reverse complement strand
TCCAGACCAAGCAGCTCCAGATCAATCGCGTCGAGTGCGATCGTCTCCGCTTCTGTATCAACATCAACGGACTCAGATTCGAGTCCGAACGTCGTCGGCATTTCGGCAACACCTTCAAGCAGGGCCTCAATTGAGAATCCATCGAGATGAATCGCGCCGTCGCTGCCCGTGATGTTGCCCATGGTGATGTTCAGATCACTTAACTGGACGTCGCTGCCAGCTTGCGCATCGACGTAGCTGATCGAAGAATTCAATACCTTCACGCCTGCTACATCAAGACCACCTGAAGCTGTGTCACCTTGATCTTCGTCGGCCGCCTCCTGCGACTCTTTTGCCTCCGCCGCATCGATAAAGTCCTGCCAATTGCTGCGGCCGTTCCTGTTTATCGCGAGATTCAGGTCCAGGCCCACCAACTCTGCCGTCGTGATCTGTACATCGCGACGCAGAAGCAACGGCATAAGACGTACACTGAGACTTGCCTCGTCGAAACTCGCAAACGGCTCATCACCGAAACCGGCGCCATTGCCGAGTCGGGATTTTCCAACCTCGATTGCGACCCAGGGGAAAATCGCCATTCCGATTTCGCCCTCAATGACAAGTTCACGACCTGTCGTCTCCTGAACAGTACTCTCGATCTCCTCGCGATAGTCATTCGGATCAAACATCACCGCGACGGCGATGACCGCTATAACTAGTATGGCTAAAACTGCAGCGATGAAAAAGAGAACAGGTTTGAGTATGCGGCCCATGGAACGACCTCCGATCAGGGGTCGTTAAGGGTATCAAATTAGTCAGCCGACGACTTTTCCCGGGTTCAGAATATTGTCTGGATCCAGGGTCTGTTTGAGCGTCCTCATCAGCCGGATCTCGTCTTCGCCCCTGGTATTGCCGAGCCACGCCTTCTTCTGAATTCCGATGCCATGTTCGGCCGAGATCGACCCTTCAAGCCCGGCAAGACAGCCGTAAATGATTTCGTCAGCGGCTTCATGGTGAGCGCCATCATCGTACGGCCCAGTAAAAACATGCAGATTGCCATCGGCGATATGCCCGAACACCAAACACAATGCGTCCGATCGCCATGCCGAAAACGCGGCATTGAGTTTTTCGACATAAGCACTCATCGCTTTGATCGGCAAGCTGACGTCATAAAGGTAGGCCGGCAGCACTGACTCGAAATCCTCACGAACCACCCAGAGCGCGTCACGCTCGGTCGTAGATTTTGGCAGGATTGCATCGACGATGTCGCCGCTTTCAAGTTGTCGTTCCAGCAGCGCCTGAAACCGTGCTTCATCTTTCTCCGGGTCAGCACCTTCAGCCTCTGCCAGCACATAGAATGGATAGTCGCGCCCCAGTGGCGGCCTGTGTGCGCCTTCACGCGTCACTTCAGCGTAGTAGCTGTTCCACATCACCTCAAACGCGCTAAGTGTTCCCGCGAGCCTGGATTGCATTGTCTTCAAATTGCGAACGACAGCATCAAACGATTCGCAGGCAAACATCGCCGTCTGCCGGCTGTTAGGCGCCGGAAATAATTTGACCACCACGCGTGTAACGATTCCCAATGTGCCTTCGCTACCAATGAACAGTTGTTTGAGATCGTAGCCAGTATTGTTCTTTAACATTTGGTGCATTGAAGAGATTACTGTGCCGTCTGCAAGAACGGCTTCGAGCCCGAGTATCAGATTGCGCATCATTCCGTAGCGCAAAACGTTGATGCCGCCTGCATTGGTCGCGACCGTACCACCAATCGTGCAGCTGCCGCGTGCGCCGAGATCCAATGGAAAAAGAAATCCCTGCTCGGCCAACTGCTCCTGAACGGTCTGCAGAATTGCGCCAGCCTGAATCACTGCGACACCATCCAGCGCATCGACGGATTCAATTTTGTTCATCTGTTCGAGAGAAATGATGATGTCGTTCAAGGTTGACGCCGCACCTTCGACGACGCCAGTCAGGCCGCCCTGCACCACGACTGACTGATTATGCTCGGTACAAATCTGCATCGCACGACTAACCTGTTCAGTACTCGTTAATCGCAGCAACGCTTTCGCTTCGGTCGGCGAAGAATCCCAATACGATCTCGCACGCTCTGCTACTCGACGTTGATCAACAACTGCGTCAACGCCGAACTCATCGATTAGTATCTGCAGCACATCGCTCATTTGGACGATTGTATCTGATGGGCGATGGCGCCATCTGATAAAGTTGAATCCACTCAGGAGTCCTATGTTTCGTTTCAATAACAACGCGCCGATTACGTTTTCCGATCCGCTGCCAGAGAAGGTGGACGTCGTTGTGATTGGCGGCGGCATCATCGGTATTTCGACGGCGTGGTACTTACTAGAGCATGGTTTGTCGGTACTGGTCTGTGACAAGGGCCGCGTAGCTGGTGAACAGTCAAGCCGAAACTGGGGTTGGGTACGGGTAACTGTTCGCGATCCTGACGAAGTTCCGGTTGCGATGGATAGCAGGCAATGCTGGCGCGAGATTTCGAGTTCTCTCGATGAGGATACGGGCTTCACACAACAAGGCGTGTTGCTCCTGGCGGATACTGCTGCGGAAATGGCCGAGTATGAAGAATGGATGAAAGTCGCGGCTGAGCATGGCGTCGATACGCAGCTGCTTTCTCGTTCGGATATTTCCAAGCACATAAACGTCGCCGACGAACGCTGGGTTGGTGGCATTGTTACTCCGAGTGATTGTCGTGCCGAACCGTTTAAGGCCGTTCCGGCGATCGCGAGGGGTTTGCAACAACGTGGCGGGGTCGTTCGCGAAAATTGCGCCGTCCGCAGCATTGACATTGAAGCAGGAAAAATCGCCGGCGTAGTGACAGAACAGGGGCGCGTCAAGGCGCAAGCCGTCGTATGCGCGGCCGGAGCCTGGTCGAACATGTTCTTATCAAATCACAAGGTAGAGTTTCCGCAGCTGCTGGTCCGCGGAACTGTGGTCCGAACCGCACCAGCACCCGATATCTATGCTGGCAACGTTGGACTGAAAGATGTCTTTGTTCGGCAACGTCAGGACGGTGGCTATACGGTCGCCAGTGGCATGTTCGATCACACGATCGGCGCCAATAGTTTTCGTTATTTCTTCAACTTCCTGTCGTCGCTAGGCAGCGCCGATGACATTCACTTGCGTGTGGGCAGCGACGTGGCGCAACAACCGTTCGTCAGACGAGCATGGAGCGGCGATGACAAGTCCCCTTTCGAAAAGCATCGGGTACTCAATCCAGCGCCGTCAAAGGATGCCCTGAGGAAAATTCGCAATAATCTGGCGAAGCGCTTGCCGTCGTTGGCCGACATTGAGTTTTTGGAGTCGTGGGCCGGAATGATCGATGCGACTCCCGACGTTGTTCCGGTCATGGATCAGGTTGCAACACACCCCGGACTATTTTTGGCGAGCGGATTTAGTGGGCATGGGTTCGGTATCGGACCCGGCGCCGGGCGCGCCATGGCTAATTTAGTTGCTGGCGTCGAACCCGGCTTCGATTTGAGCAGATTTCGCTTTGGCCGGTTCTCTGATGGATCGAAGATGCGGCCGGGGCCCGCAATCTAGTCCTGATTACAAATATTGACGCTACCGTTCAGCGTCTCCACCTCTACGCGTGCATCACCATCACCCACGGTGAAGCTCAGCTCCAATCCAGGCGAGTACTTACTCGTTCGCTCAGGCTTAGGGCCGAAACAATTACGGATACTGCCGTTGAACGTTTCAATATCGAAGCGCGCCGATACCGCCTCGGTAAATTCGATATCAACAGTGCCGTTGACGGATTCCAGGGACAGGTCACCGTTGCTTGTCAGATTTGCATGAAACGTCAGATCGCCATTCACCGATTCGAAATACGCATCGTCAAAAACGCCACCGATAATTTCGACATCGCCGCTAACTGATTCTGCCTCGACGCTGCCAGACAAGTTCTTGACCGTTACATCACCTGAAACTGTCGCAGCTTCGATGCTGCCTTCTCCACCATCACCGGTGATGCTCACATCGCCGCTGACAGACTCGGCTTCGATGTCGTCGGCTGCGCCGGTGACCTCGATGTCGCCACTTACAGTGCCGAGCGATTGTTCACCAAGCACACCTGCAATTTCGATATCGGTGCTGACGCCGCTTACTTCGATCGTGCTTCCTTCCGGAACGCGGATATCAAGATCAGCTTCAATGTCGCCCCAGTGCCGGTTTGGCACTTCAACCCTGATCAGAATCTCGTTGCCGTCGCGCTCGACGATGAGTTCCTCAACCGAATCTCCAAGTACGGCGTCGATCTGAACACTGTTGCGCGACCAACCGGTGACCTCAATGTTGCCCGACGTGTTGAAAATCTCAATGTAACCATCGTCACTGGCATCGATTGTCCTGTTTACCTCTTCGTCTGCCATGGCCGGCATGCTCGCCAATCCCATTGCTAATACGATCAAGCTTCCCTGTTTCATACTTTTCACCTTCCTCATGCGGGCTCTCATATGTCTGTCCGTGCCGTGACGCGTTGCGTCATATTACCGACTCGATTCATCAACGCCAGTTCATTGCCATAGGCTTCGACCAGCAATTCTTGCAAGAATGCATTGTTTGGTTCTTCTTCAAGCGCCTGACTTATGTCTGCAATCGCCTGGCGAATGACGGCCAGATTGCGCTCGACATCTTCACGCGCCTCCGGCGACAATTTCTCCAGGCCACGATCCAGGCTCGATGCGACGTTACCGCCGGCGCGTCCAAATACGGAACCGAAGGTCTGATCGGCACCAAACGCCGCCTGTTCAAACACCAGATTGGTCGGCTGTACCGTCACGCTAGCTTGCGGTGCCGTATTTGTGGCGTCGTACTTCATCACTGAGTACGTCAGCAATGACGATGCCCCAACCAGCAACACCACTGCGGCAGCCTGCGCCAACATCGGTGTCCAGCGTGAACGCTGTGGTTTCTGGATTGCCTCTTCGATGCCCGGCCATAAATCGCGCTGCGGTGCTATCTCTGTCGCTAGCCCGCTCGCCGCCTTCATCAAATTGTCGTTTTCGTCCGTCATTCCTCAAATCCTTGCTCTTTGAGCTGTTGCGCCAATAAGCGGCGCGCTCTGTGCAACTGTGCTTTGCTCGTTCCTGCTGCAATGTCGAGCATGTTGCCGGTTTCCTCATGGCTGTAGCCGTAAACGGCGTGCAGCACAAATACGTGTCTGGCTCCTTCGGGCAAGCGGTCTACTGCTTCTGACAGATCACGCATGTCGCCGTTGTCCGCGACCGTTACTGGCGCCGACGACTGTTCGAAGGCAACCTGGATCCGATCATGCTCCCGTTTTGACTTGCGCATCCTGCCAAGCACTGCATTGACCGCTATACGGTGTAACCAGGTGCCAAACGCGCTGTCGCCACGAAACCGGTCAAGCTTGTTCCAGGCCTGGATGAATGCTTCCTGTGCACAATCTTCTGCTTCAGCAACATTGCCCGTCATCCGCAGGCAAAGCCCGTAAACCCTATCGATATGCATTCGATACAGGCGCTCGAACGCTTGTCGATCCGACCGTTGCGCCCGCGCAATCCAATCGGCCTCGTCTGTTAACGCTGGACGTTCTAGCGACACCATCTGCGGACTATAGTCCTTCAGGGGTGCCGTCAAAAGCGCTTCCAAGGGCAATTTCTCCACTTCCTTTGTTAATTGGATGCCCTCCCCTGGAGAATGGTTTGAAAATGCCGTATCGGGACCGAAATTGGCGCTTAAATGCCTGTCTTTCCTTGGGATTCTGATATTATGCGTCTGGCCCAGAGCGACGGCGGCCGACCAACAAAAACGGATACAGACAACGATCTATGGCGGGGCACTCCATTTTATATCTCGGTCGCGGCGAATTTGCTGCCGAGTACCTGCACGAACTTGAGACCCTGCCCTGTTGCGCATTGTTGACGCGATCCGCTTCTCTAAAAATTCCGGTCGATGCACCATCAATACTCGATATCGTGTTGTTCGAAGCCGGCCCGGCGATTGCGCAGTCCGGCCAGTCCATTGCTGAGCTCATTGGTTCGTTTGACCGCCACCCGGTCATCGCATTAACAACGAAAGATCGTGAGCATCGCGGCATTGCTGCCGTAAGTGCGGGCGCACAGGCCTACATATGTGTTGACGACATCACCGTCGAAGGGCAAGAGTCGATTTTTGAGCATGCGGTGCAACGGCATCGACTGCAGCAGCGCTTGTCCGATACCGATGTCACGGTCTTGTCCGTGCTACGCAATATCAATGATGGCGTGATCATCGTTGACAAGCAGGGGCACGTGTTGGATATCAATCCGGCCGCGCGCAGCATTCTCGGTCTTGGACCGCGCATGCAACCCGACACAAGCTGGGAGCAGACTTTCTGCTGCATTGACGGCAACGGCGACAATTATCGAAACTCCGCCGATTTGCCGCTGGTCCGCGCGCGCAACGGTGAAAAATTTTCGAATCAGATCGCTATTTTTCGCATGCCCGAACAAGTCGACACGGTGTTATCGATAAACGGTCAGGGCCTGTACGACGGCAAAAGCGAACTCGTTGGCGGTCTCATTACATTCCGCGACATTACGGATGCCACCAAACGAACCAATGAACTGCAAAAACTTGCGCAGTACGACGAACTAACGGGCTTGCCGAATCGTGGTCTGTTCGTGGAGCAACTCGCACGCGCGATGGGCCGTAGTCAGCGCAAGACTGCACCGCTGGCCGTTTTGTTTATCGACCTCGATCGTTTCAAGTCCGTGAACGATACACTTGGACACGATACTGGCGATGCGCTGCTGAAGCAGGTTGCTGGTCGATTGCGTAAGAACCTGCGTATCGGTGATTTGTCGGGACGCTGGGGCGGCGACGAATTTGTCGTGTGTCTCGAAGACTTCGGTGAGTCAAGTAATGCAGCAGCCGCAGCTCAAAAATTGTTACTGGTCTTGTCCGAGAAATATGAAATCGGCAATAGCGAAGTGTATGCAACACCGAGCATTGGCATCGCTATGTATCCGGAATCCGGCGACGTTGCCGATCGGCTCATCAAGGCTGCCGATCTTGCCATGTACGAAGCTAAAAAACGTGGTGGCGGGCGCTTCCAATATTATTCCGAAGCACTCAATACCCAGCTCGCGCAGCGCGAAGAGCTGGAGATAGGCTTACGGCATGCATTAGTACGAGATGAGTTTGTTATCCATTACCAACCGCGCATCGATCTCGCGACCGGGCGCCTGATTGGACTGGAAGCGTTATTGCGCTGGCAGCATCCGCGTTTCGGCCTGCTGCCACCGGCGCGGTTTCTGCCGATCCTTGAGAGCAGCGGGCTCATTCATTCCGCCGGAGAGTGGGTAATCGCTACAGCCTGCCGCCAGCTTGCGGCCTGGCAACGTCAGTTTGAACTGCCTGACCTGTCACTCGCTATCAACCTCTCGCAACAACAGCTAATGCATCAAAGATTGGTTGACGCTGTTAAGGA
The DNA here is from genome assembly GCA_051007995.1 of Woeseiaceae bacterium. Lineage (GTDB taxonomy): Bacteria > Pseudomonadota > Gammaproteobacteria > Steroidobacterales > Woeseiaceae > UBA1847. The sequence goes on along the minus strand of JBPCYB010000041.1, from coordinate 10,891 downwards.
ATCCCTGGAGAACACGGCGATTGATCCCGGTTGTATTGAACTCGAAATTGGTGACGGTGACATCGTCAAGAAACGCACAACCGAACTCAACACGCTACAAGGATTGCGCAAACTTGGCGTACGAATCTCGCTCGATCATTTCGGTACACGCGATGTGTCTTTCGAATCGCTGGACAACGGTTTCATTGACAGCTTTGTACTCGATCAATCCTTGATCGCGGACGTTGCGGAGAATGACAGTCATCAGCGCATCGTGCGTGCAGCGATAGCAATGGCCCAGGGTCTTGATATTGAGGTCGCAGCTGAGGGTGTCGAGACGCTGACACAGCTGGAGTTCTTAAGAAGTTGCAACTGCGACCTGGCACAGGGCTTCTTGATTAGCCGTCCCATTCAGTCGGAGAAAGTCTCCGCCATCCTGCGCTCAGAAATCGCCGGAACCCGGTTACTCGCCCGCGGCATGCCCTAGTTTTGCGTGCCGCAGTTCCAGCACGCGGCAAATTGTCCCTCATTACTCTCGCCGCACGATGTGCAATTCCACGGCGTCGTGGGGCTCTCGTCTGACGCGGTGTCGCTGATGAGCTGCGTCGCACGGTCAAAGTCGAGATCGTTGACTATCCACAGCTGCGGCCAGACTTCCATAAAGGGAATCTCTCCCATGATCGAGCCAAGATGTTCATTGCGAATTTCACATGCAATGCCTTCGCTCTCCAGAATGTTCTTCCAGTGATTGATCGTGATCAATGATTCCGACGAATTGAGTTTCTTCACGGCTTATGCAGCGAACGCAAATACGTCGCTGGATCAGCGCCGTCCTCAAGCACCTCGACCAGTGCCGAACCAACTATCGCGCCTGCAACGTGTTTGCCGACACGCGCAACATCAGCTGCTGCGCGAATGCCAAAGCCCGCGCACACCGGCAATTCCGACAGACCCGCTACCTTATCCAGATAATCAGCCAATCCTTCCGGCAGTCCCGAATCGCCACCCGTAATGCCCGTGATCGTAACCGCGTAGACAAAGCCCTTGGACGCATCGGCCAGCATTTTTAGTCGCTCGTCCGGAGTCGCCGGCGTAACGAGCTGAATCAGACCAACGCCCTCTGCCTCAAGAGCAGCACGAATCTCCGCGCATTCCTCAAACGGCAGGTCCGGCACTATGAATGCGCAAACGCCGGCCGCTGCGGCTCGCTTCGCCAAATTTTCGTAGCCGAAAGCCAGCAAGGGGTTGAGATACGACATCATGACCAGCGGTGCATTTATCGCTCCGCTCGCGCTATCGAGTTGCTCAAAAATCCATTTCAGGCTGACGCCTTTTTGTAGCGCGACAAAACTCGAGCGCTGAATGGTCATGCCATCCGCCATTGGGTCAGAGAACGGAATCCCGATCTCGACCACGTCGCCGACTTCCGCGATTGCCGTTAGGGTGCTAATGAAATCTGCTGGTTCCGGATAGCCGGCCGTAATAAACGGAACGAGCGCAGTGCCGCCATTTTCGTTTGCAGCCCTAATTGCCGCACTTAGGTTTTCATGTGGCTGCATGAGTGCGTGTCCTTGCCGGAAATTTTGTGAGGGTTGGCATGTCTTTGTCGCCGCGACCGGAATTGCCAATCAAAATTCGTTTGCCCGGATTGCTCTTTGACCACTCGCGCGCGTAGGCATACGCGTGTGCGGTTTCCAGGGCCGTCAAAATGCCCTCCGTCTCGCACAACTCTTCGAGCGCCTCGAGTGAGTCGTCATCGCTGGCCGAGACGTACGTGACGCGTCCGGTTGCTTGTAACAACGCATGCTCCGGTCCAACGCCCGAGTAATCGAGACCCGCCGATATTGAATGCGTTTCCTGTACCTGGCCGTCGTCGTCCTGCAAAATAATTGTGTACGCGCCCTGTAGAACGCCGGGTGTACCTGTAGCCAGCGTTGCGGCGTTTTGTCCGAGGCCATCACCCGTGCCACCCGCTTCGACGCCGATAAGCTCAATATCCTCACCGATCAACGGGTAAAACAACCCAATCGCGTTTGAACCGCCACCAACACAGGCAAACGCAGCGTCGGGTAGACCGCCTGCCTGATCCAGCATTTGCTGACGCGCCTCTTGCCCGATGACCGATTGCAGTTCTCGTACAAGATAGGGATAGGGGTGTGCGCCGACCGCCGAGCCAAGCAGATAGTAGATGCCCGCTGGATCGGTTACCCATTCACGCAGAGCTTCGTCGATGGCCGCTCGAAGCGTCTTGTCACCCGACTCAACCGCGACAACTTCCGCACCAAGACGGCGCATGCGATCGACATTCGGTGCTTGTCGTTCTATGTCGACAGCACCCATGTAAACGGCGCAAGGTAGTCCCACCCGGGCACATGCAGCGGCAGACGCAACACCATGTTGTCCCGCGCCTGTCTCAGCGATAACGCGTCTTGCGCCCAGGCGCTTGGCTAGAATTGCCTGGCCGATTGCGTTATTAATTTTGTGCGCACCAGTATGCGCAAGATCTTCGCGCTTCAGCCAGACTTCCGTTCCCCAGCGCTCGCTGAGTCGCGGTGCGTGCGTCAGCGCGGTCGGTCTGCCCACCCATTCACGCAACTCACGCCGGTATTCTTTTTGAAACGATTCGTCGTGCAAGTGTTCGCGTACACCCTGCTCAAGGCGTTCAAAAGCTGGCACGAGCGTTTCCGGCACGTAGCGCCCGCCAAACGGCCCGAACCGTCCGCGTTCGTCAGGCAATTTGCCATCAAGTAAGGCTTGCAGAAGCGCCTTCATAATTCTTTCTCCGCCGCGCGTACTGCGCTGATAAAACGTCGTATTAATTCGTGGTCTTTGTAACCAGGCAACGACTCAACCCCACTGGATACGTCGACGCCCCAGGGTCGCACCGTCTGGATCGCTTCGCGCACGTTATCCTCGGCCAGGCCACCTGCCAGCATCATCTGGCCATACTTCGCAATTTCGGCAGCGCGCGTCCAATCCACTGTTTCGCCGCTGCCGCTTTTCGGTCCTTCGTACAAATAAACGCCTGCATGAGTAATTGCGTCGGCACCTTCACGAAATACCGGCCAGCACTCAATGTGATCAGGAATGTTCAACATCGCAAAGTCCGTTGCGTCTGTTTGAATGACATCGGGCTCAAACTCACTGATAACCTGCTGGCAAAGTTCGTCCGTTGGATGGCGCATGACCGCGATCCGACGCACCTCTGCGTCCGCTGCTGCCTGCCTGGCCCGTGTCGGCGACACCTGGCGTACCGATTCGGTAAATACAAATCCCACAGCATCGGCGCCCGCGTCTACGGCTACGTTGACGCTCGCCTCGTCGCGCAGACCGCAGATTTTTACGAACAGGCTCACGCCGCGATCCTTGCGCTACCGGCTGCACGCATTTCGGCAACCAGGCTTTCCGGGTCCGTGCTACGCATCAGTGCAGTTCCGACCAAGGCGACGTGATAGCCATGCGACGCCACTGTTGCCACGTCACTGGCTGAGTGCAATCCACTTTCGGCTACGCATTTGGCGTTCGGTAATTGCGCTGCCAGTTGCTCGAGTCGGTCTGCGTTGACTTCTAGCGTGCGCAAGTCACGCGAATTCACACCAACCAGAAACTGGCCACGTTGTGCGCGTTCCTGATGCATCGGGTATTCGAGCAGCTTCGCAACCCGGGCAAGGTCACCAGCATCGAATGTTTCCAGCAGCACAAACATTTCATGCTCAAAAGCACATTCGAGCATGTCGCCAAGTTTTGCGTCGTCCAGCATCGTTGCGATCAACAGCACGCCGCTTGCCCCCGCACCGCGCGCCTCGACAACTTGTGCCGGCTCGACCAGGAAGTCCTTGCGCATAACCGGCGTGCCCGGCACGGCTGCAACGACTTCTTCAAGATGCTGCAACGAACCCGCGAAGCGGCTTGGCTCCGTCAATACAGAAATCGCCGCAGCACCGCCAGCAGCATAGTGACGCGCTTGAGCTATGCGGTCGCTGTTTGCTGGCGCAAGGTCACCTTCTGCCGGCGAGCGATCCTTGATTTCTGCGATAACATCAAACGTACCAAGCAACAATGGTACGACGGGCGTTGCATTCGACACGCTCGGAGCAGGCGCTGCCGCCGCGCGCTCAGCACTCAGTGTTGCCATTGTTTGCAGGAAGTCACTCATTGCTTGGAAAAGTGTTGCGCAAGTCGTTCCAGGAAATCAGTTGCGTGGCCTTCCTCGATCGCTGCGGCCGCAATTTCGACACCCTGTTTCGCATCACGGGTAGTCCCCAACACTTCGAGCACAAGCGAGGTGCCCATCAGCAATGCATCGCGATGTGCGCCCTTGTCTTCGCCACTGAATACGCGCTTTAGTTCATCGGCATTGTGGCGCGCATCGCCGCCGGCGAGATCTTCGGCACTGCAACGCGACAACCCATAGTCTTCGGGAGCACGCGTGGTCGCCGTGACCTTGCCTGGCCGAACGTCGAACAGGGCGAACTCCCCGGCTGGCGTAGCCTCATCCCACCCCGGCTCGCCGTGCACGACAAAGGCGCGTTCGATTGGCATGCCAGAGAGCGCATCTGCCATTAGTCGTGCAGCATCCATACTCCAGGCGCCGATCAGTTGAAACGGCGTCGCAGCAGGGTTAGTCAACGGGCCGAGCATATTGAATACGGTGCGAACGCCCATTGCGCCACGTACAGGCATGATCGCTTTCATGGCCGGGTGATACGCCGGCGCGAACAGAAACGTAAACTGGGTCGCTTCCAAACACGCTATGGCTTCGGCTTCATGTAAGGGCAATGGCATGCCGAGACACTCGAGCATATCGGCACTGCCGGACTTGCTCGATACAGAGCGATTGCCGTGTTTTACAACGCGCGCGCCCGCAGCAGCAGCCAGCAACCCCGTGCCCGTCGATAAGTTGAAGCTGCCTGAACCATCGCCGCCCGTTCCGACAGTGTCAACGGTCGGCGCGCCGTCCGGTATCTTCGGGTGTACTGCAAGTTCTCGCATCGCCGTTGCAAAACCCCGAATTTCGTCTGCGTCTTCACCTTTGGCGCGCAGACCACCGAGGAACGCGCCCGCCATCGCGGCCGGCATATCTCCCTCTGCCAACTTGTGCATTAGGTCGTAGGCCTGCGCTTCAGACAAAGACTCTCCGTTAAGCAGGGCATCAAGTTGTTGGCTTAGGTCGGCCGTCATGCTGTCATCCGCAAAAAGTTTGCCATGAGTCGATCACCCTCAGGCGTCAACACGCTTTCGGGATGAAACTGCACTCCCTCAAGCGGCAACGTCTTATGCCGCACGCCCATTATCTCGCCGCGCTCGGTTTGCGCCGTCAACTCCAGCATCGAAGGCAGTGAATCCTGTTCCGCGCACAGCGAATGATAACGCCCGACTTCGAACGGTTGCGACAAACCGTCAAATATTGTCTTGCCATCGTGCTTGGCCATCGATGTCTTGCCGTGCATGAGGCGTTCGGCGCGAACAATTTCGCCACCAAAATGCGTGACCAGACACTGGTGTCCAAGACAGACGCCGAGCACTGGCACTGACTCGGCAAAAGCAGCAATCATTTGCAGCGACACACCGGCGTCTTCGGGCCGACCCGGGCCCGGCGAGATAACAAGATGCGTCGGCTCGATGGCACGCGCTTCGTCGACCGTAATGACGTCGTTGCGGTGCACGATAACGTCAGCTCCAAGTGCAGCGAACGCCTGCACGAGGTTATAGGTAAACGAGTCGTAGTTGTCGATCAAAAGCATTCGCACTACAAACCCTCCCCTGCCATCTCGAGCGCGCGGCGCAATATTGCGCTCTTTGCCAGTACCTCGCGATACTCATTGGCCGGTACCGAGTCGGCAACGATGCCCGCACCGGCCTGAAAGCTGTATTCGTCTCCGGAAAACACCAGTGTACGAATTGTGATTGCCTGATCCATATCACCGCTCAAACCGAAGTACCCTGCTGTTCCGGCATACAGTCCTCGTCCAACCGATTCCATTTCCTCAATAATCTGCATTGCCCGAACTTTCGGCGCGCCGACGAGCGTCCCGGCCGGAAAACTCGCTGCAAACAAATCGAATTGGTCACAGTGGTTTGCGAGCTTACCCTGCACTCCGCTTACGATGTGCATGACATGACTGTATCGCTCGATCGAACGGTAGGGCTCCACCTGGACCGAGCCGGCTGCCGCAACACGACCCAGATCGTTACGTGCGAGGTCGACCAGCATCACGTGCTCGGCGGCCTCTTTCGGGTCGGCAAGCAACGCTTTTTCGTTAGCGTCGTCTTCTTCTGTCGTTGCGCCTCGAGGTAACGTTCCGGCGATCGGTCGCAACGACGCAGTATCACCGTTCAGCTTGACCAGGGCTTCCGGCGACGAACCAATAACTTTGAGGTTGTTGAAGTCGAAGAAGAACATGTACGGCGATGGGTTGAGCAATCGAAGCGCCCGATAAACTTCAAACGGTGCGACGTCCGAGCGGCCACGAAACAATACCGACATTACGATTTGGTAAATGTCGCCTGCCGCAATGTACTCCTTACAGGCATCGACGCGTGCCGCGAATTCCTCCTCAGTAAAGCTCGCCTCTGGCTGTGAGGTTTTCGCCTTGCCATTACCGGCTGGAACGGCGCCACGCAGAAGTCGAATTACCTCGGTGCGTAATTCCTGGCGCTCAGCTTCCGGGCCATCGTGCAAGAGTGCAACGCGGCGCGTCAGATGGTCGAAAACGAGTAGCGATGCCGGCGCTACAAATGCCGCGTCTGGAACATTGCTTTGTTTTTCGGTGCTGCAGGGAAGTCGTTCGAACAAACGCACAACGTCATAGCCAGAAACACCAACCAATCCGCCGGCGAATGGCAAACCCTCAACCTCGGGTCCTGGCCGCGGTGCCGCAGCCAACGCCGCACGCAGTGTTGCCAGGTATTCCTGTTGGTCCGTCGGTCGTGGACGAACTTCTTCATTGACGTACAGAGCATCGGCATCCATGCGTAATTCCAACGCGTCGCCGAAACCGAGAAACGAATAACGTGCCAGCCGCTCACCACCCTCTACGCTCTCCAACAGAAAGCGCGGCTGTAATGAGCCAAGCTTCAGATAGGCCGAGACCGGCGTATCGAGATCGGCAGCTATGTCGAACGGTGCTTGCATCGGTGTTATTGCGCTCCAAAGAAAAAGCCCATCCCCACAATGGCGGAGATGGGCTTTTGCTGTTTGTGCTCAGCTACTAATCAGCCAGCCGCCCTCTCCTTGTGAGACTGCCAAGACCAATCATTGTTGCGATGAGCGTTCATGGGACGAGTATCCCCGGCGACCGCAAAGAGGTCAACCGTTACCACTGAAACCTAGGACGGGGACAGTTACCGTCTGCGCACCATTCTGGGTCAATGCGCCTGGACGGTGCGCAGACGGTAACTGTCCCCTTTTAGAGGGTGTAGAGCATAGGCAGGACCAGCGAGAAGCCTATCCACATGATGACCGTGAGTGGTATGCCCACCCTCAGGAAGTCTGAGAACTTGTAGCCGCCAGCACTCAGGATCAACAAGTTGGTCTGGTAACCATACGGTGTGGCGAAACTCATGTTCGCGCCAAACAGAACCGCGAGAATAAATGGCTCGGGGCTCACGCCCAATTGAGCCGCGATACTGATACCAATCGGCGTACCGATCGCTGCCGCGGCATTGTTCGAGACGACGTTAGTCATCAATGTCATCAGCAACAGGAATGCACTCAATATCATCGGTGTCGGCAATCCGGAGGCGGCGCCCACGAAACTGACCGCAATATAGTCCGCCATGCCCGTGCCCATCAGCGCCTTACCCAGGGCGAGCGCCGTGACAATGATCATGACAACAGGAATTGATAGCGCGCCGCCGGCGTCTCTCCAGCTCAAACAACCGGTCGCAATCATCAAGCCGAGGCCGACCATGGCGCTGACTGAAATCGGCATGATGCCAAGCGCGGCCGCCAACACCACGAACCCCATGATCGCCAAGGCACGTTTCGCATTGTGCGTATGCGGCAAATCGGTCGTGCCATCAAGCACGAGCATGGAACCGCTGTCCTTCAAGGTGCTGATCGCTTCGCTGGCTCCCTGTACGAGCAAAACGTCACCGGCACGCAGGCGAATCATGTTCAGGTCGCCAGTCACCTGCGAGCTGGGTGCTCTGGCCCGGTGCAAGGCTAACGGCATCAGACCGTAGCTGGCGCTAAACCGTGCTGCGGCGAGACTGCGTAAATGCAATGGTGAACCACGCGTTACGACAACCTCGGCGAGCTGCTGACCTTCAGCGCGCAACGGCGTTTCTTCATCAATCGGGTGCTCGAGATCCGTGAGATTAAAAAGTGTCGCCCCAAGTACCTGTTCATAGTGTTTGAGATTTTCGGGCGAATCTTTTACGAATAGGCGATCGCCCGGTAACAAAACCACAGACGGCAATTTCGCAAGAAACAGCGAATCGCCACGCTGAATCTTGTCAATTCGGAGTCCATCTGCCTTGGCCAGAACCTCCGACAATGTCTTGCCGTCAATCGCGCCGCCTTCTTTAACGTGCAGTTGTGCGCTGAATACTCGCGGCGACGTATCTGCCATCGGTGGCGCGCGATCAGGTATCAGGCGCGGCGCAACCAGCCACAAGAACAGAATGGCCACACCGCCGACGATCGCAACGGGCAACACCCACTCAAACATTGTGAATTGATGATTTGGATCCAGATCATTGGCAATACCGACAACCAGCAAGTTCGTCGATGTACCAATCGTTGTGGACATACCGCCAACAATTGTCGCTAAGCCCATCGGCAGCATGACACCGGACACAGGGAACTTGGAACGCAATGAAGCGCCGACCAGTATCGGCATTAGCAAGACAACAATTGGTGTGTTGTTCATGAATGCGCTGAGCACTGCCCCGGCGACGAGGGTTGTCAGTAACGCCAGTACGGGGCGCGTTGCCCACGCGCGCCCAACAACATTTGCCAATGGTTGCAATGCACCGGTCGTTTCAAGTGCCTTGCCGACCATCATCAAGGCACAAATTGCGACCAGTGCTTCGTTGCCAAAGCCGGCGAAGAAGTCGACCGGGCTGAGCATCGTGACGCCGTCTTGTTGATACGGGAAAAGCGCAAATCCGACGACGAGAATAATAAGAATAGCGAGCGACGACGATTCCAGCGGAATCTGGTCGCGCGTAAAGAGAAACAACGCAACCACAGTCAGTACCAGGACCGCGATTCCGTGAGCGTCAGGTGTAATCGGCTGCAACACGAGCCCTCGTTTTGGCTGTCTCGCACCGTATCCTAGTTCATACCTGTTCCGCAATCAGTTGACGAGCACCCTTGGTATCAAGAACGGCCGACAGCCGATGGTGGAAGTCCTTGAATTCATTGAAATTCCAGCCTAGCAACGACGGCGGCGCAGGAAATGCACACGTGTCCGAATATTTGAGCAAGGGCAAAAGATCGGAGTATCGACTGTCCGCTGTTGCCGCTGACGGAAACACGGCCCACGGCGACAGGGTCAGTAAATTGCGGTGCCGCATCGCTGAAAATTGCAGGGCTCGTTCCCAACGCGCCTGCCAGGCATCGCTGCGGCCAGGTTTGATCATTGCCAGCGACGGTGTAGGTTGTGTTTGCAACGCAAGTTGCCGCGATGTTGCAACGACGACTTCACGAACGTCGGCCAGCACTCTACTGAGATACTGCAACGCATCAAAACACGCTGGGTCCAGACCACGTAACTCAGCAAGATCACCGATGCCGTTAATCGAAATTGCCAGACGGCGATTTAGCCACGCATCGTGACGCATTGCGGCCGTCGGCCAATCCGCTTCATCGTGCAGCGTCTCGCCGCGTCGAATACAACGTCGCAAATCTTCATGCAGTGCGTCTTCATCCAGATCACCGCCAGAAATTGTGTAATCGGTTAATTGCAAAGGCATCTGAACCCAGGCTGTGCCTGGGGGAACTTGCAGGCCGGATGGCGGCAAAATGCCGTACGCAGTTTCCGGTGGCAACAGCGGACATGATGACGAGATCATCGGGGCAAGCGCGATTCGCAACTGCTCACGGTTGCGTAACTGCCAGCACTGCAGCCAGAAGTTGTCCTGCTGCCGCCGGGTTTTGGCGTTCGTTGCCGGTGCCGCCAATGCGCTGCCAATCAACAGGTATAGCGGTCCGGGGCCCAACAGCTCATTGCGCAACACATAAAGCTGTGTTGGGCTGAGAAGCATCGCGTCAACGGCGACAGAAATATGCGCTGCATTAACCCCAGCCACATCGACTGCTGACCGCAAGACCCCGCATACTGCGCCGAAAGTCGCCTCCGGGACGGTGCCGAATCCGGTCACTGTCACCGCCACAGGCATCCGATGTGTCAGCACATCGATCAGCTGCTCACGCACACGCTCGACCGCAGTTTTGCTGGCGAGCGTTTCGATCGCATGCAGCTGTAGCGAAGCCGCTGCTGAGGTTTCAAGTCGCATGTCAATATTGTCGACATCGCGAGGCCTCAACACAGCTCACCAATCTGGGCAGCTCGATGAGATTTTGCTATTGTCGCCCGACTTGACGAGGTCCAGCAAATGCCTTCTTTTGATGTAGTAAGCGACTTTGACGCGCACGAGGCGCGCAATGGTATTGATCAGGCGAATCGTGAGGTCAACACGCGATTTGACTTCAAGGGAACGGGCTCGAAATTCGAGCTTGACGACCAGGTGATTACGCTCACCTCGCAGTCCGATTTTCAACTGCAGCAGATGCTCGACATCATGCGGCAAAAACTGGCCAAGCGCGGCATCGACCTGGGCTGTCTTGAGGAGCGCGATCCTGAGCTGGTCGGCAGCACGGCGCGACAAACAGTGCTGATGCGTAAAGGCATTGAGTCCGATTTGGCCAGAAAACTCGTCAAACAGGTCAAGAGTAGTAAGC
>JBPCYB010000040.1:0-9482 GCA_051007995.1 Woeseiaceae bacterium | reverse complement strand
TTTGTTGTAGCGGGCGGTAATCCGGAGGGGTTTCGTGATGACGATGTGTTTGCGTGGCTACGCCAGTTGGCGCGAAGTGGCATTCGCCTGGGCGGCATCTCGGGCGGACCGGTCGTGCTGGCAGCGGCCGGTGTTATGCAGGATCGGCGGATGACGGTGCATTGGGAACACGCGGCGGCGCTTGGTGAGATTTCACCTTTACTGCTCGTTGAACGCAGCCTGTATGTCATTGATCGCGACCGCGTGACTTGCGCCGGTGGTACGGCGCCACTTGATTTGATGCACGCATTGATCGCCGAGCAACAAGGCCCGCAACTAGCGCGCAAGGTCAGTGACTGGTTCTTGCATACCGAAGTCAGACCGTCCGGAGGTCCGCAACGCGCCGGACGGGTTGTACGTTATGAAACGACCGATCGAAGCGTGTTGAGCGCAATTGAAGCCATGGAGAATCACCTCGCAGACCCCTTGTCTTTGTCGCAACTCGCGCGCATCTCCGGCGTCAGTCCGCGCCAGCTAAATCGCCAGTTTCGTGCCAAGCTGGGCACAACAACCATGGCGTTTTATCGTAACCTGCGGCTGGAAACGGCGCGTAGGCTGATTACTCATTCGTCATTAGCGATGACGGAGATAGCGTTGGCAACCGGTTTTGCCAATTCCGCACATTTTGCAACGACGCATTCGAATCGCTACGGAAAGCCACCATCATCCATTCGGTCATAGGGTCGCCATGTATATCAGAAGCTTGCTACTCATCCTGCTCATCATGTTCGCCGGCAACGCATTCGCCGACAGTCCTGCAGCGTCCGCTACCAAAGTCGTGTTATTAGGCACAGGCACGCCAAACCCGGAGCCCGAACGGTCCGGGCCAGCCGTCGCGATTGTCGTTAACGATTCGGCCTATCTCGTCGATTTCGGTCCAGGTGTCGTACGCAGGGCTGCGGCGATGTCACCGGCTTACGGCGGCAACATTGCAGCGCTCGATGTGGATCAGTTGAAAGTCGCGTTCCTGACCCATCTGCATTCCGATCACTCGGCCGGACTTGCGGATCTGATTTTGACACCGTGGGTTGCGGGCCGTGATGAGCCGTTAGAACTTTATGGGCCGGAAGGCATCGCCGACATGGCCGAGCACATTCTTAAAGCCTACGACGGCGACATTCGCTACCGCCTCGATGGACTTGAACCCGCGAATGATCAAGGCTGGAGAGTGAACACGCACACGCTCGATGACGGTATCGTTTACGAGGATGACAACGTTAAGGTTGAGGCGTTTCGGGTCCGTCACGGCACCTGGGAAAACGCATTCGGGTTTCGCTTCACGACGGCCGATCGCGTCATCGTGATTTCAGGTGATGTCGCACCGGATCCAACAGTCGAAGAGTATGCCGCGGGCGCCGATGTGCTTGTTCACGAGGTGTATTCCGACTCGGGTTTTGCGCGTCGTGATCCGTTCTGGCAGGAGTACCACAGGACCAACCACACGGCAGCCAGCGAGCTCGGCGAGTTGGCCAGCAGAGCAAAGCCGGATCTTCTAGTGCTGTATCATGTGCTGTACTGGGGCTCGTCCGAGGAGACCATTCTTGAGGAAGTGCGCGAGAAATACTCCGGCGAGGTGGTATTCGGCCACGACCTCGACGTTTTCTGATGCGCTGAAAGCCAGCGTCTTCTTGACACTCAGCAAGCGAATCCGGACAATTTGCGGCCCTCGCGGGCCCGGGCTCGCAGACGAATTTGGTGATGTAGCTCAGATGGTCAGAGCGGCGGACTCATAACCCGCAGGTCGGTGGTTCAATTCCACCCATCACCACCAAACAAGCAAGGGCTTCGGATTATTCCCGGGCCTTTGATATCAGAAAAACCGTTCGAAAAGCGTTATTTGTCGAACGGTTTTTTTTTGCATAGAGTGAGCTTCCATGAACAGAGACATCAAGAACTTCGTGATTGTCGGCGGCGGCACTGCCGGGTGGCTTACAGCAAATCTGATGGCCGCCCGATGGGAAGGCCAGGGTTTCAATATTACTCTCGTCGAATCGCCGAACATCGATATCGTCGGTGTTGGAGAGGGATCTACTCCACCGCTGAAGCATTTCTTCGATGAAATTGGTATTGACGAAACCGAGTGGATGAAAGAGTGCGACGCAACGTATAAGGTCGGAATTGAGTTTCCCAGTTGGTCGACGAAGCGCGGTTTTGAAGGCTACTTTCACCCGTTCTTTACCGAACTCGACCGATTTACGGCCCCGGCTTTCTTTCACAATAATCAGTTGCGCCGTCAGGGAGTCGATCTAGTTGGGCATCCGGATCCGTTTTTCCTGTCCTGGGAGTTGTCCAAGCAGAGACTGTCGCCGGTCACACCGCCGAATTTTCCGTTCGAGATTTTGTACGGTTACCACTTCGATTCTGGAAAGCTAGGCAAATATCTGCAGAAAGTGGCCGAGAGAAGAGGGGTCAAGTATCAGCAAGCCACCGTGAACAACGTCGTTTTGGATGAAGAGGGTTATATTGATCATCTGAAGACCGAAGAGAACGAGGACATCAAAGGCGATTTTTTTGTCGATTGCACCGGTCTTAGAGGGCACCTCTTACAACGCGCTCTTGGAGTGCCGTTCGAAGACTTCGGGGACGTATTGTTCAATGATTCTGCACTCGTCTTTCCCACAGAACCAGAAGAGAACCCGATTCCGCAGACGACTTCGACAGCGCTAAAGTATGGCTGGATATGGAAGATTCCGCTGACTAGCCGGTTTAGCAACGGTTACGTATATAGCTCCAGATATGTCGATGACGATGAGGCCGAAACGGAAATGCGCAAGCATCTCGGTCTGCCAGATTCTGCTGAACCAACGCGTCGAATAAAGTTCAGGATCGGTCGTGTCCGCGAGCACTGGGCGAAGAATTGCCTGGCCGTGGGGCTGTCGCAGGGATTTATAGAACCTCTTGAAGCAACCGCAATCGCCCTGGTTCAAGTAACCGCCGCGCGATTTATCGAGTTTTTCAACGGTGGCGACCACACAGATAAGTATCGTAGTGAATTTAACGACTTCGTAAATACGCGATTCGAAGCTGTCAGGGACTACATCGCGTGCCATTACCGCACTAATTCCAGAACCGACACGGAATACTGGATCGACAATGGCAGCAACGAAAAAATATCGCGACCATTGCGCGAAGTCCTGGCGTCCTGGAGGGCAGGCAATGACATTATCGATGAACTGAAACGTCAGAACCTCGATACCTATTTTCCCGATACTTCGTGGAATTGCCTACTAGCCGGAATGGGCTCTTTTCCTCCGCAGGAACAACTCAGGCCGGGCAACGAAATGGCACACAAGTACAAACTGGATGAAATTGAAAAGTTCATCAAAAGCTGTGCACTCAACTTCCCATCGCACAAAGACCAGCTGGCCAAAGTACGGGACTGATCGACGACATTCGTTGAAAACTTAATAGAGGACAAGATCGATGACGAAATTGAGCTGGGCTCCACTTTTGATCGCATTTATTGCGCCGACCGCTTCAGCGGACACAGCTGAAGATCTCGATAGCTGGTTCAGAGATGGCTACGCCGCTTTGTATGTGGAGAATTCCTGGGAGCATGCTGACGAGTTCTCTCAGTATTTCGCAGATGTCATTACGTACCGCTCCGACGACGGATTGATCGAGATGGGTGTCGACGACTTCGTGGTCGATTCACTCGAAGAATGGCGCAGTGAGGGCTGGCTTGGCACAGACGTTGCGGAACTGGATACGAAACTGCTAAATGCGACAACGGTTGTTTTCGACATTAAATGGCGCGATCGTAATGACGATGGCAGCATCGAGCACGAGTGTGGTTGGTACTTCGCCGACAAGGCCTCCGGCAAATGGTTGTTGTCTCAGTACATCGTAATGGCTTGCGCTAAATAGCCGAGCGTCGGTGCGCCCGTTTTTATTCACTCGAGTGGATGGTTGGCTATTTCGCCTTCGAAATCGGGGCAACGATGGCGCTTGTCACGCGGACTAGATCGCTGACGCCTATCTCGATGGAACGCGTGTTCCTGCCGCTGCCACAAACAACTGATGACATGCCGAGCGCGGCATCGTCGATGACAACTTCTGTATTGTCGGCAGCGGGAAAGGGCCCCACACCACCGACTTCGAAACCAAGTTTAGCCTGAAGTATTTCGGCTGCGACTGGCCGCAGGTCCCGGCGGTTTACGTTTACTGCGGTAGCGAGTTTCTTATAGTCAACCCGGTCAGTATGCAAAAGTCCTGCAAGGATCCAAAGGCCGTCTTTTTTCCTGAATACGATCGTCTTTAGCAGGGTTTCCGTTAATTCTGGAACGCGCTCCACGGCTTCGGCAACGGTGACGACCGGTTCGTGCTCGTGGACAGTAACTCGGCACCCGTCGGCGTCGAGCAGCGATCGGATCCTCCCGTATGCGTCGCTTGTATCACCCACTACAAGCTCAGCCGGTCTAACAGTCAAGCGTGCGGTTGCGTTCCCACGGAGAAATTTGCTTCGTGAATTGCTGCCACTCTGCGTGTTTTAACTTGGCGTAACTGTCAACGAATTCGTCGCCGAACGCAGTGCGGGCAACCTTGCTTGATTCAAACATTCGAATAGCATCGAGCAGGTTTTCCGGAAGTTTGCGCACTTTTTTCAGCTTGTGCTGTTCTTCATACATGTTGATATCGAGGCGCTTTCCAGGATCACGCTTGTTGTTAACTCCGTCTAGCCCGGCTGCGATAACGCCAGCTTGCAGCAGATACGGATTGGTAGCGCCGTCCATCAAGCGAAGCTCAAAACGGCCATCGTTGTCCGGAATGCGCACCATGTGGGTACGATTATTGCCGCCGTAGGTAATCGCATTCGGCGACCAGGTCGCACCCGATGATGTTACGGACGCATCGACACGCTTGTAACTGTTGACGGTTGGAATGTACATGGCAGCCAGTTCATCCGCACTGTGCAATACGCCGCCCAAAAACTTGTACGCCATTTTCGACAAGCCCATTTCGTCACTTTTGTTAACGAACAAATTCTTCTTGCCCGTCTTGTCCCAAGCGGACACATGGGCGTGACAACCATTGCCGGTCAAATGTTCGAATGGTTTCGGCATGAATGTCGCACGGTAACCATGCAACTCGGCAATGGCCTTGGCCATGTATTTAAAGAAGGCATGCCGGTCGGCGGTCAGCAACGCGTCGTCGAATTCCCAGTTCATTTCAAACTGACCATTCGCATCTTCATGATCATTTTGGTACGGGTTCCAGCCAAGGTCGATCATCGACGTACAGATCTGACTGATGATGTCGTAGCGCCGCATCAGAGCAGACTGGTCGTAGCAAGGCTTCTCGTCCGTATCCGCCGGGTCCGACAGCCCATCTCCGGCTTGATTAACCAGAAAGAATTCACATTCGACGCCAGTTTTGATTCGCATGCCTTTGCTGGCCGCTGCCTTGAGTTGCCGTTTTAGTGCGACTCGCGGTGACGCTTCAACAGGTGCGCCGTCCATCCATAGGTCGGAGGCAAGCCAGCCGACTTCAGGTTTCCATGGCAACTGGATCAGACTGTCCGGATCCGGCACCGCAAACATGTCGGGATGTGCTGGCGTCATGTCCAGCCAGGCAGCAAATCCGGCAAACCCGGCGCCGTCCTTTTGCATGCCCTTAATCGCTCTCGCGGGTACCAACTTGGCACGAAGTTGTCCAAGCAGGTCAACGAAACTCACGAGAAAGTATTCGATTTTCTTTGCCTTGGCGATTGCGGCCAGATCTTTTGCCATTGGTATTCTCCCCTGAGTGTTTTCTCGTTATACGCGTTTATTCGTCAAAAATTCGTACCCGGAACCCAGTCGGTTCCTGCCAGCGGTACTTTTGCCATGGCCGCAGACTCGATCGTTAGTGCAACGAGGTCTTCCGGTTCCAGATTCAAAACATGACTCTTGCCACAAGCGCGCGCGATGGTTTGCATTTCCAACACCATCGTCGTCAGATAATTTCGCAACCACTTTGCGCCCTGTTCCGGATGCAATCGTGATTCGAGCTCCGGGTCTTGAGTTGCAACGCCGACCGGGCAGCGGCCCGTGTGGCAATGGTGACAAAAGCCCGGCAGCGTGCCGATCTTTTCGTAGTCTTCTCTAAATACATCGCGATTGCAGCCCAGTGCAACCATGGCGGCGCTGCCGATCGATACGGCGTCTGCACCGAGAGCCAGTGCCTTGCCGGCGTCAGCGCCATTGCGAATGCCACCGGAGACGATCAGTTGTACTTTTCTGTGCATATTGAGTTCTTGCAGCGCTTCCACTGCCATGCGGACCGCCGGCAATGATGGAATGCCGACGTGTTCGATGAAGACATCCTGGGTTGCCGCAGTGCCGCCCTGCATTCCGTCGACAACGATGACGTCGGCACCGGCTTTGACCGCGAGCGCCACGTCGTATTTGACGCGGGTAGCACCCACCTTGATGTAAATCGGAATTCGCCAATCGGTAATCTCGCGCAATTCCTGGATCTTGATTTCAAGATCATCGGGTCCAGTCCAGTCCGGGTGTCGACACGCGCTGCGCTGATCAATGCCCACCGGCAGATCACGCATTTGGGCCACGCGGTCGGTGATCTTCTGACCAAGCAACATGCCACCACCGCCTGGCTTCGCTCCCTGACCTACGACGACTTCCAAAGCATCGGCGCGACGCAAGTCATCCGGGTTCAGTCCATAACGACTGGGCAACACCTGATACACAAGTGTCTTGGACGACTGACGCTCTTCTTCGGTCATGCCGCCATCGCCCGTTGTCGTACTCGTGCCAGCTAACGTGGCTGCGCGGCCAATCGATTCCTTGGCATTTGCGCCGAGCGCGCCAAAACTCATGCCGGCTATCGTGATTGGAATGTCCAGCTCGATCGGGTTCTTCGCAAAGCGCGTTCCGAGTGTGACATTGGTTGCACATTTTTCACGGTAGCCTTCGAGCGGATAGCGCGACATTGACGCTCCCAGAAACAAGAGGTCATCGAAGCTCGGAACCTTTCGTTTGGTGCCGAAGCCGCGAATATCATAAATGCCTTGATCGGCTGCACGATGAATTTCGGCCAGAACCTCGGCCGGAAATGTCGCAGATTCACGTAGCGACTTAGGGTCGGACATTTCGTTTTTCTTCCTTAGTAAGCATCAGCGTGATCAATGTCGAAGTGGTACAACTTGCGTGCAGACCCATAGCGGCGAAACTCATCAACCGAGTAATCGAGCTGGCTGTCGGCAAGCAGATTTGCAAGCGTTGCGCGATGTTCGTCCGTCATCTCCTTTTCGATGCAATCGGCACCAAGTTCGCCGACGGTACCACGCACGAAAATCACAGCCTCGTATAGGGAATCACCAAGATGGTGGCCGGCGTTACCGCACACCACGAGATGGCCCGCCTGCGCCATGAACCCACTCATGTGCCCGACGTCGCCGGCAACCACGATATCGATGCCCTTCATCGAGATGCCGCAGCGCGAACTGGCATCGCCCTCAATAATAAGAGTGCCGCCATGGCCGGATGCGCCCGCATATTGCGACGCATTGCCTTTAATTCGAATCGTTCCTGACATCATGTTCTCGGCGACACCGGGCCCGGCATTGCCTGCAACCGTGATTTGGGCGTGCTTGTTCATACCGCCACAGTAATAGCCGACATGGCCGTCGATGCTGACCTGCATGTCACCGTCCAGGCCGGCAGCAACATTGTGTCGTCCGCCCGGATTGCTGACGGCGATTTCTGCGTCGGTTGTGCCGTGCAGATACGAATTCAATTCCCGCAGCGTGTCGGTCTGCAAATCAAATTGCTTCATTGGCCGCCCCACGTGTAGACCGTCGCAGGTGTGGGCTCCCAAATGTTGGCATGTTCGACGCCGTCGAGTTGTGCGATGGCGCGGAACTCGGATGCCATGGCGACCCAGTCATCGGTTTCCGCCAGCACCGCGGGCTTGCACGCGATTGGATCACGCAGCACGGCAAAGCCGTCGCGTGTACCGATGGCGAGTGTGTAAAAACCGTCGAGGTCGCGCAGCGCATTGTGCAATGCCGTTTCGAGCGTATCGCCTTCGCGCAGCCGCCACATCAGGTAACCCGCCGCGACTTCACTGTCATTGTCGGTGCGGATCTCCACACCTTCATCGCGCAGGTTAGCTCGCAGACGGTTGTGGTTGGATAACGAGCCATTGTGCACAAGGCAAAGATCCATACCGGTCGAAAAGGGATGTGAGTGTTCAGTCGTCACGGCACTTTCGGTCGCCATGCGTGTATGGCCGAGCGCGTGACTGCCCGTGAAATCCTTGAGCGCGAATTGCTCCGCAAATTCTTGCGGCAGTCCTTTTTCCTTGTAGATCTCGATGGCGTGTCCCGCGCTCATCACATTCACGTCGGGATGCTGTTCACTCAGCCATGCCCCGAGATCGAATCCATTGTCGGGCACGACGAACAACGCGTGCGTCGCGTGCACGGTGTGGCTGACGGGCGCGCCGATCGCCTGTCCCAATTCTGCGCTTAGTGCATTCCAGTCATACGCTGAAGGTGCAAACAGACTGAGTTTGAGGGTCGATTCGTCGTCAGGCTCGCGATAAATGGCCACGCCCGCACTGTCCGGGCCGCGATCGCTCATTTCCACCAGCATGGCCGCGAGCGATGACCCCAGCTCGCCAGATAAGGCCTTGTTTTTATAATAAATTCCGACGATTCCACACACTGAATAGGACCACCAAATGGCTTTCGGACAGACGGCTAGTCTACGTTAGACAATGACTGTTAGTAAAGGTATATTACTGACATGAATATTTCTTGGTTCGGCTCGTGACTCAGGCTTCGAAAGTGGCCGGCGCTCGACTGGATGATCCAGCCCATACCGAACCTGTAGATAACACGCTTGAACAGGCGATCGGACGCCAGGTCCGGCATTTCCGCAAACAAATCGACATGAGTGTTGCTGACCTCTGTAAGACTTCGGGTCTGTCGCAGGGCATGGTGTCGAGAATCGAAAATGGCAACACGTCGCCGTCGCTTGCGACTTTGAGCGCATTGTCGGGCGCGCTTAACGTTCCGGTAACGGCACTGTTTCGTGCATTTGAAGAGCAGCGCGATGCGGTGTACGTGCCAGCCGGTGAAGGCTTGGCTATTGAACGCCGTGGTACCCGTGCCGGACATCAATATCAGCTGCTCGGACACAGCCTGCATGGCGACGTCTCAATGGAACCGTATTTAATCACCCTCGAAGAACACTCAGAGGTTTTTCCCCTGTTTCAGCATGCCGGCATTGAGTTCATTCACATGTTGTCAGGCGAGATGGTCTACCGGCACGGCAGTTCAACGTATCCACTGCAGCCAGGCGACTCGCTATTTTTTGACGCCGATGTAACGCATGGGCCGGACGAGTTGATCGACCTGCCGGTTCGGTTTATTTCGGTCATGTGCAGGGCGACCCAGAACTAATTCCCATCTCGTTGGATCCGGAGTGGGGCGTTGA
>JBPCYB010000039.1:0-81286 GCA_051007995.1 Woeseiaceae bacterium | reverse complement strand
CCTCGAGATCAAGCGTGCGTGGGTCGATATGTGCGAGTTTGTTGGTTCCAAACAGCACCACCCACACCGAGCCGTCTGGTGCCAGCTTGATACCGTATGGACGTGACCTCGCTGTTCGCGAGCGAATGAGATCGACCTTGCGTGATTCAATGTTGAGACGACCTATCATGTTGCCGTGTTGCACAGTGAACCAGATGTGATTTTCGGCCTCATCGAATATAAGTGTATGCGGATCGCGAGCCGCTTCTTCCGGCATCATGATCTCTTCAATTTGTTGAGTATCCGGATCGTACCGGCCGATCAAGCGATTCAGGTTTCCGGCATACCAGACAATGCCATCCGATCCGACGATTAGATTATGCGGTCCTGAACCTTTCTTCAGTGGAACTCGGGTGAACTCGCCCGTCTCTGTATCAAGGTTGGCGAGATATCCGCCACTCTGGCCGACGAACCAGACGGACGTCGCACTTTCCGCGAACGGATCGCGCGGCACGGTGTGTTCATACGGTACTTCCCACTCTCTAATATCCAGATTGTCTGCCTGAACAAAAGAAGTCGCCAACGTGGCAATGATTGCCGCGAATACCACGAGCATTGCACGCGCCATGTCTGCCTCCGGATTTTCCGCCTGGATCACTAGTTGAATACGCCGAAGTAGCGCACCGCCGTCATAAGAATAACGGCCAGGAAAATTCCGTTGTAGAATCCCACCTGCCAGCCCGACCAATAATCGCTAGATTTCTTGCTCATCACAACTCTCAGTTTCGAATAAGTCGCAGTCTTTCGCTATTTTAGCAAAGGCACTAGGTTGGCGACATTTCACCAGAACATTCTTATTCGGACCTGCTACTTGTCAGGCAAGATCCAGTTCAAGATAGCGAGTGCTACCGAAAAAGCCGCGTAGACAAATATCACCAATATTTGAAAGAAATAGGCTGCGATACCACCTTGGTCACCGGTATATGACGCCAGATAGATAGAGACTCCGCTGCCCAAAAACACAACGACTCCGGCTACGATTAGATATACCTTGCGCAGCATAGGTTTGAATCGACTTGTCAGCGGAATTGAAAGAACGAATACGGCCGCTGGTGCTACGATCATCAACAGACCAATTAGCATGCGGATTCAGCCTGCGCGCAAGTCGCAGCGTTTAGCTGCGACATTGCCGAACTTAATGCTCTTATGTGTTCGGGCCCAGTACCGCAACATCCGCCAAGCAAGCGCACGCCTGCCTTGACCCAAGCCTCAGCCTGCCTGGCCATTTCTTCAGGCGGAATTACGTCGACGAAATTCCAATGCGGCTTCGTGAAGTAACCTGATTCTGGATACACACCGATTGGCCCCGACCAACGTTGCCGAACGAGTTCTATCGCTTCCGGTATGGCGTTTATCTCGCTGTGCATGATGTTAACCACGCTCGGCCCCAGTGGGATTAGCGCGTCGAGCATTTCGACAAACTCGTGGTCTGGGCAGTCGAAGCTCACAATCTTGCCATCGTCCCTTTTCTTGCACGCAACACCCAACCACACGGGAAGACCGGTATCCGTCGCTGCTTGCATCGCAAGCGTCGCGTGCGTCGTATCAACGATCATCTCCAACGCGATCAAATCGACGCCTTCCTCCGCCAAGAGACCTGCGGCTTCCTGGTATGCCTCTTGTTCTTTCTCCGGTGCAAGAAATGCGTCGCGATCAAAGCCCGGCGGCTCTGTCGATATCGAACCCGCTAAAGCCACGCCCTCTGCGCCGACATTGTCGCGCGCTTCGCGGGCTAGGCTCACCGCGTCGCGGTGGACAGCCTCAACCTTGTGACCGAAGCCCGCAGGTTCCAGCATTTGCCGCGTCGATCCAAAGGTATTCGTGATGATGACCGAAGCGCCAGCACGAATGTAGTCCTCGTGCGTCTCACGCACAGCATCCGGATGACTGAGAACAGCCGCCCCACACCACGCCGTCTTGTCCATCGGGACGCCGCGTCGTTGCAATTCCGTTCCGTTCGCGCCATCTATAAGTACAATTTCGCCGGCATCGAGTTTTTGTTGCCAGGAATTATGCATCCGGTCGTCGGCGAACAACTTTGCCCGGTCGGTTGCCCGTCATCGCGCCGTTGTCATTGACTAGCTGCCCGTTAACCCAGACCTTTTCGATGCCTATCGACGGTACATGTGGCGCCGCAGGCGTCGAGCGGTCAATGACGGTATCAGGGTCGAACAATACGAGATCCGCGAAGTGACCCTCCTCAATCAAACCGCGCTCTGCTATGCCGACCTGTTGGGCAGATTGCGACGTCATCCTCCGTACTCCTTCTTCCAAACTCATCACCTCACGCTCACGTATGTAATGACCGAGAAAGCGGGCAAATGCTCCGTAGCCACGTGGATGAACACCGGCGAGTTCGCCATCGCTGCCAATGACGGTATGCGGCCATGCCATCATTTGTTCAATATCGGACTCATTCATGGCGACGCCCAGCATCTGTGATGACGAATGTTCACTATCCATCGCCTGCTCTGCTTTCAATAAGTCTATCAGCGTCGACACCGGGTCAGTTTCACGAATCGTGGCGATTTCGGCGACGGTCATTCCGTTATATGCCGGCTCCGGCAAATAACTTGCAAGAATAATGTTCTCGGCAGAGATCATCTCACTGAGAATATACTCTGCGCCTTCCCGGCGATTCAGATCACGATCGGGAAACACGGTGATCAGCCAATCAAATGACGTGTTCCAGGCTCGATACGGGTAGATGTCTGCGGTGATTTCCACGCCTGATGCACGAGCATCATCCATTATCTTTTTCAGTCGCTCAACTTGACCCCACGATCGGTTCATGGCCAGTTTTATGTGGGTCACCTGAACAGGTAGATGCGCGCCGCGACCGATTTGAATAATTTCGTCAATTGCTTCCCAAAAGTACTGATCCTCACTACGTATGTGGCTGATATAGCGCCCGCCATGACGCGCAGCCTCTTGGGCAAGCTCAACTAATTCTTCGGTTGTGGAAAACGACCCCGGGTCGTACTCAAGCCCCGTCGATAACCCCAATGCACCCGCTTCCATCTCAGTACGCAACAGTTCGACCATGTCAGCCATCTCTTCCGCCGTGGCATGACGTTGATAGTCGTCCCCCATCACCTGACTTCGAATCGTCCCGTGTCCTGCATAAGAGGCTACGTTGACAGCCGCCGGCAATGAATCGAATTTGGCAAAGAAGTCCGCCAAAGGAATGTTTTGTTCGCCGTCGGAACCAGCAACGATCGTTGTGATTCCTTGATTCACCGCAGCGAGTGCGTCCGGCGTCTCGAAAATTCCACGGTCATGGTGACTGTGCACATCGACGAAACCAGGAGCCAGCACCGAACCACCTGCATCGACGACGATATCGTCCGCTAACGGTTCGAAGTTGCCGATGTTTGCAATTCGATCTTCAACAACGCGCACGTTTACGTTCTGCGAGGGACCACCACTACCGTCGATCACTCGCGCATTGACGATAACTGTGCCAGCAATCTCAGGCGATTCGGTACTGCACGCTGTTAATACAAAAACGACAACGGAAAGAATTACGAAACACTTTTTCGTCATAGACCCTCTCTAAGCTTGAACACGATTCCCTGATCGGCGCCCAAACTTAGACTGAATCCCCCAACGGTGCTAGCGTCATCGCGTGCGAACTAATAGATCGCCATATCTGGCCATAACCAACCAGACGGGTGCAACAAAACGGGCGAGCGAGGTTGTCGCAGCCCACGCTGTCGCCTGACAGCGCGGGCCACATCGCTTAACTCTTACGCATGCGCGCTGCCCAATCTTTAGACAACGACCGGGCAGCTTCTACGCCGCCAACGCCGAACGCGATCGCTCCCGCGACTGCGACACTACCCAATGTAAAGCCAAACGCCATATTGACGATGTTGTCGGCTAGACCCATTGAGCGCAATCCCATCGCAAGCACCAAGCCAAGGATGGCGATTCTTGCGATGTTCGCCAGACCGGTCGAACCACCGGCAGATACCTTTTCATAGGCAAGCGCGCTTAAGAAGTTACCAATGATTAAGATCAAGCCACCAACGATAATGCCACCACCGAAGTCGAGTACGCGTGCGAATATCTCAGAGATAACATCGATGCCAAGTACATTGACGGCAGCCGTTGCGGCCGCGAGCATCGCAAAGAACATCACCGTAAAACCAACGAGCCGCGTTGGCGTAAACGATTCTGAGAAGAGACGCTCGGCGCCAAGCTTCTCAGCAATGCTGTCGAAATTCATGCCATCGAGCAAACTCGATAGTATGTATACGACGAACTTTGCGACGAGGTAAGCGACCAAGAGGATAATTGCAGCACCAATAATGCTCGGTACGGCGGCCATGAGCTTCTCAATCATTGCGGACGCCGGCTCCGATATCGTCGGAATATTCAGAACGCCTAAAGCCGAGACTGCAATTGGTAGAAGAACTGCCGCGAAGATGAATGCGCTACCGAATTTTGAAACTTTGATCTCAGAATTACCCGTGCGCTCCTCAATCTGCGCGTCTACCTTGGCGAGACCCATTCCAACGACTGAAGAGACCATTTTCGCAATGACCCAACCGGCATAGCCAATAACGCCCGCGCCAATTATATTCGGCAACGCCGTTGTGAACTCCTGCACCATAGCCTGCAATGGCGACAGAACGTCGGTTAAGCCAAAGTGCTGCAGAACTGCCATGAGCACGAAAATCGTCAGAATTGCTCTTACTAACGATGCGATCGGAACTGTTAGATCAACCTCGTCGCCATCATCTGTTCCTTGTTTTAAAATCTTGACGTTCGCCATCATTCTGGACAGAAAACCAACCAGGATCTTAACGATGAACAAACCAATGATGAGTATGGCCAGACCGATAAGCGCATGGCCCAATGCGCTTGACCCCAACGGCCCCAACATTTCAGTAACACTTTCTATTAAGTTCTTCATTCTTCACCTTCCCCAAAGTGATAGCGACTGAGCGGCCAGCTTACAGCGTGATGCCAGATCAGGAAAAGAAAGAATTCAATTGAAAACTGACCGTTCGGTCAGCACTTTGTTGCGAACACTCAATAATTTTGGCGGTCCCTGCGTGTTCGCACGTTATTTCGCAGGTGGGGATAACAAGTAAACACCGACAAGGCATAACGCAATTCCGAGCACATACCGCAGCGTCATTGGCTGTCGAAATACGAGAATCGCGATCGGCGCCAGTAGTGCTGCTGCTCCGCCCATAACCACGATCGGTGCCGCCGATAGGTGCCAACCAGTCCGATACATCAGTAAGAATCCAAGTTCGATGCCGACAATCGCAATACCTACAAAAACGGCCACCCAGGAAAATTCTGCAAGCGACCAGCTTGGCGCGTCGACCGGCACAAATTTGGCAACGACTAGCGTAAAAACAAGTGCCGTGGCATAGAAAATCACGAGGGCGCCTATCGGATTCAATCCCGTCGGGATCATTCGCATACAGACTTGATACATCGCCACTGAAACGATCGCGATTGCCGCAGTAGCCATCGGTGTCATCATGCCGAATCTCCCATGGAACTTGTGGTGCGCTTAATCTGAACTGATACCTCGGCGCCAATGCTAAGCGACCCTGTACCCGATGATCGCAGAGCAACACCCACATTTCCTGCGTTGTTTTTCAATATCGTGCGAATGACTTCGATGTCACGCGGAAGGTCGTCTTGTGCTCGTGTAGTCATGACGCAACGTTGTGTATGGTCGATCACGCGACATTGTAAGGAACCCAGGGTCACGTCATTGTTTACCCAGCTGTTTTCAAGGAAACCAGATTCATCAGTCTCGACCAGAAAGTTCGGCCGAAATCGGGCTCGGTGAAATACCGAACTCGGCTGCAAACGCCGTAACTCGGCCAACGTAGCCGTTGTTAGCAAATGCAAAGGCGCACAATCAACAAACGCTTTGGTTCCCGGTTCGTACAAGAATGGGTCCCCGCCACCCTCCGTAACAGCGGTCGGGAATTCGTGCTGGATCGTCTCGGCAGCATCGGCCGAACACATTTCGACATCTCGCTCGAGAAATTCTGAAAGTTCACGCCAAGCCTCGACAGAGTCGACCGGATACTCATCACCATTCGGCAGCGTGATTATTACGTTGCCATCACTCGTCCTTGCTCGACAACGCAACAATTCGGCGTAGCGCTTTGCGCTTAACGACACGCGCGATTTGGCATCGATGACAGCCCACTGTCTGTCTCCTTCGAGCCCATTAGGAGTGACGTTTGCTTGTTGCAACTCCTCGCCCAACATGGACTTGACCGGGTACCGCCAGATTTCGATTAGTTTCATGGTGTAATATCATAGACGGTTCCACACACCGACAAAACAACCAATCGCGGAGGTTCGCCACCATGAAGGTTACAGTCTCTGAAGAAATTAACGCGCCGCGTGAGCGAATTTGGAGCATCGTTACTGACGTCGACTCGTGGGTTGATACGATTTCCGGCATTGTCAGTATTGAGGTGATTGATCGGCCGGAAAGCGGTTTTATGGGTCTCAAATGGCGTGAGACACGTGTTCTTTTCGGTAAGGAAGCTGTAGAAACAATGTGGATTACTGGTGTTGAAGAATTTCACTGGTACGAGACCAGGGCAGAGAGTCACGGTGCGATTTATAAGACTCGCATCAGTCTCGACGATTCGAACGGGAAAATTGCAATCACAATGGTGTTTTCGTCGCGACCGGTTACGATCGGGGCAAAGCTCATGTCAGTCATGGGTTTTTTGTTCAAAGGGACGATGAAGAAATTTCTGCAAGAAGATCTGGCTGACATACGAGCAGCTGCGGAGAGAAGCACGTAGCAATTGCACGTTGCCTAGTCCCACCACAAACCGACGGCCCTGTTCTTCTTCAGTTCTTCTTGCAATGCACCCTTATGCTCCGACGCGTCCGGACATATGGCAATGACCTCATCCAGGAACGCATCAATATTCTCAGGCAACGACGACAGACTAAATACTACCCTGTCATCCTCTGCATCAAGGACTGTAACGCCGTACTTCTCGTCCCATTGAGTAAGCGATGCGACAATTTCGTCGGTCGACATCTCCTCGCTCGCCGTTGCATGTTCATAAAGTGACCGATACTTGGGATTTCGGCCGGCCATGGCCTGGTCTTGCTCGGAAAGTAGTTCTTCATTCATACGCGCGGTTAGCCATTCGGCGACCTCGGTGTGACCTGCTTTGCGCGCGTAGAACGAAGCCGTCCACTCGCTGTTACCGTCAGCGCTTCGATTGACATCCGCGCCCGCCTCGACCAGACGTTGCACAACCTTGATGTCACCCAATGCAGCAGCAGTCATGAGCGGTGTCTCATTACCCTCAGGATCTTCAGGCGCCATCCCGTAACGCAACAGCACGTCCACTGCTTCGAATTTAGAAAATCGAACCGCATTCGTCCGATTGGTCGAGCTAGGCGTCATGCCACGTTGCAGCAAGAATTCCAGCATTTTCGGATTGTCAGTGCTGATCTGATGGCCGACAAGGTCCACGCGAAAACTGGACAAGACCTGCAGGTCCTGGTCCGTTTCGGTGAGTTTCGTTGCTTGATCGACATCGCCGTCGGCGATCGCACGGGCCAAACGGCCGATATGCTCCCCGTCTGTACTTGCGCCGTACTCAGTCAGAGACTTTTGAATCCTGTCTCTCTTGGACTCATCAACGAGGGTGCTTGCCATCCACGGTGTCCAGCCATTGCGATCCACCAAATTCGGGTCCGCACCGCATTCCAAGAGCTTCGCTACCGCTTTGGACGACCAATCGCTAATGGCTTGCGTGAGCAGCGTGCTGCCGCCGCGTACATAGCCATTCGACGTACTGGTTTCCGGGCAAATCCTGTTTGGATCCGCGCCCGCGGCACACGCGTCGGCGATCTGTTTTAAAGCGCCCTGCTTTCTTGGTTCCAGAACTGCACGTAGCAGTTTCTTGTCAGATCCTTTGGGCATTCTTTATTCGATAAATTAGATTAAATACTATCCATAACTTAATGAATATAAAAGATAATCAATTAACCCACTATCAATCATTCTAGCGCCCGCCGCGTTCTGCCAGCAGCGTTACGAGTTCGACGTTCTCATATTCTTTGGCGTACTCCATCGGTGTCATGCCGTCGACTTCGAAGTCCAAAGAAGCGCCATTGCGCAACATGGCCTCAATGACATTCATGTCGACGTCATAGGAGACCGCATATTCGATGGGCGTCATTTCGTAGCTACTCTTTAGACTGAGATCAGCGCCCGCCTCTATCAGTGCTTCGGCGATGTCGTACTCACCCCAATCCAGCGCAAGTGACAAGGCCGTGTCGCCATATTCGTCCTGGTAATTGATGTCAGCACCGCGGTCCAGCAGCGTTTGCACAGACGTCGGGCTCAACGTTTCATATTCCATTTGTTCGTACAGGCTCTTTGGGCCATACGCATCAGGCAAAGCGTCGTAACCCACAGCGATCGCAGCTGCCAGGATCACGTATGAAACCGCTGTCTTGATTCCACCCCATACCTTTCGGACGTATCGTCCGCCAATCGTCCAACGGGTAACAACCGGTGGTGATTTTATGCGTGAGACGAGCATATAGAGACTTACCAGCGCCCACAGACCACCAACGATAATCGCTACCCATCTAAATTTGTTCATGAACAGATAGACCGCGAACAAACTGAGAGCAAGGCTGATCATTGGATTGAACGCGGCTGCGATGGCCGATTGCTTAAATTCGGCTTTGACAAGATGATCAGGCAGCATACGATCGAGAGCGGTCACAAATTCCTGCTTCGCTTCGACGTCACCAAAGTACAAATCTTTTTGCTCGATTTCTTTCTTGGCCTTGTAGCTGACGCCGACGTCATTGTCAGTGCTGCGACTAACGATACGTTGAATCTGAGCGTATGGAATTGACGACAAGTCGTCTGAACCAAGAACTTCCATCGGCGTTTTATTTGCTTTGAATTGCTGATCGACCGAGTCATATGACTCTTCATCACACGACCCAATAAGAATCGTCGAATCATCGATTACAATAACGTTGTCGGTTTCAGAGGTTCTGTCGATCCAAAACATAGCAATCTCCACTGCAGCGGCCCAGCACTAATGGCAATTAATCAATATTTGGCGACTCTAGTAGATAGTCCATCTGAGTCAAGGACTTAGCTCACACAATAATCACGCCTGGCCTGCACTAATCGATGGAATACTTTTCGGCGTACGCTACGGCATGCTGCCTCGCCTCATCGTCTGTGAAGTGCTCATCAAACGCCCAGAAATCCACGCCTGATTCGAGATGTGCCCACATGCGGGCAGTCAGGCCTGTATAGAACAAGTACACGTCAGGCTTAACCGTCGCTCGTGCTCGAACAAAATACTCGTCGCTATCCTTTAGGCCATCCTGAACGTGCTTTGGCGTGTCTCTCGTGTACTTGATGCCGCCCCCCATCCAGTCCCAAAGATTTTCCAATGCCCTGTCTTTTGGAAAGGCCGATGGAGCAATTTCCGACCACGCATCGTTCTTGTGCTCAAAATATCGAAACTGAAACTTCTCTTCCCGACAGAGCGTTGCGATGTAGTAAATTTCCTCGCTGGTTTTACCAGCACCCATCGCCTCAACATAGCTTTCGATTGACTCCACTTCGAACAAAAATGGAATACAACTCCCTGACCAGGTGGCGAAATCCAGGAAGGTATAATCCGCAACAGGCCCAATACTGAATAGGCCCTTGCAATCAGTTTGTTGAATTGCCAGAGGGGCCCCTTCAATACTCTTGGTCGCAACGCGATATTCGAACACTTGACCGATCTGTGAATCGCAGGTTCGCTGTTCTGCCGAAAGCGCCTGCTCACTTATGAGTAGCATACCGATCGAAAGTAAGAACACAGCAAGGACGGACTGCATCGATGACAAATCTATTCGGTTGACAACGTGTTGATATAGGCAACGACGTCAAGCACGGCCTGGTTATCGGGTAACGCCTTTGCGAAGGGCGCCATTTGAATGCCGTAGGTATCGTCAGGATGAGCTCCTCGCAGGCCAGTACGAAACTTTTGCATCTGCGTGACCATGTACCAATCCGTCATTCCAGCCAGTCGTGGAGAGTTCAATTCCTGGTTGCCCATACCGTTCGCAGCATGGCACGTGAGGCAAAATTGAACGTATAACTCTGCGCCACGAGACGAATCCGCCTCAATGCTTGTCTCGGCCGGAACATCTTCGAGAGTTCCGACGTAATTCACGAAACTATCCAGCTGGGTTTGCGTGAAGTCTTTGACATGAAAATTCATCTGCTTGGCCCACCGTTCACTATCGTGCGCCCCGCGTATGTCGTTCGCAAAATTCGCCAGTTGACGTGCCAAGTACCAGTCCTCCTGACCACTGATTTTGGGCGAATGCTCACCTGCGTAGCCTTCACCGCTTGCGCCATGACAAGGAGAACAGGCACCAACGTACAAATTGACGGGCCGTCCTGCTCTGGGGCCACGTCGGGCACCTGCTGGTCTATCCGCTGCGACGGCCGGCTCGTGGTCGATGGCCGGATACTCGGCGCCTTCACGCGGCAGGATCCATTGTGTCGTTTTCTCATCAGCCTCGTCACAACTGACCATTAGAGTTTCGCGACGAAGATTTGCACCGGTCCTGCGACTTTCATCACCAATTGCCAGGCATAGTTTGTCAGCCGAGTCCGACGTGATTTCCACTTTTTGATCGTCGCGGAAGATGAAACGTTGTAACTGGTGATCGGAACAGGTATTGAGCTTTAGCGGCGTTCCAGGCTCCAGACGGACCACTTCGAGGCACAAGTCGTAATCCGGCAAATATATGTGCCCGGGCTGCGGATAATCTACCTTGTAGGTGCCATCTCGCCACCAACCCTCTTTGCACGAATGAACAATTGGCGGCGCAGTGGTATCTGTCGTGCTGGCGTAGCCTTCGAGGTCAAGACAATAGCGTTTGGGCTCATCAAGCAACGCCTTTAGCATGAAGTTGCCGCCGATAAACTCATCGGCCTGAACAGTGAATGAAAAAAAGCAAATAATGAAAACTGCAACGTGATGTCGGGTCATAAATGTTCCTCGGGTTCAGCTAAACAATAACATTGAATGCCCGACTGCTCCTCGACACAGTGTTTCGTGTGTCGTGGTGGACAACCTGGACCTCTGGACTCAAGACTCTTTTTCACGAC
The DNA here is from genome assembly GCA_051007995.1 of Woeseiaceae bacterium. Lineage (GTDB taxonomy): Bacteria > Pseudomonadota > Gammaproteobacteria > Steroidobacterales > Woeseiaceae > UBA1847. The sequence continues at coordinate 70,077 of JBPCYB010000039.1, read as the reverse complement.
TTCTTCACGTCTTTCAACTGCGTCCCACTCACCAGTCTGCATAGCTTCGTCTTCGAGCTCCTCGAGAGATTGTCTCGCAGCACAGCCTGCGACCAATACCAGTGCAATCAGGATGATGTGATTTGCCCGCTCAAACATTCTAATTCGACTCTAAGTCACTTCCAGTCGTGCCAGCCTCCCCAAGCTTTGACAAAAATCGCCTCTATGGGTTCGCTAAGCCGAAAAATGACAATAGTCCCTCTTTCCAATCAGCGTCAAGCGCGTGACATCAGGCATGTTCATAGGTCACTATCGACGCCACAGCTACGTAGGTACACAGGGATTTTCAATGTCGTTTACGAATTTCGATCTGGAATACATTCAGTCTGTCTGGGAACAGAAAGTTGATATAAACCTCACCGAAAGTGGCGTACATCCTATCCGCCTGGAGGATCTCCTGGATGGGGATACGGACAAACTTGGCGAGCTCATGGCGAGTGAGATCAATTATCCGCACGTCAACGGTGAGCCCGAATTGCGCGCGAACATCGCCGCGTTATACGACGGTGCGGCTATCGAAAACGTACTGGTTACGGTCGGCGCGGCTGAAGCCAACAACATCATCATGCAAACCGTCATGCAGCCAGGCGATGAGATGGCCTGCATGTCGCCCACCTACAAACAGGCGTGGGGACTTGCACTCAATCAGGGGCACACAGTGCGCCCCTTCCATCTGCAGCCCGACAATGCATGGGCGCTCGATATCGATGACCTGAATCAAAGTATCACTGACAAAACCCGAGTAATTGCCATCGTAAATCCGAACAACCCGACCGGACACATTCTGACTGAGGAGGAAATGGACGCGGTGGTTGCGGCCGCCGATCAGGTCGGCGCCTGGATACTCGCTGACGAAGTATATCGTGGCGCTGAGCGCATCAGAGAGGACGAGACGCCTTCCTTCTACGGGCGCTATGACAAGGTCCTGGCTGTCGGCAGTATGAGCAAAGCTTATGGTCTGCCCGGTCTTCGCGTTGGCTGGGTGGTCGGCCCGGCAGACACCATCGAAGATCTCTGGCGACGTCACGAGTACACGACTATCACCGCAAGCATGCTCAGTAACAGTCTTGCCGGCTACGCGCTTTCTCCGGCAGTGCGCCCTCGCCTCATGAAAAGAGCGCGCGAATATATTCGCGGCGGATTTCCGGTGTTGCAGGAATGGATGGACGGGCAGGAAGGACTGTTCACCTATACACCACCCGAAGCATCAGCAGTTTCGTTTATCCGTTACAACCTGGACATCAATTCAACCGTCCTAATGGAAAAGCTGTGTCGCGAAGCCAGCGTCTTCGTCGGCGCTGGTGATTCGTTTGGCATGGACCACCACTTGCGGATTGCGTTCGGACAGGAAAAAGCTGTGCTCGATGATGCGTTCGCCCGAATTCAACGAGTATTGGAATCAGCTCTTTGAAAATTCTGACGCTGGAACAGATCAAGGAGGCATTACCGACCGTTGATCTGATGCACGAAATTGAAGCCGGCTTTGTCGCGTACAGCAAAGGTAAAGCTGTAGTACCCCCAGTCGGCGAACTCGTCATGCAGGATCCACCCGGCGATGTGCATATCAAATACGGCTACCTGAGTGGCGATGACTATTACGTCATCAAGATCGCATCAGGCTTTTACAACAATCCTGCGATGGGACTGCCATCGAGCAATGGCTTGATGCTGCTGTTCAATCAAAAAAACGGCGAATTGTGTGCAGCCCTTCTGGATGAAGGCCACCTGACCGATGTTCGTACCGCTGTCGCCGGTGCCATAGCTGCAAAATACCTGGCACCGTCGAAGCTAACGCGTATTGGCATAATTGGCACCGGCATTCAGGCGCGACTACAGCTGCAATACCTGGCGACAGTCACAAGCTGTCGCGACGTGATCGTATGCGGTCGTGATCAACAAAAATTGGATGCGTATTGCAAAGACATGTCCGCTCACGGCTTTTCCGTCAAATTTACATTCGATGCCGCAGACTTGCTGCGCGACTGCAATCTTGTCGTAACAACGACACCTGCCTTCGAGCCGATACTTGAGTGGCGAGACAGTCTGGACCACGGATTGCACATCACTGCTGTGGGCTCTGACACGGCAGAGAAGCAGGAGCTTGATCTCGAATTCATGAAATCCGCTGATCTGATCGTCGCAGACAGCATCTCGCAGTGCTTAACACGCGGTGAAATACATCATGCGCTCAAGAACGCAGTGATTCAGGAAAACCAGATTGTGGAACTCGGCGATGTTATTGCGGGCACGTCAGAAACGAGAACATCCGATGAGCAATTGACAATAGCTGACTTAACTGGTGTTGCAGTGCAGGATATCCAGATCAGCAAAGCGATCTTTGAGTCAATTGGCAGCACATGAATTTTCATTTAGGGTTTGCTGTTCGAACACAAGTGTACAAATAACTTCGACGTAATTTTTTGCATCAATTTTTGCAAATTGAGAACGGGCGTTCGCACTCTTGAGAATATACTCGGTAGAGTCGTAATAACCCGCTACGTGGTTCACGGACATACCTGAATTCAAATAGGCGAGCGACATCTTGTATGAATCACTGTTCGTATTCACTTTTGTCGTCGATTGCTTCGTGACTTTTCCGAAATCTACGTGGATCTTACTCCCTACTTGCCCCGCAACACCCAACACACCAGGCCTTCCAAAAACCGCTGGCGATTCGAACCAACGATCAGCGACGAAGTCTTCCCAACTTAGGCTGCCGAGTTCGTAACTCGCCAACGATTGTTGAGTGTGTGCGATCGCTGGTCGAGCATTCGGGTCCTCTATTCCGAGCACCGCAGCATAGGCAAGCGGATCAGCTGGCGTAGCACGCCAGGCATAGGTAGAGACTCCGACTGGGCCAAACCCATACCCTGCCAAAGAACCGTCGGACTCGAGCGACGCGGAGAAGACATAGCGATCACCCTTCGTCACAACCGCGATTTCGTCTCCCTCGACAAACCATCGATCGCATTCCTGGTTCATTGCATACTTCGGATTCGACCGGTCGATCTCAAATATTGTGCAATTACCGTCCTCGCGGAGATAGATGAACTCGCCGCCACTCGCAGCGTAGTCATGATGGCTACGCCTTTGTCCATGCGCGCGAACCGGCTTTGCTTCGACCGTTCGCCAAAAGGTACCCGCCAATTTCGCAGGCCATGCACTTGCAAGACCTCTTCGTGCAGCGAGATTTCTCAGGAAGAACTGTAATTCAGTCTCTGGTATCTGGGATTCACCCGCGATACTCAAGCCATCAATCACGCCGTCTGCAAAGTGCAATGTTACTGAGTTAACTGGAGCTTCGCTTGAGAATATCCAACTAAAACTCCCTTGCGACAAGGGCGACCCTCGACCAGATAACTGCGCTGCATCCAATGGACGCCCATACATTTCGGCCATCATTCGCCGAGCTTCAAGTGCCGGCATCCCGTCTTTGAGCACCACAGCTCCGTCGGTTTCAAAAGTGCCGCTCAAATGGATTGAGGAAATCGCATCCTGCTTCTTCGCGACGTAGAATTTCATACCTGGATATATGTAGTTGGTGCCCGACTTGTCTTTTTCGCGGTCCGTCTCTCGTCCTAGCTGCTTGCGAAGATCTTTTACAGTCGTTTGCCCCAGAATGAAGGGATCTACCCGGTCGGGCAGGACAATCTCAATGTTGTACGACTCATCAGCATGTATCGTCGCTGAGGAAAGTACGCAAATCGCCAACACGATTGCAAGTTGACCAATGACTCGTAACATATCCATAAGTTATTAAATCAGATTTGGCTTCCTGAGAGCTAGAGGTTTTTGACCATCTTAATGACCAGATTCTCTGCCCCATTCGCGCCGACACGAACTTCACGACTGACTTCTACATAGTCGCGAGCAAGATAAAATGGCTCGCCCGGTATCGTTGAACCAAGTTCAATGGTCTTGAATCCCGCATCCCGGGCCGCTTGTTCACCGATATCGAGTAGGAAGGTGCCGACACCTTGCCGAACCCAGTCGGGATGCGTATACATCGCACGAATTCGAGCCGCAGCAAATCTGGGATCACTGAATGAATCATCTCGACCCGAGGTGTGGTCGCCACCGTAAAGTGTTCTACGCTTTCCCCAACCCCCGCAACCGACAAGAACAGTTTCGCCATTCTTAACAGCTTCAATCAGAAAGTAAGTTTGGTCGTCGATCAGCGTCTGATCAACACCCATCGTTTCCTTCGCCGCCTCGATCTCGCTAGCAGAAAGAAATGGTTTCATGTTCTCGGCGATGGACGCACGCATCAATTCCATAATTGCCGGTATGTCATTTGCCCGCGCCAATCGGTACGAATATTCAGGCATCCGCTGCCGCCAGTTTTTCACGTAACCACTCATGAAAATTCCAGAGCTCGAATTCTTGTGGAACAAGCACGCCTGCCTCATGCCGGTCGCTGTGAACGCCATTTTGATTGAGCTCACATACCTTGCCATCCTGTTCGACGACTAACTTGACGAACTCGACAATCGCGCTGATGCCCGCTTCGTTCTGAGCGTCGCAGTCATTCGGCAACAACCAATCGACAACCAAATCGATCGATTCCGGCCCGGTCGGAATAATTCGAACAGTTCGCACGTAGTCGGGGTGACCAACAACGTACATGCTGCCGGGAACCGACGAAAATATGACGCCCATATCGATTTCTTCCTGCGTCAGGCCTGCGATATTCGGCAGCGAACTCTGGCCATTTACCGCCCATGTTCGAGCACCCTCGCCGACCCCCGCCATGCCCGAGTCTCCTTCGAACGCGGGCTGCCAACCCGGTACGTCGACATCATCAAAAACAGCCTTTTTATAAATGGGCATGACCTTGCACAATTCGGGGTGCACTCGCGGACAGTGATAGCACTCGTTGTAATTTTCCCAGAACATTTTCCAGTTGCAGGCAACCGGCATTACTTCGCGGTGAACCGATCGCATATCTTCCAGTGGCCAATTTCTCAAGTAATCCATTTCAGCGCCCAGGAATTCAATGAGACCTGTCGCAGGCTCGTCGGCAAGATTGACAAAAATATAGCCACGCCAAACATCGACATGCACTGAGTAAAGCGAGTAATTCGAGTTTTCGAAATCGTCGGTCGCGATACGCCCAGGCGTATCCAGGAGTTCCCCGGTCGTCGAGTAGATCCAGGTGTGATAAGGACAGATAATTCTTTCGTTGCGGAATCGACCGCGCTCGTTAGCGCATAAGACAGACCCGCGGTGTCGGCAGGTATTGTGGAAAGCCTTTAGATCGCGATCCCCCGCAAGCGTCACTATTATCGATTGAGTGCCAATAGACGCGACCAAATAGTCGCCTGGCTGTGGCAAGTCCTCGACACGTCCTATACAGACCCAATCCCTGTACCAGACTGCCTTGAGCTCCCGCGAATACTGTTCTGGGTCGTAATACCAGGATGCAGGGAGTCCTTTCTTTGCCTCAGATAGCAGGCGCATCGGTCGAATCAGATTCGGTCGGCGACGATATCGGATCACCAAGGCTGCGTAACAGTCCATCTTCGATGCCGTAAATCCAGCCGTGAACATTGATATCCTGTCCACGGCCCCAGGCATCTTTCATTACTGTGGTACGACATAGCGATCGAACCTGGTGACGGACATTGAGTTCGCAAAGGCGGGCTCCTGCCGCAGTTGTTTCCAATTTGCTGAGTTCTTCTTTGTGCTGCTCCCACAAGTCGCGAATTCCGCTCAACCAATGGTCGACGGCGCCGACTGTGTCCTTACCCATCGCCGCGTGCACGCCGGCGCAACCGTAATGTCCGCAGACGATGACATGCTTGACTCGCAACTGGCGAATTGCGAAATCGACGACAGACATGCAATTCAGGTCAGTTTGTAGAACGACGTTTGCGACGTTTCGATGCACGAACAACTCACCTGGCATAAGGCCGGTAATCTGATTCGCGGGAACACGGCTATCTGAGCAACCGATCCAAAGGTAATCCGGTTCTTGTTGCTTCGCGAGGCGTCCGAAAAAGCCTGGATCGTCTTTTTCTATCCGTGCTGCCCATTCCCGATTGTGGTCAAACAAACCCTGTATATCGTCCACAAGTATCCTTCACGTAACCAATGCAAACGAAGCGTATCAGCTCTCAGCTGCGCTCGCACAGTCCACGCATCGCGTCACCGTTGGATCGAATTCCAAACGATTTGTCGGGATGGGGTCTTCGCATGTCCGGCAGACCCCGAATTCATCATTATCGATACGGGTCAGGGCCGATGCTATCTGCAACAACTTACGATCGCGTCGAATCCCGGACGCCTGCGCCATTGCCTGTGCCTGCATCGCATCCATACGCGACAGTCGACCAACCTTGGCCTGATCTAACTCCACGACTTCTGCAGACGCATTACTGGTTTCGGCAACTGCTTCGAGTTCGGCGCGAATTTGCAAAAGGCGCTTGCGGAACCCTTCAGTATCGGACTGTTTCGAATTCGATCTCATCGATACTGGAGTCTACCACCAGTTGTTCAGCGAGCCGGCTGTACGACATCCAACGCTGCCAGACGGATGAATAGCCCAATGACATATCGCGAATCGCGGTGCGGTGATCGATCATTACAGCGATTGCGGCGGCCAACATAGTTAGTCTCCAAACAATCTTGAACAGGAGTTGCCGCCACCAGGACTTCGTCTGCGTCCGAAGAAATTGACAGTGAAAATATAGATGCGAAGTTTCGTCACGCACGAGCTCAGCAAGCAATGACTTCGTCCGGCAGCCTGGCATTTGCTGCGACAGCAAGTGGTAGTAACAAATGCCAACTACTTCTGCGGCAAGCAGGACGATAACCTTCAATCGTAAGCCGATCAGTCGACGAGCGCCTACAAACAGCCTTGCCGTCCAGTTTTCCTGAATAAGTTCTCCGCCCTGTGCGGCGACACAATTGGCGAGAATATCTGCATGACGGTTTTCTTCGGCGACAAACAACGCCATGGCATCGGCATAGTCATCATCTATCTCGGCAATCCCGCTTGCGCGAGCCTGCTCAATGATTGTGCCACCACCGGACTCGCCCAATTGAAAAATGGCGAGTGACCGCGCGAGCGACGCAGGCAAAGAGACGTGATCATGGCCTTCATGAGCGGCAGGAACCGATCGATCTGCCCGCCTCTTGAAAAATGTCTTCCACTCAAGCCAATTGACACCCTGACACTGCATATTCTCTCTCCATCGTTGGGTCATGCCTATTTATACGCAGCCCAACTGGCGAACCTGGGGAGTAATTGTGTCAAATCATGGCAATTGCTCGCTCGTTGACTTAAGACTCGATAGGCATGCCATTCGCGTCCATCTCAACGATTTCATAGCCGAGCCCGGCCAAGTCCGGAAGAATCACCGACTTGTCCCCGACAACAATGATGATCATGTCTTCCATGGTCAGGTGTTTTCTGGCCAACGCGTCGAGTTCATCCTTGCCGATAGCTGCCAGAATCTCGTTCTGTTCGTCGACGAAACTTTCGTCCAGGTCGTACTCCAGGATTCGCGCCAGGAAACCGAGTTTCTGCCCAGGCGTTTCAAACGCGCGCGCATCTCTTTGGCCGATGGACTTGCGCGTAAATGACAATTCCGTCTCGGAAATACCCGACTCCGCATAGGCACGAATTTCGTTTTCAAACTGGACGATGCTGTCGGCTGTGGCATCAGTACGAACACCCGCGCGTGCAGTGTACGAGCCGTATTCTTCATTGCCAGAAAATCCTGAACGCGCACCGTACGAATAACCCTTATCCTCGCGCAGGTTAAGATTGATCCGACTATTGAATGCGCCTCCCAGTGCGAAGTTCATTAGATAAGAACGGTAATACTCACCGGTCGCGTCATACGTCATCGCACGTTTGCCGATTCGAATTTCCGATTGCGCAGCACCTGGTTTATCAACGAGGTAAATCTTCGTTGATCCTGTCTCTGGAAACGTCTTCAGCTCAGGTTTTGGTGCGACCACCCCCTGCCAGTCTTCGAATACAGCGAGCTTCGCCATCAAGTCTTCTTGCGACAAATCGCCGACGGCGATGATATCTCCGATCTGCGGCGAATAATGTGTTGTATAAAACAAGCGCACATCTTCGAGCGTCAGGTTAGCGATCGATTCTTCGGTGCCAATGTTCAGATATGAAAAACTATTGTCAGCACCGTAGAGAACCATTTGGTAGGCGACGTCCGCCATCGTGCCTGGGTCAACTTGTGCTCGTCGAATTGTCTGTAGCGTTTGATCTTTTACGCGCGCAAAATCCTCGGCATCGAGTTTTGGCCGCAACAGTTTTTCTGCTGCGATAGCCAAAGTCTCGTCGAGGTTCTCGCTCAAGCTCCGAATGGTCAGCGATGTGTTGTCATTCCCTGCACCGAATCGAACCGACGAACCGAGCTTTTGCAGTTCATTCGACAGCTCTTCATTGCTCGAATCGAGCGTCGCTTCATTCATCATTGCGGCGGTTAGCGAAGCGAGTCCAAGTTTATCCAGCGATTCGCGTCGTTGGCCGGCGTCGATTCGTAACTGAATTGCAACTGTCGGTACTTCTGCGTTTAGCGCCCCCAGCACATCAACGCCGTTTTTCAAGCTTGCACGCCAGATTTCTGGCAGGACTACGGTTGGGTTCTTGCCGGCAAGTGGTACAACGCTGCGATCAAAACTGTCTTCTCCGCGACGATACTCAAGTTGACTGCTATCCACCGCCGTATAGTCGGGCAATTCTCGCTCGGGGCGAGACCAGGTATCGTCGGCAGCAATGAGTGCAGTTTGACCCGTTGGGACAATGCTCATGATGACTGCCGGTTTGCCTTTAATGTACTTTTCATAAACTCGCACTACATCTTCGGCGGTCACATTTTCATAGCGTGCAATGTCCTCTTTGTTGAAGTTTGGATTACCTGTAAATGTCTCGAAGGCTGCAAGTTGAGACACTTTTCCGGCGACGCTCTCAAGGCGATAAATCTTGCCGGCGATAATATTCATCTTCAGCCGCTCCAAATCATCGGCCACGACGCCACGATCCTCAAACTCGACCAAAGTTGCCCTGGCGATTGCTTCCAGATCTGCAAGTGTCTTTCCAGACGCTGGATTCGGCAGCGCCAGCATCGTAAATGTACATGACAATTCCTGACAGGAATGCCCGGCGCTTGCCTGTACTGCGAATCCCGCCTTGACCATATTCTTGTACAGCAATGAAGTGTCACCAAGACCGATTATGTCCATCAGAACGTCAAGCGCTGCCTCGTCCTCGTGGTAAGCGTGAACCGTGGGAATTGACATGTAAAAAAGCGGCAACGCGACGTTATCTTCCATCGAGATATAGCGATCGCCGGGAATTGTTATGGCAGGTTTTTCAGGAAAATCGACCTCAGGACCTCTTGGAATCGTTCCGAAATATTTGTCAACCCATGCAAGTGCTTGTGCTTCATCAAACCGTCCACCAATCGTTAAGGTCGCATTATTTGGTCCATACCAACGCAGGAAGAATCGTTTGAGGTCATTTACGTCAACTCGGTTCAGGTCTTCGATATAGCCGATCGTCGACCATGAATAGCCGTGTCCGGTTGGATACAACGCCTCGCCGATACGCTCAGACAAGCGACCGTAAGGACGGTTGTCCACGCTCTGGCCACGCTCGTTCTTGACCGTTTCGCGTTGCACTTCAAACTTTTCCTGCGTGACTGCATCGAGGAAGAACCCCATACGATCGGCTTCCAGCCACAACATCTTTTCCAATTGATTCGATGGCACAGTTTCAAAGTAGTTGGTGCGATCGCCATTCGTTGTGCCGTTCAACGTTCCGCCGGATTCGGAGACAATCTTGAAGTGCTCCTCATCGGCTACGTTTTCGGATCCCTGAAACAACATGTGCTCAAAGAAATGTGCAAAACCGGATTTTCCGATCTCCTCGCGAGCTGAACCGACGTGATAGGTGATATCGACGTGCACCAACGGATCCGAATCGTCTTCATGTAGGACGACAGTAAGTCCGTTGTCCATTTCATATTTCCGATACGGAATGGTCAGGTCCTCGCTTGAGGTCTTGCTGATGGTTTCCACGAGAGTTATCGAGTCTGGTAACGCGCTGGCCGCAGGGGTTGAAGGCGCATCAGGCGCTTTCTGGCAAGCAACGAGGGCAGCGGCCAGGCATATGCCGGCAAATAGAAGTCGAATTTGATTCATGCGTTGGTCCTGCGAGAGTTCTGATTATTGAAGATATGGGACCGATAATTCGGGCCCGGGTTCTATCCGGTTTCGCCTTCTACAACGATTTCCGGGTACTTTGGCCGCCAGCGATAATCGGCGAGCCGTGCCTGAACAGTTTTGAGATTCGCTTCAGCCGCTACGCCGTCGGCAATCGCCTGCTTGGCCACGGCCATTGCAACTGCACCACACACGTCCCACATGCGACCGATATCCGGCACAAGACTGTTCTCCGCTATATCGGCATCCGATAGCGAGGCCGCCAGGGCATCTGCCGAAGCAGCAATCATGCCATCTGTAATTTCGCTTGCGTCGGTGACGATCGTGCCCAGCCCAATCCCCGGGAATACGAATACATTATTGGCCTGACCAATTCGTCGCGGTCCGTTAGCCGACGACACGGGCTCGAATGGGCTCCCGGTCGCGATCAGCGCTCGTCCATCAGTCCATTTCATCAGGTCCAGAGGTATCGCTTCACTGATCGAGGTCGGATTCGACATCGGCAGGATTATCGGCGCGTCATTGTGTTCGAGCATCGCACGCACTGTCTGTTCGGTGAACGAACCACCTTGTCCCGACGCACCGATCAGCGCAGTCGCCTTGTAGGCTGCAACGACAGCACTCAAATCCTTGCGACCTGTCTCGTCCAGACCCAACTCTTCGGCCATGTCGCCAGGCCAGGCCATTTCCCTCTTGTAATCGTCGAGACTTTCGCGATCGTCGCTAATGATGCCGCGGCTATCCATGACAATGATGGCTGATGTTAGTGCGTCGCCAATTGCGCCCGCTCTGGCTAGCTGTTCACGCAACTGTCTGAAGATGCCCAGTCCCGCTGCACCTGCGCCGTAAATAACAATGCGACTGGCGGCAAAGTCGCTACCCGCGATTCGACAGCCCGCCTGAATGCATGCGGATGCCACTGCGCCGGTACCTTGAATGTCATCATTGAATGACGGCAGCGAATGCCTGAAGCGATCAAGAATCATTAGTGCATTGTCTTTCTTGAAATCTTCCCACTGAATAACAACACCGGGAAAAACAGTCCGCGCCGCCGCAACAAATTCGTCGACGAGCGCAACATACGCGTCGCCACTGATTCGCTTTTGACGCCAGCCTACATACAAGGGATCGTCAAGCAGCTCCTGATTGTTGGTGCCTACGTCGAGGCTGATCGGCAAAGTTCGGGCTGGGTGTATTCCAGCACCGACACAGTACAACGCAAGTTTTCCGATGCTGATGGCCATACCGCCAGCGCCCTGATCACCGATTCCGAGAATTGCTTCATTGTCGGTAACGACCATGAGCCTAACGCCACTGAAGGGTGCCGATGCACGCAGCACTTCTTCAATGCGCCCTTTGTGGTCAGGTGTAATGAAAATACCGCGAGCACGTCGAAATACACGTGAATAGTATTGCGACGCTTTGCCAACCGTCGGCGTATAGACAATGGGCATCGCCTCTTCTAGATGCTCATGCAGCAACTTGTAATAGAGCGTCTCGTTGCGGTCCTGCAAGGACGCGAGGCCGATACTCCGTCCCACTGGGTCGGGGTTAAAGAATATTGACTTATAGATTCGTTCGACTTGCGTGTCGATATCATTGTGCCGCGCAGGCAACGCGCCATCGATGCCGAGGCGGCGGCGCTCATCAGCAGAAAACCCCGTGCCCTTGTTACAAAGTGGGAAGCGTAATAGGTCCGGACCGCATTTCGCGACAGTTAACCTGTCACCGTCCGGCGTGCGCTCCAGTTTGAATTCTTCCATTGCCTGCGGTGTCCGGCGCTACAGATTGCGGAACTACACGCGGTATTCGAGGCTCTGTCAAATCCTTCTTTAGGACAAAGACATTGCCCGCCAAGACGAGACCCGTGCCGACCAGCAGACTTGCGCTGATTTCCAGACCTTCAAAGAGTACCGACAAAACCAGGGCGACAACGGGAAACAGCACCATTAGGTATCCGGAGCGGTGCGCACCGATTCGGCCGAGCAGAGTCAGGTAGGCACCGAAGGCAATGATCGACCCAAAAATAGTCAGATAGGCCAACGATCCAACATAGCCGAGCGACCATTCAAAATTGAAAGTGTTGCCTTGAATCGTAGCGATCGCTCCTGACACAACCGCCCCGTAGAGCATCCCCCACGCATTCGACTGGATCACCGGCAATTTTCGCTGTTGCGCAGCCTGCGACGCCATATTGCCGAGCGACGCAACAAATGCACTGAGTATCGCGAGCAGCAATCCGTACAAGACCGAGTCCGTCAGTGATAACTCACCAATTTGTGGTACGAACAGCGTAAAGATGCCGGCGATACCCAACAATGCGCCAAACAAAACGCGACGACCCGCCTTAACGCCGAAAAACAGGCGCGCATTGACAATGTTCATCCAGACAAGCGTTGTGAAAGCGATAGCGGTTAATGCTGACGTGATGTAGATCTGTGCCCGGTACGCCAAAACGTAATTCACGCCAAACAGCAGCACACCCAGCAAGACAAACCAGATATGGTCTTTAAGCTGAAAACGGAGATTCAAGCCACGCAGACGAGCCCAGGCGAAAAGTAACAGCGATGCCCCAGCGTAGCGGTACACGACCGATACTTCGGGCGCTACGGTGCCGAGCTGGAACTCGATGGCGAACCAGGTCGAGCCCCAGATCAACACACAAATGATGTATAGCAATGTGTTACTCAAGATTTGTCCCTGCAGTCAAATTCACACATAGCATCGTCAAGCGCTGCCGCGTGCAAATTGCGGTAACGCTGCACTCGCGTCGCAGGTCCGGCCAGAGCAATTAGTGCGTCGCGCCAGCGGGGCTTTGGCGGGTTGTTCCAATCGGCAAATCGGCCTTGTGGATGTTGGCGTTTCATCGTTTCTCCCTCCATTGCGTGAACGTTGAGGTTGACTATACGGAACAATTAGAGATATAACAGACACAGTTTTCACAAAATGTAACCTATACAGTTATGCTATCAATTAACAAACAAGACGACACGTTCCTTTACAGACAAGTTATTGATTTAATAACGGAAAATATCGAAACCGGCACGCTTCGTTCGGGTGACCGATTACCCTCGCTGCGAAAAATGAGTCAATCCGCCGGCGTCAGCGTCCCAACTGTACGTCAGGCCTACATCGAATTGGAAAGACAACGCCGCATAGAGTCGCGCCCGCAATCCGGCTTCTACGTGCGGCCGCAGTCGGGGAACGATATCGTCAGCCCGGCGCCCTCCTCGCGTGGCAAACCCGTATGCCTCGACTGCCGATCGTTGATGGAACGCGTGTACGACGGCATTAACAGTCCCGATCTCGTCCCACTTGGCATTGCCAATCCATGCATGGCCAAGCCCGCCGCGAAATCGCTGCACCGGGCGATGAAACGGGTCATGGCACGTGCCGAGGAGCGAAGCCTTGGATACTCATCGACGCTGGGCGAGCCTTCCCTGCGGCGACAGATTGCGTATCACTATCTCGATACCATCGGCGCACGGATCGAGCCTGAACACATCGCTATTACCAACGGTGGACAAGAGGCGTTGCTGCTATCGCTGCAGGCCGTAGCCTCGCCGGGCGACATCATCGCAGTCGAGACACCGACGTATCACGGCCTGCTGGAGCTCATCGACAGCCTTGGCATGCTGGCGGTAGAAGTCGAAACCTGCCCTGAAGAAGGCGTAACGCTAGGTGAGCTGCGTCGCACACTCGAACAGCACGACGTCAAAGCCTGTATGTTCTCAACGACGCTCGGCAATCCGCTGGGCGTGACCATGCCCGAGCATGATCGCCGCGAGATGGTCGAAATCCTCGAAGAATTCGATACCGTCCTGATTGAAGACGATGTTTACGGAGATCTGCGATTCGATGGCGATCGGCCGATTCCGGCACAGTTCGTCAAGAATTTCGATCGGATTATTACCTGCGGATCGTTTTCAAAGACAGCCGCGCCCGGATACCGTATTGGCTGGATTGTCACGGAGCGCTATATTGACGCTATCGCCCGACTCAAACGTGCTTTTTCGTGCTCATCCGGATTGCTACAACAACTAACGCTGGCCGACTTTCTTGCATCGGGCGATTACGCACGGCATCTCAAAGTGCTGCGCCCCATTCTGAAACAAAATGCGGACCGGATGAGCGCACTGGTCGCCGAGAACTTCCCGTCGGAGACTCGCACCTCGCGCCCGGTAGGCGCTTCTGTTTTGTGGCTGGAAATGCCGGAGAACGTTGATGCCATTCAGCTGTTCGATGAAGCGATGCAAGCGGGTATCAGTATTGCGCCAGGACAGATTTTTTCGCCGTCGAATCGATACAGCAATTTCCTGCGGCTGAGCTACGGGCATCCTTGGTCCGAAAAGACCGAGGACGCAATCCGCTGGCTTGGTGCGCGTGTTTGTGAACTCAGCGAAACTAATTGATGCACTGACGCAAGATCTCCAGGTCACCATCGAAACTCGAAGCCTCGAGTGGGCCAAAGGAAAATCGAACAAAATTATTCAATGTACTGTCGACGCTCGACGTTCGGGCCATGTCGCACAAATGACCCGGCAGTATTCCAGCTTCATGTTGAAACAAGCGGCTATTCAGCTCATTACCCGTCATGCCCTGTGGTAACCGGCCCCAGTGGTAAAAGCCGCCGTTGCCCGTGAACAACTCAAAACCAAGATCTTGCAGACCGCCTGCGTAACGCGCTCGTTGCTGCGTGTAAAACTGCGAAATGGCTGCTCGAGACTGCGCGACGCGTTTCAAATCAAGTAGCTGCGTTACGTAAATTTGCGAAGCACGCGATACACCTCCCATCCCAAAAGATGAGTAGTTTCTGAATATTTCAATGTGTTCTTTTGCAGCGATCGCCCAGCCGATTCTCATCCCTGGCACCTGCAGCCCCTTGGTTGCAGCACCGATTACGAAAATATTGGTCTCGTCGATGTTGTCGATGTGCCGCAACGCACTTTCAGGTTCAGGGTCGCAAAAAAATTCGTAAGCCTCATCGATCAAAGCCCCTCGGTCGCTGCGACTAAACGCGTCGACGAGCTGCTTGAGTTCCGCGCCGCCAACGGCTACACCCGTCGGGTTGCACGGATTGCTTTTGACGAGCATGACTCGACCGGTGCCATCCATCGGCGCGACATCGTAGTCTGCTGGCGATGGTCGAAAGCGATTTTCGGCATTGCTCGGAATGTGATGCACCCGTCGCTCGAGCACGTTTAGCACATCGAAATATGGCGTGTACTCAGTTGCCTCGAGTGCCACTGTCGTGTCTTCAAGTAAGAACGCCAATGTCGCGAAAATCGCCGGTCGGCCGCCAGCAAATACGGCAACGTTGTCGGTACTGATACCTGCGTCGTAAAAGTGATTGTAGTAATCCGCTATGGCTTGCAACAACGGCGGCTCACCCGTCGCCTTCGGATACTTCAGGTCCAAATGATCAACTTCAATCGTGGTAGGTAATGCGGGGCCACCAGGAATCTGGGTCGTCAGTGGATATCCCTGCGCCCACGGATGGGTGCCGGCATCGCCCATGTACTTTCCGGTTGCATCTGCGAATTTGAACAAGGTTTCGTAAACACCCATCGGCGGGAATTGCTTCAGTATCACGTTGTTATGACTCCGTTTGTGTAGCTCTGCGTCCGAATGGCACTGCATAATGGCGATATGCAGAACGCTCTCCTGATGATTCCCGTTATCGTGCCGATCTTTTTTTGGGCGGTCTACCACTATCACAAAGACCGCCATTTACCCGAGCCGGTCGGACACCTGCTGTTGGCATTCGGACTGGGTATCGTCGCCGCCGGCGTTTCGCAATCACTCTATGTAGCACTCGAACCGCTTGGCCTGCGATTCGATGCGGGCTATCTCGGCGAATCGAATTCTCTCGGTTTGCTGGCGTACGCTTTGTTCGCAATTGGCCCTATCGAAGAATTTTCGAAACTTATATTTTTTGTGCTGATCATTCTTCGCTTCGACGAGTTTGACGAACCCCTCGACGGTATCATCTATGCCTCATTTATCGCACTCGGCTATGCCGCTATCGAAAACTGGCAGTACCTGGACTATTTGACCCCGTTGGAAGCGGCAGCTCGCGGATTTGCCAGTCCGGTCGTCCACATCGTCTTCGCGTCGATTTGGGGCCATTGGATTGGCCAGGCACACCTGGCCGGGCGTCCTTTGCTGCCGGCAATATTGCTGGGATTGGGTGCGGCAGCCATTTTGCACGGGCTGTACGACTTTATCGTTTTACAGCAGCCCTACAGCGCATTGCCATGCGCCGCGCTGCTGGTCCTCGGAGTCTGGATCTGGCGGTTGCTGCTGATGCGAAGATTGCACCAGGAAGCCCGCCAGAATTCAGCGTCAGATGGTCGAAACTAGCTTGCTTCAGGGATTATTGCGGTTGTAGGGGTCGCTGGCATCGGGTACCGCAACCGAGTCTTCGAGAGACAATTCCAACAGACTATCCGGCTCATCCCTGAGCTCTTCACAGCGTTTCTGAATCTCTTCGAGCTTCAACGATACGCTGGATTGTGACAATGGCGTTTCCATGTGTCGCAGTATAGAGACAGGGGTGGTGGCCGAGTGTGAACAAGATCACACAAAAATCGCCAAAAACAGCCGTTCTGGCGACCTTATGTCCGGTCGGCCAGGAAAAAGGCCGCTTCGATCGAAGCGGCCTCCTTCAACTACCTGTTGTTTGCACCCTGAAATCGGTGCGTTTATGCCTTATGGCTTCAGACGATCAACCGTTCCGAGCACAATCACCGTTGCTGCAGCGGCCAGGAACAAGCCATTCAGACCGCCTAGCGCTGTCGTCAGCATTGGACCAACCGTCGGGATCCCGTCCAGTCCGCCCTGGGCGACATTTAATGCCACGGCAGCGATCAGGAACCTCGAACGATCATCGGCAGCGATAAACCACGCGCCTGCTATACCCAGCAAGGCGACGAGCAATCCGCTGTACGGAATTGTGACAAATGCGGCGACGATCGCCACCAGAACACCAACGAGCTTGACGATTTTATCTACACCCATTTCATGACCCCTTATTTGACGTTTTCTTTTTTATAATTATTCAAACGTTTTTATTTTTGTAACCGCGTCATGCGCTGCGGTGATCGGAGTCTAGCAGGAATGTGAGATTATTGTTTTTCGTTTTTATTCAATACTTTAGTGAATATTATTAATAAATTAGATTAATAATTTTGGCCCAAAAATGCGCTTAAATCGAGCAATCGTCCTAAAATCTTACGAGGGCTGAACCCCAGGTAAAACCGCCGCCAAATGCTTCAAACAACAACAATTGGCCGCGCTGAATTCGACCATCGCGGACGGCGGCATCCAGTGCCAGCGGAATTGACGCCGCTGAGGTATTGGCATGTTCGTCAACAGTGACGACAACCCGCTCCATCGGCATGTCCAGCTTCTTAGCCGCAGCCGCGATTATTCGCAGGTTGGCCTGATGCGGCACCAGCCAATCGAGGTCCGCCTTTTCGATGCCATTTGCGGCTAGGGTCTCGCGCGCAATCGAGCCAAGCGTACTGACGGCCTTACGAAACACAGCATTGCCGTTCATCTCGATATATTCGGCGCCCAACGGTACCTCGAGAAGATTCTCGAATTCGCCGTCCGCATGAATGTGCGTCGACAGGATGCCTTCATCTTCGGTCGCCTGTAGAACGACCGCACCAGCACCATCACCGAACAGTACAGCCGTACCGCGATCGTCCCAATTCGTAATCCGGGACAGCGTTTCACTGCCGATGACGAGCGCTGTCTTTGATCCGCCGGTCCGAATCATACGATTTGCGACATCCAAAGCGTAAACGAAGCCTGAGCACACGGCCTGGACGTCAAATGCCGGACAGCCATGGATATCCAGTTGGCGCTGGATAATGCAGGCGTTGCTGGGGAATTTTTTGTCCGGCGTCGTCGTACCTACTACGATCAGGTCAATCTCGCTTGTGTCGATGCCCGCCATCTCAATCGCCTTGCGCGCCGCTTTGACACCCATATCCGAAGAAGTCTCGCCTTCGGCCGCGATATGGCGCCGTTTGATGCCAGTACGTTCCCGTATCCACTCATCCGAGGTGTCCATAGACTTTTCCAAATCCAGGTTCGTTACGACCTTATCGGGCAAGTAGCTGCCAGTACCGGCAATGCGTGCATTCGTCATTTGGGGGGCTCGCTCAGGAATCGCGCCGCAAGAATTCGGCTACTTCGCGCAATGTGGGATAGTCAAACAGATCACTGATATCGAGTTTGCCAGGATAGCGCTCGTCGATAGCCAGCACGATTTCGGTCAACGTCAGCGAGCTTACACCGACTTCGAACAGATTGTCATCGGCGCCGATACTGCGTTCTTTGGCGAACTCGGCACAAATCGCGATTAACTCGGCCACCAAAGGATCGGCGTCGCCCGGTGCTTCAGCGGGCTCAGGCGACAACTGAGCAACGACATCTGCAAACTCGCCGTCCAGATACGCATTGAGTAATTGCACACGTTGCACTTTGCCGCTCGTGGTTTTCGGGATACGCGGTACGGGTATTACGTGGTCGACTTCGAGGCCAGAGTGCTCGCCTATAGCCTCGCTGACCGCGCTCGCGATACTGCGAAACGCATCAAGATCTTGTCGATACAAGACGAAGACCAGCAATTCTTCGGTTTGACTGCCTTCGGTCTTGGCACCAGCAACGACAACTTTGCCAAGGTCCAGACCGTCAACTCGAGCCGCAATCTCCTCGATATCGTGTGGGTAGTAGTTCTGGCCATTGACGATGATGATGTCTTTCGAACGACCCGTTATGACCAGCTGCTCATCGACGATGACACCGCAGTCTCCCGTTCGCAGCCAACCGTCGTCGGTAAAAAGCTCTGCAGTTGCGCCCGCATCGCCGTAGATTCGCTCAGTCACGCTTGCGCCTCGCAACTGAATATTGCCAACACAACCACTCGCAACGACTTGATCGCTGTCGTCGGTTAGCCGCAGTTCAACATCACGAATGGGTGGTCCGACTTTGATAAAGCTGACCGCGTGCGGATCGCCCTCATTGGCTGGTTCAAATGGTTCACCGATTCGAAGGCCGTGGCGATCCATCAAAACACGTGAATATTCGTCCCCGGGCTTGCTGAATGTAACACCGACGGTTGCCTCGGCCAGACCATAGACGGGAAGCATTGCAGTTCGCCGCAGTCCATGCGGTGCCAATGCGTTGAGAAAATCTTCGCAAAGCTCCCAGGAAATCGGCTCGGCGCCATTCAATATCAATTTCACACAGGACAGATCCAGATCCGGCAGCCCCTTGCGCTCGAATAACTTCAGAAAGTGTTTGTAACCGAAATTCGGCGAGCACAGCTGAGTGGCCCGAAGATCGTGCGCTTTGCTCATCCAAAGCAATGGCCGGCGAACAAAAACGCTCGTATCCATCACCGCATGGTTCATGCCAGCAGCCAAAACACTGATGTGATAGCCGATGAGACCCATATCATGAGTCAGTGGCATCCAGCTCAGCGACTGATCGTCCTCATTCCAACCCGCGCCCTCGACTATCGCCCGCACGTTCGCACACAGGTTTCGATGCGTAAGACACACGCCTTTTGGATCGCTCGTTGAGCCAGACGAATACTGGATAAAAGCAACATCGTCGGCTGCAGGTTCGTGCAGCGTTCCGTTATCGCCAGGTTGAACGTCACTGATCAACACCGTTCGGCTATCCAGAATCTGACCAACCTCTGTCAGTCCCTCATCTTTCGCGAAACTCGCCAGACGCTGCAACAGATCCGACTCGGTGAACAACGTCGCGTTTTGCAATTGCTGCAAGATACGGAACAGCTTGTAGCGATGCTCGTCGCTGATGCCGACGGCTACCGGAACAGGAATGATGCCACCCAAAACGGCTGCCCAGTAAGCGACAACAAAACTCTCATTCGATTTACTGAAAATGACCAGCTCATCGCCAGCTTTGATGCCGCGCGATTGTAATGAACCGAGCAACGCGAGTGCGCGGTCCCACAGCTCAGCAAACGTCACCGTCGACTCGTCGTGCTCACCGTCAATAAAGCGGATGTGGCGGTCTTTGCTGCGTGCGTCGGCAAGCAGCTCGATCATGGTTTCGTAGAGTTGCATTATTTAGTCGCGATAACTCGGCTGCAGCATGATATCCCGGGCGGACCGTAGATTTATACCCAGTTCCAGTCCCGGATCGCCCTTATCGACCAGCGACATGCGAAATTTTGGCAGCAACAAGCCCAGATGGATCTTCATTTCGAGGAATGAGAAGTACTCGCCTACACAGCGTCGGGGACCCAGCGAGAACGGAAAAAATGGCCGATCTTTCTTCGGTTTGTCCGCTAGCGCAAACCGATCCGGGTCAAATCGATCGGGATCCGGCCAGTATTTTTCGGTGCGGTGCAACAAGTACGGCGACAAGTAGATATCAGTGCCTGGCGGTACATCGAAATCACCGATTTCGTCGTCCGCGTCGGAACGGCGCGTAAACAGCCAAACGGGGGGATACAGTCGCAGAGTTTCTTCAAGCACCTGTTGCGCGTAGGTCATTGCAGCCGCTCTTTCAAAACTCACGCTTGCCGCATCGGGCAACTGCAGAGCAGCCTCGTTGAGCAACCGTTGCTCAACCTGCGGGTGCTTCGCCAACAAGTACCAGGCCCAATTAAGCGTGTTAGCCGATGTTTCAAATCCTGCGACCACCAGCGTAATCAGCTCGTCCAATAGCTCTTTGTCGCTGAATCGCTCTCCGTTCTTGTCCACAGCCGTCATGTACATCGACATGAAATCAAAATGCTTTTCGCTATCCCGCTTGCGGCGTGTCTCGATCAATTCGAGCAGCATCTGCCGCAGTTCGCGGACTTTCATTACAACACTCAGATCGCGCGTTGAATCGTCGCTCAGGAACGCAAACGGATTCTCGCCAGTTACATCAGTCCACGCGCTGGCATCATCGCCAAACGTACTTATCAGAATCAGGTCGAGTGCAAAACGACTGGTCTCTTCTGTGATATTGATGCCGCCGCCCTCATCGACAACCGCTGACCAGCGTTTTTCGAGACGTTCTGCACAACGCAGCATCACATCCGTCAATTCGTGAATCTTCTGGCGGCTGAACGCGGGTTGGATCATTGTTCTTGAACGCCGCCATATATCGCCGTCACTAACGATGAGTCCATTGCCAAGCAGCATCTTGACGCGTTCGAATCCAGGGCCCTTGCTATATCGGGCATGGCGCTTCACGAGAATGCGTTTCACGTCGTCCGGATCATTGACAAAATACGCCAAACGCCCATTGGGCCGCTGCATGCTGACAATGTCGCCGTATTTGTCGCGCAGATCGCAGAGTGTCGTCAGCGTCGCCGGATCAATGCCGAGCGCTACCGCATCAGCCGGTCCTGGGGGGCGTTTGAAATCAACAGATGCTGCGGTCATGAACTGCGGTAGGATTGCTGTCTGGGTATTGAAATTCAGGCGCAATATTACATTGACTCGCCTTCCAGCGGATAAATATTTTGAGTGAAAACAAACCAATAGACTTTCAGTCAGTCGAATCTCGCCGCGCCCCAAACTCCGACCGGCGCATGACGCGGCTGCGACGACTGTATTACTTCCTCGGAATGCCGATCTTACGTGGACTATTGCGACTCTTTGCCGCGACCTATCGTATCGAAGCGATCATCGGTGAAGAACACATCAAGCCGTACCTGGATGGCAAAACTGTATGCGCTCCGGCCTATTGGCACCAGCATCACGTACTTTGTTCGACGCTCATCCGAGGTTGGGTCGATCGCGGTTTCAAAGCCTGTTTCCTGGTATCCGGATCGGTCGACGGTGAAGTTCCCGAGCGCATAGCGCGTTCCTGGGGTGCCGAGGTGATACGTGGCTCAGCAAACCAAAGTGGTGCACTGGCCCTGCGCGACATGCAGGCAATGATGAAACGCGGTTATTCGATCGTAACTACAGCAGACGGTCCGCGCGGGCCCATCTACGAAATCAAACCAGGCGTCGTGGTCATGGCAAGAATTGGCAGCGTGCCAATCATCCCAATTTCCTGTGCCGCCGAACGTGCGTGGCACCTGAATCGATGGGATAACTTCATGATACCGCTTCCGTTCACTCGCGTAGTGCTTGCGATCGGCGAGCCCTATACGATTCCGGCAGACGTTCCGCTCAAGGAAATCGAGCCGCATCGCCTGAACGTTCAGGAAGCAGTCATGTCACTAATGAGACAATCAGAGGAACGATTGAAGGTCTGAGAGGTGTATTCGTTGAGATTTGCTCTAACCCTTTGCCTGAGCGCGTTGATTGCGCTGGCTACGCCTGTGGCGGCCGAAACCCTGTTGACGCCACACAAGGCGCAGTATCGCGTCAAGATCAGCGTATTGGGCGGTCAGTTGAATACCGAGTTACAAGCCACGGCAGACGGCTATAGGGCGACTCACACGATCAGGGCCACCGGAATGTCGCGTATGCTGGCCAACGGCCGTATCCGCGAATCGTCGGTATTTGACAGTCAGTCGGACGGCATCCGGCCAGTTAATTACATTTCGGATGACACGCTAACGCGGGACAAGATTCGTGCGTCCATTTCTTTTGATTGGGCTAATGGCGAAGCCAGCGGCACGGTCAACAACGAAGACTTTCAATCCGCAATGGACGGACTGGCGTATGACCGGGTCTCCATTCAGTACGAACTAATGTCTGATCTGATGAGTGGCGGCGCATCGGCTGAGTACATCTTATTCGACATTGATGAGCTCAAGACCGTGACGGTTCGAAATATCGGGCGGCGCACCGTCGAGGTCCCTGCCGGCACCTATGAGGCGATCGGCGTGCAACATCAAACGCCTGGCTCGAAGCGTGTAACAACGATGTGGTGCGTCGAAGACCTCGACTACCTGCCGGTCATTATCGAGCAACATCGCAAAGGTAAGCTGAGGATGCGGGCGGAATTGAGTCGCTACAGTCCGCTCGAAACCTAGATTAGCAACGGGGCCTGGTCAGCCTCCCAGCGATGTCCGTGTTGTTGTACGGGTCGGTGTTCACCGGAGTGTCCAGCACCAGTTCTAACGGCTCGACGTCACCCATCCAAACGTTTCGACCGAGCGGGTCGGTATAGACTCGCGGCGGTGGCCTCAGGATACGGATTGTATCCCCGGATTTTTCTTTAAGATTTTCGCTCATATCGCTCTGTATCAATTACTCCAACATACGGCAGAGCGTAGCGAGAACGCACGGGACAAAGTGTGATGCTGGTCAAGAATTGACCGACGATTCTTAGCGGCGCAATGCCTAGCTGAGCGAAATCGTTAATTGCAGCAGCAGAAACATCGACGCCGTAACAGTGCCGCCCAGGACCATGCAGGCGCCCCATCGCGCCAATTGCGGCGCGTGCGCTATTCCCGCGAGAACCGGAACCGCCGGCAGCAGTGCCAGGCAGGTTAAGGGATAGACGACAACGGCAATTCGAGGAAAACGATACGACCAACTGCGTAACTCTGGACACGCGCGCATAGCGACCGCCACTTCCCGCAAATCTCCAATTTGTTGGGCTGCGGCGCGACGGGCGTCTTCAAGATCACGACCCGCATCCAGCTCGGCATCGACCAGATCGTCCAGATGCTCGCGTAACTCAGAGACCGTGCGTCGCACATAGCGCGGCGAAATCCCTACTCGCAACAACTGCGATTGAAATTGCCTGAAATTCGGTTCACGCATAGCCGCTCTCCAAGGCACTCGTAATACCGCCCTGAATACGACGCCAGTCAGTTTGCAGTTTTTCCAGCCGGGTTCGACCTTTGGCCGTCAGTGAATAATAAACGCGAGTCCGCCCACCGACCGGTTTGCGCCGCGATTTCAGAGCGCCGTTGCGCTCGAGACCATGTAGGACCGGATAAATGACGCCTTCGCCGATCGAGATTGCCTCGCCGGTGGCCTTTCGAATTGAACGAACCAACTCGTAACCATACATCTCACCCTGGTCGAGCAGCCTCAATAGTAGGAGCTCCGGAACGCCGCTCATGAAAGGAGGATTGCTCTGCGCCATGCCGAAGTCCTTTGGTGACCGAAGCAAACTACCATACCTTGAACCAATAGGTATGTCAATATTTACTTTGTGGTTCTAGGTATGCACACTATACCTAGTTATTCAAGGTATCAAGCCAGCGCGGGAGACTGAAAGAGGATGCACTCATGTTCGCAAAATATGCCACTGCCATACCGGCGGGCGCCGCAATGACTCTTACCCTGCTATTCGCCATGCACTCGCTCATCGCGATGCAGTCCGGAGCGGTCACCGAGAATTCCCGAACACCGCAAATGATCTTTCTTCGTGACATTCCTGTCGAAGAACTCATCACGGAAGAATTCGAAAAGCCCGATAAACCTGAGCTTGTTGATCAGCCTGCATTACCGGAAACAACAGATACTGTCGACGACGGCATTTTTGTCCCCGTCGGACGCAAACCACCTATACCAACAGGAGACCGTAGCGGCCAGACGATTTCCTTCATGAGCGACGGTCCGCTAATCACAATTGTCCGAGTACAACCCGCCTACCCTGCAATTGCGATGCAACGCGGGCTCGAAGGATTCGTCGTCGTCGCGTTTGATGTTTTCCCGGATGGCACGGTCGGCAATATCACTGTCGTTGAGTCGAGCAGCTCAATTTTCGAACGATCAGCAATGCAGGCTGCGAAACGATTTCGATATAAAGCGCGCGTCGTTGACGGTGAGTCAGTTATGACGTCGGGGGTGCAATACAGGTTTCGATTCGAGATGAATGACTGAGTTGTTCGAGCAGCGGTCAAAAGGGAAGCCTTTCCTTCCCGCCGGGCCGCCTGAATGGCCGCTGCTCGTCTTAGTCTTTTGAGAACAAGCGACTAAACGCGGTTCAGCACCTGCTCAAGATCAATCTTTTTGGCATCGCGATGCCAGATGACGATCGTTCGCCGCAACACGCTGCCGTCATTTTCGAGTCGATAAGTCTCTATGAGCTTCGCACCCTCTTCGTCGAGTGTTTCGATCACATAAGTACGGCCTTCCCAACCCGATGCACGCGCTGCAGATATCGCGCCGACGCTAATCTCGCGATTCTCGCCGAATCGATATTCTTCAACCACGGAACGGTCAAAACTAAGAAACAACCCTGAGTTAGTCTGCGTTACCTTCAGCGTCTTGCCCATTTCAAGAAACACGTGCACGGACAACTCGCGTGCCTCGCGCTGACTACTGCCTGTACTGCCCGACACAACCCAGTTTCCGGAGAGATCCAGTCCAAGCGGCACCGCCGCTGGTTTGGTCAGCAAGACGGGTTTGCCACCGCAGCCGCCCGCCATCAGGAAGACCGAAATTATGAATGCAACGCAAAACTTCATCTAAACGGACCCCAGAAACGCATCACAGGTTTCGCGCGATTCGTCCTGGTGCGAAGCTGTCGCACATACTTTGAGCACTGCTTCACGAATTTCTGATAACGCTGCAGCATGCTCATTGTCCTCGCTCCAGCTAAGGAGATAATTCTCCATACGGCTAAGTTGCGCTTTCGGTCGGTGATACAGCCCGCCTGAGTTTTGCAGCTCCTCGATCAGGCCAACCGTGGTGTCGTGAATGAGCTGCGTATCATCAGGTGTCATTTCCAGGAGACCCGCGAGGTAGTAATAACCCCACTGAAAGCGCGTCGCAGGTCCTTTCGTCGTATCGTAGGCTTGTTTTAGCCAGTCCACCGCAAGCTCATAATTTCCGGCGCGCTGCTCGATATCCGCGAGGCTGACCATGAAATAGTATGGTTGATTCGATTTATCCAGCTCGGCCAGCATCAATGGCTTGGCGACATCGTCCATGCCGGCATCGTCGAGTACATTCCCGAGTGCATTTATGATCGGTTGTCTTTCGTAAACACTCGGCGTGCTCTCGTCGGCCCATTTCACCATGTCGCGAATCTGGCTCTTCAACCCAGCCGATAGTTCCTGTTCTTCGTCATCTATGCGTTCAAAATCGATTCGACCCGCCAACGTGTATATACGCTCGCGCTTGTAAATCGACTCGTCAGCAGCGATTCGGTCGAAAACCGCATGGTATTGATCGGCCAGATCTCTGCGCGCATCACTGCCGTCGTCAGTCAGTGCGCGAACATAGTCGGGACCGCCTAACAACACTGTGAATATATTGGCTTTGATCAATGCGTCATCGGCAAGCAACGCCTTCACTTGTCGCAGTCCTTCAGATTTCTGAGCATCGCTCAACGGGGTAGGTTCTTCTTCGGCGTTGGCGGCATCAATCGCTTCATCAAGCCAGTTGAAGAATAAAATAGATCGCTCCGCTTTTAATTCTGCCGGGCATGCGTCGTGCATGCCACGGAATGCGGCGCCAGCGTCAGCGTCTTCAAGGATCGTCGTGTCCTGCCCCCACGAGTAGTAGGCCAACAAAGTACATTCGTCTGCGCTCAATGAGGTCTGGTCAGCAGCGAGCCCGGCAACAAGTTCAGTTGCTGAGGACGCATGGCCTAGCGTCAGGTCCAAAATATTTGCATATGCCTGCAAATCAATGCCGCCGGGAATGCGGGTCAGCTCCGTGCCTTCAGAATTGAATACGATCATGGTCGGATAGCCACGGACGCCGAATTTCTCGCCATAGGCTTGTGCATTCTCAGTATCACCGTCGAGATAGACGGGAACGAATAGTTTGGAACGCTCGAGAAACTCCGGACTCTTGAATACCGTCGCACTGATCGCGTGGCATGGCGGACACCATACCGCCCCCCAATACAGATAAATGGGTTTGCCGGATTTCCTGGCACTCGCAAACGCGTCTTCGACACTGCCCTCGAACCAATCGATCCCCTTCGCAGGATCGAGCGATTCCGCAAATTCAGGCTCCGTCGGCGGCGCTACGGATTGTTCCTGATCGGCCCCGCATGCAACGAAACAAACAAGGACCAGGAAAGAGATTAAGAGTCGAAACATGGATGCAATACCCCGTCACGCGAATCAGCAACATACACAATTACTGGTGGATCCGACAATCGACATAATCCAAAGTACCGCATCCGCCTAAGAGGTAACACCGCTCGCAGCGAAAATCTTGCGTTCCGCCAGGTGCATGCGCAAGTCGATACTCGTTTTTACGATGACTAAAACCGGCAACATCCAGAACGGATTGTCCAGAACCGTCACCAGAAAGCCTCCGGCGATAATCGTTACGTGCAAAATAATGATGCGGCCATATGGTCGCTGCATAAGCTGCGACATACTCGTGTGCTCGTATTCGCGACGACCGATGAAATTGACGCGAAATGAAATCAGGTGACTCAAGGCGATCGCCGCCACGGCGAACCACAATGGCTCCTGCCAATTACCGTCACCGAACAAAGCCGTTACCGCCGAGTAGTGTCCGAAACAGAACCCGCCGTAGTGCACAGCAAAAAAGGGAATCATGAAATAGCCCATGCCGGTCGAAATACGCGAGACTTTCGCTAGTTGTGTGTCGGTTAGTCCTGGCGTGGCTGATCCATCGGCTAAGGTCGGCAAGACCGATTTCGATTTACACGTCAGCATGCGAAGAACATTGACGACACCGATGACGACATTCTCCGCCCAGTACAAAATCATGACATCGAATACAGCCCAATCGAGCCAGATGACGCCCGCCAACGGAATGGTATTCGCAGCAATTAGTGCAATTACCGAAAGTCGATTCTTCATGGGCGCGTCCGAGAGCGAATGGCGGTGGCAAGCCGCCTGGAAATTGCATTATGCCGTGTGACACTGATCTGTTCGAAGCCTAACCAGGCACTGAGACTATTCAGTTCGCGTGCCAAAGAGTCAACACAGGCGCCAAGTTCTGTGTGCGTTTCCTCGTGAACCGCGAGCACCAACAATTTCTTGTTTTTCCTGTCCGCTTTCAAGTCAACGCGCGCCACAATCTGATCACCAACTCGAAATGGCAAAACGTAGTAACCCCACTTGCGTTTCGATGCAGGCACATAGATTTCAATTCGATAATGAAAACCAAACAATCGCAGAGCACGCGGACGAAACCAAACCACGGGATCGAATGGCGACAGCAATGACTCGCCACTGATTTGACGCGGAATTTTGGCATCAGCGAAGAGATACGCTGGCTCATCCCACCCTTCGACGCGCACGGCAGCGATGTCGCCTGCATGTACAAGATCGTCGACGAGTGGCGACACCTGCGTTGCGGTCATACGAAAATAGTCTGCTAAATCCTGCAAGGTCGCCACGCCCAACGATGCTGCTGCGCGACGCAGTAATTCCCGCTGTGCGTCTGACTTTTCAATGCGGCTCGACAGATGTTCTTGCGCAATGACTCTCGACGGCAGGTCATACACTCTTTGGAAATTAGGCAGCCGGTCCGCTACAGCCAGCGCACCTGTCGCAAAATGATATTCGAGTGCCCAACGCGGAATTGAACGATGCCAGTCGCCTGCCTTGCGTTTCGGCCCGGGTACCGGCGGCAGATCATTCGCCGTCAAAGCGCCGTCGCATTCAACCTGTTTAAGTGCGGCGTCAAGGTAAGCAGAGCGGTTACGAATTCGACGCAGCGGGTTGTTCTTGTGCATCGTATGCGATGCGCGACGATGCTCGAGCAACGGCCACGCATCGGCCGGGACGATCGACGCTTCATGCGCCCACTGTTCCGTGCATTCACCGCTGCTGTAAACGTAGTCCTCGAATCGACCTCGGTCGTAGGCGCCAAGTCGTGACCAGGGAATCAGGAAATGCGCAGGCATCAGAACGTTAACGTAATCAAGTTGCAGCAAGTTCAACGTATTAAAGACACGTCGAAAATGACGTACGTCGTTTGGCACTGCCGGTCGTTGCCGATCAAACCCCTGCGCGGCTAACGCGATTCGTCGTGCTTCTGCAATAGATAAACTGGTGCGTCGCAATCTCTTTCCTGAACTGAAATCCGTTATCATTCCGCATCGGAATCATACGCGTGCACCGTCGTGAAACCACTCCTGAAACCGCTATATCGAATCGCCGCCTTTGTTGTGCTATTCGGTGCGCCGTCTATTTGCGCCGACGAATCCCACATTGAGGGCCGCTGGCTGAGCGGAGACAAGTCGGGTTGGATAGATATCCGACTGATCGACGGCAAGCCTGTTGGCACGGCAGCTGGCTCAACGACGGACGAGGAAGTCCCGCGCGTCGACGAGTTTAACCCGGATCCGGCATTACGAGACAGACCGCTATTGGGCATCACGATCCTGCACGGCTTCGCCTATAAAGGCGACGGCGTCTGGAAAGGCGGCACGATTTATGATCCGAACAGCGGCAAGACTTATAAAAGCACAATGACCCTGGTCGACGGGAACACGCTCAAAGTACGTGGCTATATCGGAGTGTCCTTGTTTGGTCGGTCCGACACCTGGACCCGCGACGCATTGTGATCTGCTC
Organism: Woeseiaceae bacterium; assembly: GCA_051007995.1. Classification (GTDB taxonomy): domain Bacteria; phylum Pseudomonadota; class Gammaproteobacteria; order Steroidobacterales; family Woeseiaceae; genus UBA1847. Next base: position 40,424 of record JBPCYB010000039.1, on the reverse strand, counting down.
AGTCGTCGACGATTGCGTCGGCTTCGATCTCGATCAACATTCCGGGATCGATAAGACGCGATACTTCGACCATTGATGTTGCGGGTGGAGACCCGCCGAACCCCTGATGATGCGCTCGCGCAAAGTCCTCCCAAAGGCTGATGTCCGTTACGAACATTCGGGTCCGTACAACATGGCGCATCTCCGCGCCTGCTTGCTGTAAAGCGTTGCGAATCACTTCGACACAACGCTCCGCCTGCGCGTAAGGGTCGCCCGGCCCCACGAGCTCGCCATCGTCACTGACCGGCGCTGAGCCAGATACCGCGATGAAGTCCCCTACCCGCACGGCACGCGAGTAGCCGACCAGAGGTTCCCAGGGCGCGCCGGATTTGATGAAGCGTCGTGATCGATCTTCGGCCATATCTGTATGGTAACTCCAATACGCCATACGGTAAGCTCCGGCGCATGATTAATCCTGCCGAAATCAGAATACTTGAGGACGCACTGACGACCCTGGCCAAGGGCTTTGCCGATTTACCGGATTTTACGCCGCAATTTGACGAGAAATCTGTGTCTGAGGTATTGCAGCAGGTCGCCGAGCGGATGCAGGACAACTACCCCTACTACCATCCGCAATACGCAGGCCAAATGCTCAAACCGCCGCACGCGGTTGCCCGAATCGCGTACGCAATGGCGTTGTGGGTCAACCCCAACAACCATGCATTGGATGGCAGCCGCGCGAGTTCGCCGATGGAGAAGGAATGCATCGTTGAGCTTGGACGCCTGTATGGCTGGGATAAACCGCTTGGGCATCTGACGGGCGGCGGAACGATGGCAAATCTCGAGGCCTTGTGGATTGCCGGTAAGTTGCACCCGGGCAAGAGAATTATTGCATCGGCTCAGGCGCACTACACACACCAACGTATTAGCGAAGTGTTGGGGCTACCATTTTCGCCGGTACGTACAGGCAATGATGGTCGCATGGACCTCGGCGAGATAGAGGCGCTGCTCAAGAGCGGTGACGTCGGCACGATCGTTGCGACCATAGGAAATACCGGCCTGGGCGCGGTCGATTCGTTACCGGCCATTCTGGATTTGGCGCAGAGATACGGCGCGCGCGTGCACGCAGACGCTGCCTACGGTGGTTACTTCGGCCTTTGCAATAATCTGCAAAGTGCGACACGAGCAAGCTATGACCGTCTCCACGAAGTCGATTCGATCGTTGTCGATCCGCATAAGCATGGTCTACAGCCATACGGTTGTGGCTGTGTGCTGTTTCGGGACCCGAGTGTCGGAAGTTTCTACAAGCACGCGTCCCCGTTCACGTACTTTAGTTCGGCCGAACTGCATCTCGGTGAAATCAGTCTTGAATGTTCGCGTCCAGGCGCGTCAGCCGTCGCGCTCTGGGCGACCCACAAACTCTTGCCGCTCAGCAAGGACGGTCAGTTCGCAGCTGACTTAAGCCGAGGCATCGACGCTGCGCAGGATTTTTGGTCACAACTGCAAGCGAGTTCGTCCTATCAGCCGATCCTGCAACCTGAACTCGACATCGTCGTGTATGCACCGATTGCAAGCAGCGCAACGACGGTGTCGCAGGAGGCCAGAAACATCTTTGCACGCGCTGCAGACAAAGATCTGCACCTGGCATTGATGGAGGTACCGATAGAAATGGTCTTGTCCAGCATGCCCGATCTTCAAGCAGACGCAGAGTCAGTCACCTGTCTTCGATCTGTTCTTATGAAGCCCGAGCAGCAGGAATGGCTGGGCCGGATTATGCATATCCTCGAAGCGTGCGCAGCAGCATGAAACCGGCGTAAAAGCACGCAAAGCCGCCGATAACACTCGCCATCAAGTAGCTGAACGACGACAGTATTTCGTTGCGCTGCAGCATTGTGTGCATTTCCATCATCATTGCTGACAAGGTTGTAAAACTGCCGCAAAAACCGACTGCAAATAGCAAGCGATACTGGTCCGGGATGATTCCAGCACTATTGAACCAGGCGGAACTCGCGACGAGCTGTGCAACGACACCCATGATCAAGCAGCCGATCAGGTTCGCACTGAGCGTACCCCATGGATAACTAACATCGCGCTGTAACGCAACATTCAGTGCGAATCGTGCCATTGCCCCCAACGCGCCACCGACGCCGACGAAGACATACGACATGGCGACGACTTTCATTGACTACCCCGCACCCAAGCGTGCGCGCGTCGCCTCGTATTCCTGTTGCATGCGGAGCACCAGTTCGGTCGTTGGCAAGACTTCGTCTACGCTGCCCGAGCCTTGCCCGGCACTCCAGATATCGCGCCACGCCTTTGCTTCATTTTCGTCACGCTTGCCAAAGTCCATCGTGCTGAGATCGCCTTCCGGCAGATCGTCGGGGTCAAAACCCGCCTGGCTGACACTGCCTTTCAAATAGTTTCCATGCACGCCTGAGAAATAGGACGAATACACAATGTCGGCGGCATGACTGTCAACGATCATTTGTTTGTACTCTCCCACCGCATGCGCCTCTTCGGTGGCAATGAAACGAGTGCCCATGTACGCGAGATCGGCGCCCATCGCTTGCGCCGCGAGAATGTCACCGCCGTTGGACATACAACCTGACAGAATCAATGCGCCGTCAAACTCACGGCGAATTTCCTTGATCAAAGCAAATGGACTCTGTTGTCCGGCATGGCCTCCGGCACCGGCGCAAACGGCGATGATGCCATCAACACCCTGCTGCATCGCTTTTCGTGCATGGCGCAGACTAATCACGTCATGAAAAACCAGACCGCCATAGCTATGAACCGCCTGCACAACATCTTCAGGCGGTCTCAGGCTGGTGATGATGATGGGCACCTCGTGTTTTACACAGGTCTCCATGTCCGCATACAAGCGACTGTTGCTGGCGTGCACGATTTGGTTGACGGCAAATGGCGCGACCGGATCACCCGGATTCTCTTCGCGGTATTTCTCAATGCCATCTTTAATTTCAAGAATCCAGTCATCAAGCAGCGACTGAGGACGCGCGTTGAGTGCCGGAAACGATCCGACAATGCCCGCCGTGCATTGGGCAATAATCAGGGGCGGTCGCGACACAATGAACATCGGCGCCCCGATTAGTGGTAAACGCAAATTTCCTTGCAGCGCAGCGGGAATAGTCATTCGATCTCCTGGAATTTAGATTTTTTCTAGCATGAAACTCGAATCGCAATCCGCAACGACGACATCGTCGGCGGCGCGTCGAATTTCACCTTTAAGCATGATGAGTCGGCGACGCTCATTTTCGATCCAGCCTTTGAGAATCAATTTCTCACCGACTGCACAAGGCTGACGATATCGAATCTCACAGCGCGCCGTGTGCGCTTTGCGCCCTTGTTGATAGAGAATATTCGCCGTCACGTCGTCCAGTGCCGTATAGATGATCCCACCGTGCACGGTATTCTCAAATCCAACATGGTTTTCATTGGGCGTAAACTCGGCCGTGCACTCACCATCCACGACGTGAAACTCGATTTGCAGCCCAATCGGGTTCTCCGGGCCACAAGCGAAACACATCGGCGCGGCTTCAATTTCGTCAGACATTCTCTGCTCTCAAGGTTCTTGTTGGTCTATTAACAAGCTTACTCGATTGTTCTCAGCAGGTTTTACAACAACGGCGCCAAACCAGTCGCCCGACTGCGCGATCGGTTGCCCGGATACCGATACTCTCGCGACAATTTCAACGTCCTGAAATGCTGACAAGATTCGACCCGGAATCATCGAGTCACCGTCACTGAGTTCTATCGTAGCGGGCAATTCACTAAGGACCCGCCTCGTTACAGCGATCGGCGGTGACGGCTGTGCAGGATCGCGTGCAATAACAAAGACGGATGCTTCAACCGGTAGCGATTCGCTTGCGGCATCGGCGAGCGATACGTCGGCAACAATTTTGAAATCAAGATTTTCGCTCGCTTGCGGGCGCGGCACGGGGAGTGGTTCACCGCGCCACTCGGCAACTCTCTGTTCAACGATGCCGCGAATCTCCTCGGGCGGATTCAGGCCCAGCAAGACTTCCCAGCGGTCTGCTGCAAGTTCTGTGTTGCCACGATTAAGCGCCGCGATACCGGCATAAAATAGCGCCGCAGGATTGTTCGGCTCCAAAGCCAGCGCACTCTCAAACAATGCCGATGTGCGACCTTCGATGGGCGTGTTGTCCCGGGCAAGTATCGCGCCGCCCAAATCAACGAGCGTTTGACCGTTTTGCGAGTCTTCCAAGGCGACGGCGCGCTCGAAGGCAATTACCGCGGCGTCAAAGTTCTGCATTGTCATATGAGAACGACCGAGCATTTTCCAGCCATCTAGATCGTCTGGATTACCTTCAAGACGCTCGGCAAGCGACGCTACCATTTGTTCAATATCCGGTTGGCCACTGACACCAGCGCCTGACGGAATCTCCGGGCTACCCTGGTAAGCATAAAGACCCAAGGCCAGGACGACTATGCCGCCAACAGTACCTGCGATTATTCCTGATAGGCGTTTTTGGTTCTTGTACAACGGCCATGCAACGAACATGGTTGCCAGCAGGCACATAGCGCCAATTGCGATCCAAAGCATCATTTAAGCGCTCTCATCCTCAGCATCGATCGGCAATGCCATACGTCGTTGCACAATGCGGACGAGCGCGATTGCACCGAATATCAGAAAAAGCATCGGTGCGATCCAGAGTATCAGGGTACGCCCCGAGGTCCGCGGACGATACAGCGCAAAGTCCCCATAGCGAGCCACCAGGAAATCGTAGATTTCATTGTCGCTCTTGCCCTCTTCGAGTAAACGACGAATCTCTCGGCGTAAATCAGTGGCGAGAAATGCATTCGAGTCCTTGATGGTTTGATTCTGACACTTGAGACATCGGACTTCGGCGATGATCTTCTCGTAGCGTGCCTGCAGTTCCGGATCATCGAACGACTGGCCAACATCTATCGCCGTCGCCGTCGCAGCAAACAACAGTATTCCCAGGACTAAGGTGATACGTCTCATTCTGCACTCTCCGCTTGTTCAATCAGCGGCACGAAGTCTCGCTCCCAGATCTCACGGGTCAAAGGGGCGATATGTTTGTGAATGACAATGCCGTTCTTGTTGACCAGGAACGTCTCCGGCGCGCCATAAGCACCCCAGTCAATGCCAACACGGCCGTCGACGTCATAGGCAGACGCGATGCAAGGGTCGCCCAAGACTTCCAACCATTGCAACGCGTCGCGACGATTATCACGCCAATTCAAGCCGAAAATAGGAACCACACCCTCGCCGGCTAACTCCAGCAAGAAATCATGCTCCTGCCGGCAACCCGGACACCAGGTCGCCCAGATATTGACCAACGCCATTTTGTTTTCGTAACTGGCGGAACCGACCATGACATTCGGATCCCGCAACGATGGTAGCGCATATTCCGGCGCGGGATTTTCAAGCAATGGCGACGGAATACGCGAGGGGTCCATCGTCAGCCCAACCACAAAAACACCGACCAGGACAATGAACGCAACCAACGGCAATAGGAACTTCGACATCAGCCGTTCCTTCTGTAACGTCGGTCCGATACTGCAATAAGACCACCGAGCGCCATGATCAATGCACCAAGCCAGATAAAGCGAATCATGGGTTTATATTGAATTCGCACGCTCCAGGTGTCATTGCCAAGTTGGTCTCCCATCGCGATGAACAGATCGCGATTCCAGCTCGCATCAATGCCTGCTTCAGTCATCCAGTTCTGCTGCACGAGGTATTGCCTTTTTTGAGGCCGCACATCGCCGACGAATTCGCCGTCCTTGCGTATTTCAACAAGGCCTTCAATGGCCTGGTAATTTGGCCCCTCGACGTCGCGTATTTCACGCAACTCGAAGCTGTAGCCAGCCACCTCCAATGTGCCGCCTGATTTCATTGCCTGATCGGTTTCCACATTGAAGGCCGAGACCAGCGTTACTCCCAACGCAAAAATACCGACACCGAAATGCGCCACTGACATTCCCAGCATTGAGCGAGTCATACCGGCGGCACCCTCAGCACGACGTAATGACCGCAAGGGTTCGACTAACGATGCACCCATGATCCAGAACGCTGCAATCGTTCCAATCGTCACCATCATGCCAAAGCGACCGTAAATCAGGCCTGGGATCGTCACGCCGAGAACTATCGCGATCAGTGCCGGCCAACGTAGCCGCTTGGCCAGCATTTTATGCGGCTGCATACGCCACGCCGAATGCATGCCAACACCGATTAACAATGTCAGCGGTAACATCGGCAGTAACATCGCAAACTCGAACCATGGCGGCCCGATAGAAATCTTGCCAAGCTTGAGAACATCATAGAGAAGCGGCATCAGCGTGCCGTAAAAGACCACGGCTGCGGCGACCACCAGCAACACGTTATTCAACAGCAAGAATGTCTCTCGGGACAACAGCTGAAAGCCGGCGCTTGAATCGAGATCCGGTGCACGAATCGCGTACAAGATTAGAGCACCGACGATAACGACACCGAGAAACGCCAAGATGAAAAATCCACGCGTCGGGTCAGTTGCGAACGCATGCACACTAACGAGAATTCCGGAGCGCACCAAGAACGTCCCAAGCAGGCTCAATGAAAATGCACTGATCGCCAACAACAACGTCCAGCTTTTGAACAGACCACGCTTTTCGGTCACGGCCAGCGAATGGATGAGTGCTGTGCCCATAAGCCACGGCATGAAGGACGCGTTTTCAACCGGGTCCCAGAACCACCATCCGCCCCAACCCAGTTCGTAATACGCCCACCAGCTGCCGAGAGCGATGCCGACCGTCAAAAACATCCACGCGACCGTGGTCCAGGGACGCGTCCAGCGCGCCCACTTCTGATCGAGATTGCCACTCAACATCGCCGCAATTGCAAAGGCAAACGCTACCGAGAAGCCGACATAACCGACGTAGAGAATTGGCGGATGGATTGCGAGACCGGGATCTTGCAGCAATGGATTCAAGTCGGCCCCGTCCGGCGGCGGCAATGCCAGGCGAACAAACGGATTTGACGTGAGTAATGTGAATAACAAGAAGCCCGTTGACAACAAACCAAGCACACCGATTACTCTGCTCGTAAATGCTTCAGGCAGGTTCTTGCTGAAATACCCTACTGCGACTGTCCATCCCGCCATCAGCAGCACCCATAACAAGAGCGATCCTTCGTGCGCACCCCAGACCGCAGAGATCTTGTAAACAGTCGGCAATGCGAGCTGTGAATGTGACGCGACATAGGCGACGGAAAAGTCGCTTTGTAGAAACGACCAAGTCAGACAGGCAAAGGCCACAGCAACGAAGAAGAACTGACCCTGTGCGGCGCTGCGGGCAACATTCATCAATGTTGCACTGTTTTGATGCGCACCAACTAGCGGCAAAATGCCCTGACAAAGCGCCAGAGCTAATGCGAGGATCAGCGCGAAGTGTCCGAGTTCAGGGATCACGGACTTTCACACTCACCTGATCCCTCGGCGAGACCCGCTGTCTGTTCACTCACATGTTCGGCTAAGGACTCGGCAACTTCGGGCGCCATATAGTTTTCGTCATGTTTGGCGAGAATCGTATCGGCTTCGAAATCGCCCGCATCACCCATGCGGCCATGAGCGACGACGCCTTGTCCCTCTCGAAACAGATCCGGCAGAACGCCCGTGTAACGCACTGGCAGCTCGCAACGAAGATCTGTCACGCGAAATTCCATCTCCAAAGAGCCGGCTTCGCGATGCACGCTACCATCAACAACGAGACCACCAACCCTGAAATTCCGATCGGCTGGAAATTCTCCCGCGACGACATCGGAGACCGGTATGAAAAACATCATATTGTCTTTCAGCGCGCGTAGGGTCAGCGCGGTGGCTAGCGCAATACCGGTCACTGCTAAACCAACGGCGAGCATTCGCTGACGGCGTGGTGTCATTCTGTGTCTCCCAGCGCCTTCACGCGCACTTCGACGTCGCGGTAGACGTTCTTGTGACGCACTCGCGCGCGCCACTCGCAGATGATCAACACCAGTGCGGTCAGACCAAAACAGCTCCAAACATAAATTCCGTAAGACCCCATCGCAGCTCCACTCATGAAATCAGATCCTTCACCCATCGTTTACGCCGTTCTCGATACAGCACTTCGGTGCGCACGCGACGCAACAAGAACGCGCCAAATAGTAATGTGAAACCGAGAATCATCGCGAGCAATGGATACAACATTGCTGTGTCCATAGCGGGCCCACCTTTTTTGACCAATGTTGGCCCTTGGTGCAATGAGCTCCACCACTCCACTGAGAAATGAATGATTGGCACATTGACGGCGCCGACCAGTGCAAGCACAGCGCTTGCCCTGTCTGCTTTGGTCGTTTCGTCGATGGCATTGCGCAACGCCATATAACCGAAATACAAGAACAACAAAACGAGCTCGGACGTCAGACGCGGATCGCCCCACTCCCACCAAGTTCCCCACATCGGTCGGCCCCAGATTGATCCTGTTGCCAGCGCGAGAAATGTAAACCACGCGCCCAACGGAGCGGCCGCAGCAGCAACCGCGTGCGCCAGTTTCATGCGCCAGATAAGACCGATGCCCGCGCTAACGGCCATGATCATGTACGCCATCATCGATAGATAGGCAGATGGAACGTGCACGTAGATGATGCGGAACGCATCGCCTTGCTGATAGTCGGGGGGCGCTACAAACAAGCCGGCATATGTACCGTATGCAATCAACAACAGACCGGGCACGGCGAACCACGGCAGCATCTTCGCGGCAATACGATAGAAGTGTGGCGGCGACGCCAGTTTATGCAGGAATTTCCACATGGGCGGATTCTACTCGTTACTGATGCGCAATGCGGCAGCGGTTGCGAATGGCGAAATTGAAATCATTAGCAATGCGTAAGCGCCTAAAAAGTACAAACCTCCAAGAACCCCATCGCCCGCCGCAACTAATGACACGGTGCGCGCACCGAATATCAAGATCGGCATTGCCAGGGGCAAGATCAACAAACTCAGCAGCGCCGTTCCACGGTGCAGTCCCACCGTCAACGCAGCGCCGATCGAGCCAAGCAAACTGAGGCTAATCGTACCCAAGAGCAAGGTCGTCATCAGGACTCCTGTCACGACCAGAGACATTTGATAGGTCATCGCGATAACCGGCGAGACTATGACAAGTGGCAAGCCGCTTGTTAGCCAATGTGCCACCGACTTGCTGAGGACCAACGCCGGTAATGGCAGCGGACTAATCAGCATTTGCTCAAGACTGCCGTCCTCGTAATCGGAGAGGAATAGACTGTTCAGTGACAATAAAGTTGCCAACAATGCGGCGACCCACAACACACCGGGGCCACTGAATTGCAGCTGTTCGGCGCCAGGTCCAACCGCCAACGGAAACAGCGTTGCGACCATCGCGAAAAAGAACAGTGGATTGAGGATGTCACCGGGGCGCTTCCATACCAGCGCCAGATCACGCTTCATCAGTGCGACCATTCCGCTGATCATTCCTGGCATTTGCTCGTCCGGGTTACTCATTGCAGCCGAATCTTTTGTACAGGCGCGTCGATGTTGACGTCCTGGTGCGCTGCGACAATCGCCATGCCGCCGCGTGTCAGATGTTGCCCGAGCAATTGCATCGCCAGTTCGCGGCCTTCGCTGTCCAGATTCGAGAGCGGCTCATCCATCATCCACAACTCTGCCGATGCCATTAGCATTCGTGCCAACGCGACACGACGTTGCTGACCCGCCGATAGCGATCGCATCGGCAAACGTTTGAGCCGGTTTAAACCCAGTTGCTTAAGAATGTCATCCAGATCCCGGTCGGACTGCGGCCGCAATCTGGCTTCATATTTGAGGTTTTCTACGAGCGTCAGGTCGCCCTTAAACCCAGTCTTGTGTGCCATCCAGACGAGCGAGTTCTCGAAGAACTGACGTTCCTTTTGCAACGGTGTTTCATTCCAGAAGACCTGACCGGATTCAAGCTCCAACAGCCCGGCGATCGCACGCAACAAACTGGTCTTGCCGCTGCCATTACTGCCCTCGAGCAGCAGCAGCTCGCCGGGATTTAGCGCAAAGCTCAACCCCTTGAACAGGCAACGGTCGCCGCGAAACAAAGTCAGGTTGTCGGCGGTTAACTTAGCTGTCAACGCTTTCGGCTCTGTCGCAAAGCGCAGACAGTTAATTCGTAGACTTCAAACATCCTTTTTATTCAACCTCTTAGCCTTTCTTCCTAATGTTCATTCAACAAGGTGGTCGCGTCCCATTGATCCCTAAGGAATCCCTTGTTTCTGGTTTACAAGCATTCGGCCACAGCCGTAGACTATCTGGCCCGGTCAAAGATTGACACAAAACAAGATGATCGGGCCTAAGACTACCGAATTTCAAGCCACAACTGTGATTGCGAGTTCAGACAAATGGATTTAGCCGCTGCCGGCCTTACTGAACAACCGTTCCCAACGCATGGAAAGGCGTTAGCGACGGCGCAATACGCCTCTCAGCGAGAAGCAATAAAGGTTCTGGAAAACACTCGCGCAATGGCAAATGGACTTTGTTTCATACAAGGTCCGACACTATCCGGTAAGTCGACGTGCATCCGGCAATTTGTCGAAGCACTACCACCGGAAGTGGCTTTCGCCATCGTTGACGGAAATGGCCTGAACACAACGGGTCTGCTCGAATCCGTGCTGCGTCAATTTGGCTACGTTCTCGACCACAGTTCAATCACCGAACTGCTCGCGATGGTACGTGTATTCGCACTGCAGCAAACCGCCTCCAACGAAGCGCCGCTGCTGATCGTTGAAAACGCACACGCATTGAACCCAAGCGCATTGCGTGCGCTCTGTGAATTGGCCGATCTGGAGGTTCGCGGAGCCAGTGCACTGAAAATTGTCCTGGCAAGTGACCGCTCGCTGATTTCGATCATCGAAAACCCGGCGATGGATTCAATTCACAAGCGCCTGACAGATGATTTTCACCTGCGGCCCATGACCAATATTGAGGCCACCGAATATCTGTACCTGAAACTTGCCCAGGCGGGCAGTAAGATTCCGGAGTTCATTTTCCCGGTTGCTGTATGCGCCGAACTTTGGCGTGCCTCAGGCGGTTGGCCAGGCATTATCGATCGACTCGCTTTGTTGACACTGGCGAAGGCTGAAACTCTGCCTGCCTCTGTCGAATTGGTCGAAAAACCCGTTTTGCCACAAGGCACCTGGGATGTGCTCGGCCTTTCGGAAACAGAAGGAAATACTGGAGTACCACCCGGCCCGCCGAGCCTGTATGTGTCATTCGAGGGCGATACCCTGCAGGAGCTGACGTTCGACAAGACGAGGCTGCTAATTGGCCGCTCTGAGCATAACGATATTCCGCTTAACAACAATTTCATCAGCCGGCATCACGCAATGCTCGTACGCAACGGCAGCGCGAATTTTCTGATGGACCTGAACAGCACTAACGGAACGTTCGTAAATTCCAAACGTGTATCGAATCACGTCCTGATTCATAACGATGTCATCACCTTGGGCCATCACCGCATCAAGTTTGTCGATCCCCACGCGACCAAACGCAGCAAGCTCGACGGCGATCAATTCGCCGATACATCGATCATGAAGACTTTGGATGATATGCGAAAGCTGCTGGCCCGGGAAAACACCGAAATTCTCCCTACTCCATCGGAAAACCTGCCAACCTCCGGCTATTAGTCGTAGAGCATTTCTTTGAAGTGTCGACGACACATCGACACATAGCGGTCATTGCCGCCGATCTCAATCTGCGACCCTTCGCGTATTGCATTGCCGTGCTCATCAAAGCGAACGACCATGGTCGCCTTGCTACCGCAATGACAGATCGCTTTTAGTTCTTTGAGATTGTCCGCCCAGGCCAGCAGATATTTGCTGCCCGGAAACGGTTCACCGCGAAAATCGGTTCGTAATCCATAGGCCAATACCGGCACATTGAGTTTGTCAGTGACTTCGCTGAGTTCAAAAACCTGTTCTTTGGTCAGGAACTGCGCTTCGTCAATCAATACACAACTTAGTGCATCTTGCGCGTGGCTCTCACTAACAACATCAAACAGGTTGTCCTCCGGTTTGAATGTAATTGCCTCTGTTTCGATGCCAATGCGGGATGTCACTTTGCCGCCGCCATAACGATCATCGAGGTCCGGCGCCAACACGAGCGTGCACATGCCGCGCTCTTTGTAGTTGTAACTGGACTGCAGAAGTGCCGTGGACTTGCCGGCATTCATCGACGAATAATAGAAATAGAGTTTTGCCATCGGGAGGTAGTTTGCCGCAACGCGGCAGCTATCTCCAGATTAGTCAGACTAGACGGGTAACAATCGCCTGAGCACGTTACGCAAGTTACGACGACGTGGTTTTACACAAGCGCTGCACAGCGATCTCGGGGTGTGTCGTTCTGACAGGATTTGCGGCACCGGCGTCACTCGGCCGGCGCGCAAACAACTGCTGCAAATGACGAGGTCAGACAGATAGCCGAGTAAGCGGTAGTCGACATTGCTCGTATGCTCTGACGGTTTCATTGTGCATCTCCGTGGGACTTGATCTTTTGTCCCAAAACACACAAAGAATGTCTAATAACTCATTGGTTTTTATAGAAAACTGTGACCGATTTAACACTTTCGGCGTGACTCAGTGACAATCAGCAACACCGCATTCGCAGCATCGAACAAGACCAGCCAGGCGCGAAACGCGACCGCGGCCAGCAATGCCTCGTGCATCGGCAGAAATGGCGTCAGCGCGGCCGTCGTCACGGCTTCGCGCACACCTATCCCACCGGGCGCAAACAAAGCGAAGAAACCGGCAACAAAACCGACCGTGTTCGCAAGAATCAGTGCGGCAATTTTTTCGGCGCTGACGACGACATCAAAAAGCGCGAAGTAGATTATCGCGAGAATAACTCCACTGATCAGCCACAAGAACGCATATCCGACGCTAAATCGAAGCAAACCGATCCAGTGATAATCCTGGCCACCAGTGTCGCTGACATCCTGACCGCGCTTACGCATGATCCAGCGGGTCAGGCCCGGCACATTGACCGTTGCAACAATCGCAGCAGCAAGTACTGTGGCACCGAGGATCGCAACCAGCACGGCCGATTCCGGAAACGCGACGATCGCGGCTCCAGTCGAAACTATCGCAGATCCCGCAAGCACCAAAATCTGCTCGACCACCCCGCTCTCAATGGACTTTTGCAGCGGTACCTGCTCGCGATGCATTTGTCCGGCCCGGGCGACAAAGCCCCAGATTTTTCCGGGCACGTATTTTCCGACAGTGATGACGGCAACTTGCAGGTATGCCTGCATGAAACGCGTACGAGTAGCAGTCAATGCGCGCACCAGCCGTCGCCAGACTTCTGCCGAAAGCAACAAGAACAGCAGGTGCAGAGCGGTGATCGCGGGAAATACCCACCAGGCGAGCTGTCGTAATCGCAATTCACCAAGCGAATCCACAGACAACGAGGCAACGACATATACCAACGCTACGATTGCCAGCAAGATGAGCCCGATGCTATAGAGCGGTGCGTAACGGCTGTTAGGCGTCATGAGGCCTTCTGAGACACGATGAACAGCCGCGCCTGAAACAAACGGCCCAACCACGGAATCCACTTCAAAAGCAGGTCTACGGTCCGCAGCGGCTGTCTATAGTGCGCCAGACCGATCGCGTGATTATGCTCGAAGCCCGAACCCGTTAGCGCACGTAGATACTGCGCCCGATCACGAACGGCGATATGCCCGTAAATCTGTTTGACGATGCCGCGGTCCTTAAGACGTTCCAGCCAATAACTTAAGTTCGGCGTGTGAATGACGAGCCGGCCGTCGTGTTTGAGCAGTTTCTTCGCTGCAAGCAGAACCTCGGAAAGTATGTCGTCGTCAATATGCTCAGTTACGTCCATGAGCAATACATAACTGAATTGCCCGACATGTCGCTCATCGTTCGCGAAGTCTTGTGCCGCAACCTGCGAGAAGCTGATGTTCTCGATTCCGTTGTCGTCTTTGCGCTTGTTCGCAGCTGAGATGGCCGCTTCGGCCGTGTCAATGCCAATTCCGGAACGGATGCTACCAGCAATTGCGGTCAGAAAATGTCCCGCCGCACAGCCAATCTCGCATACCGTATCGTCAGATTCGAACTCGAAATGACGCAGGAGCATCTCGATCCGATCGGAGTCGACCGGCAGCGTCAAGTAATACTGATCGTCATAGAGTTCTTCGTCGTCGCTCATGTGCCTGGCTGCCCGGAGATCTTGGCGAACACAAACATCTCGTTGTTTGAGACTTTACGACCTTTTGCCCGCTGCCGTTCGTCAAACCGTCTAACGCGTTTTGCCAATGCAGTTGCCAGCCGATCCGAGAGACTTACAAGCATTCCCGTTAGCTTGAACATTGCTGCAGCGAGAAAATCAACGAATCGATTGCCCGTTATTGGCGGCATCAGGTAATGGAACAGCAACTCGGAGTCCGCGAGTGATAACCCCTGAGATTTGAATTGCGCCAGATAGTCGTCTCTCGCACGATACAAGACGTGTTTCGAGATGCGATATTTGTTGGGGCACAGGTGATCGGTTATGAGCAAGCGACCATCATCGGCGATCAGTTGACCAACGTGCTGCACGAGGTTTTCGAATCGCGCGTCATCGACGATGTGAAAAAGCACGTCGAAGATCATTATCAAATCAAACTTGCCGTTGAGTGCGCCCGTTTCCAGAGCGGCAGCAGTGACATCAACTTGCTTGAACGAATATTCAGGAAAGCGGTTGGAAAGGTGCTCAATCGTGTCGGATGATATGTCCAGACCGACGTAATCGCGCACGCCACGTGCCTGCCAGTATTCAGTATAAAAACCGCTGCCGCAGCCGATGTCGAGGACCCGGCACTCGGCCAGTGGTTTGTCGCAGTGGCGTTGCAGCATTTCGCCAAGCACTTCAAGGCGACGCGCGTAAATCTCTACGTTGTAGTGGTGACCAACCGAGCGATGACCGACGACACCAAGATCGGATCCAGACACAACACGGTCTTGCCAATAGGCGCCCGCATCGAAATCCTGATGCTTCGTATCGTTCATGCAGCGCTTCCGAAGATCTTCTTCATGACCGGCCCCATTTTTCGCATGCCGATCATAGCTGTTGTGGTCATCAAACCTGCCATCATTGCTCCGGTGACGCCGCAGGTAAGCACGTCTTGCCCGGTCAGCCAGAGACCATCGATCTTGGTTTGCGGCGTCAACCAGTCCTGTTTCAGTCGTTCAGCAGAGTGTGACAATCCGTACAACTCGCCGCGCTGATAACCACCAAACCAGTTGGTTGAAAGTGGCGTCGACACTTCGAAATAATCAACCTTGCCACGCAGTTGTGGCAATTTTTCATAGAGATATTCCATCAATCGATCGCCGAGTTCCTGCTTAAACGCCTCGTAATCCTCACCACGTTTGCCCCAGGTTTCATCACGCCATTGCTCAAACCACTCATAAGGTGCGGGCGCTACAATTTCGATTGTGGCTGTGCCGGGATGGCGGTTCAGGTAATCCGGGTCCTTCGCGGAAGGAAACGAAATGTACACGACGGGGAAATCCAGATTCTTGTCGTGAACAAAGCGTTCTACATCACCGTCATAGTCAGCACTCGGATAGATCCAGAAATTGGTTTTTGGCAAACCCAATTCTTCGGCCGTCGCTTGCAGTCCGATATAGACACCCAGGTGAGCGTAGCTCGGTTCTACATCATCCAATCGAGCCGTATAGCCGAGTGATTGCGAAATCTCCTCGCCAACCAGGTGACCAAAGGTGTTTGCGACACCGGCTGAGGAAATTACACAGTTACATTCGATTCGATGTCCATCTTCCATCTCAACGCCAACCGTCTTTCCATTCTCGATCAGAATTTCTTTGACGCGCGCGTACGTAAAGACTTCTCCGCCCGACGCCTGTATTTTTGGAATGATGGATTCCGCCATCTTCCAGGAACCACCAATCGGATAAAAACCGCCGTAGAGATAATGTCGGGCAATCATTGCGTGCACCATGAAGGCCGATCGCTTCGGCGGCAGCCCCATGTCGCCCCACTGCCCGCAGATCGTCGCAATCAGATCCTGATCATCAGTGAGCTCGCTGAGCACTTCGTAGGTGTTGCGAAAAAGATGATTCGGCGTTTTCCAGCTCAGCACGGGCGATGCCAGCGCACGTTGCCACGGTTTGAGCATGCGACCCATGCTAAATGCAGTCAGACCCGTGCCGACTTCTTTGAGAAGTTGCATGTACGCATCAATCGCCGATTCTTCATCAGGAAACTGACGCACGAGATTGTCGCGAAACTCCTGCCGCCCTGCTTTTGTGTTGAATACTTTGTCACCGATGTAGAAGCGATCGTATTCGTCATCCATCGGCGCCCATTCAAGTTTTCCGCCTGACAGGAAGTCAAACATCTTGCGTGTTCGCGTTGGCGCACCGACATCACCTATATAGTGCACCCCGACATCCCATTCGTAACCATTGCGTTCGTAGGAATGCGTGTAGCCGCCCGCGGTGTAATGTTGTTCGAGGACACAGACTTTTTGTCCAAGCTCACTGAGCAAGGCTGCTGTTGTAAGACCGCCTATCCCGGAACCGATGACAATCGCGTCATACTCAGGTGCTAACCTTTTGGGGCGGTAGCGGTAACCGATGCGCAGAGTGGAAGCTTTGACGGACCGAATCCCTTGTTGTGGTTGGTGCCCAGGGCGGGACTTGAACCCGCACTCGATTTCTCGAAACGGATTTTAAGTCCGCAGCGTCTACCAATTCCGCCACCCGGGCGAGTGCATCACAAAAATGGAGGCTAGGGTCGGAATCGAACCGGCGTACACGGAGTTGCAGTCCGCTGCATAACCACTCTGCCACCTAGCCACGTTTTGCAGGCGTCGCAGTATACAATCGAATTCCGCATAATGCTGCGATGAAAACAATAAATTCGTCGCTTTTGCCGGCTCTGCTGTTGCTCGCAATTGGCTGTACCGAGTCGGCACCGCCGCCGGCATATTCGGTCACCGCAATCGGCAGTCCGACGGAGAATTCTGCGACCAGTCCACGCCTTGCAGGCAGCTCCGATGGCCGATTGCTCCTGAGTTGGCTAGAACCCGATGAAGACGACGTGGCGCTGCGCTACTCGAGATACGACGCCGGAGGCTGGACCAAGCCCGCTGACGTGGCCAGATCGAGCGATATGTTCGTCAATTGGGCTGACCTCCCCTCGGTCGTGCCACTGGGTGGTGACCGCTTAGCGGCGCACTGGCTCGTCATGACGGGCGCCCACGCGCACGCCTATGACATCGCTTTCACTGAATCCACCGACAATGGTGAAACCTGGTCCGGCGTTATATCGCCACACAACGATGGCACGGATACCGAGCACGGCTTCGTCTCCATTTTTCCTTCCGACGGCGGCACTGGGCTGATTTGGCTCGATGGTCGCAAGATGGTCAACGAGGTAACCGATGACCCGGTTGCGAGCGGCATGACACTGCGCAGCAATTCGGACCTTATCGACGAGCTTGTGTGCGATTGCTGCCAGACCGATGTCGCGATCGCCAGTTCGGGGCCGATAGCTGTGTATCGTGATCGCAGCGTCGATGAGATTCGTGACATTTACGTCACCCGCCAAATTGATGGTCGTTGGCAACCGGGCTCGGCAGTTGCCAATGACGGCTGGGAAATCTGGGGTTGCCCGGTCAACGGCCCGTCTATCGCTGCCGATGAACACAGGGTTGCCGTCGCCTGGTTTACTGCGGCGGACGAACCGCTGGTCAATGTTGCGGTTTCGACTGACAGCGGTGTGAGTTTCGCTGCACCCATCGAGATTGTGCGTAGTGAAACCCTGGGACGTGCGGGGGTCGCGTGGCTCGACAATGGCGACGTTGCGGTTAGCTGGCTGCAATCCGACGACCCGGCATCATCGGCAATTAAAGTTCGTCGAGTGTTCGCGAATGGCTCGCTCGGCCCCGTGCGACTCGTTGCTAATACTGCCAGTGGCCTGTCAGTGCCACAGATGCAACGGCACGGCGATGAGCTTGTGTTTGCGTGGACAGAAGTGAGAGACGATGGCGCGCGTGTGACAAGCGCTCGTGTCAACGTCGCCGCACTTTAGAAAAACTGACTTTGCAAAAAATTTAGCCGGCGCGAGGCCGGCTAAATTCGTCATCGAGTCAGACCAGACTCAATCCATGCTAGTTGCCGAGTGCGTCACCGAGTGCACCCTCTGCGTCTTTCTTGGCTTTGTCGGCCATGTCCTCAGCGTCTTCCATTGCGTCCTTCGCCATATCCTCAGCGTCATCCATCGCATCTTTGGCCATGTCTTCAGCGCCATCCATGGCATCTGAGGCCATATCTGCCGCATCGTCCATAGCGTCCGAAGCCATGTCTCCCGCGTCATCAGCCATATCGCCCACTGCGCCTGCAGCGTCATCAGCAGCGTCGCCCGCTTTTTCCATCGCGGATTCAGCGCCTGATGTAGCTTCTTCCTTGCTACACGCCGACATCGTCAGCGCAAACAGAACAAGCAATAGTGTTTTGCTAAGTGTGTTCATTTCCTTCCCCAATTTTGTCTAACGTTTCTATTTATCGAAGTACAAAAGTCACTTTCATATTGACCCGGTACTCGCTGATCTTGCCATCTTTACATTTTACTTTCATGTCCTGAACCCATGCTCCCTCGATATTATCGAGTGTTTCATTGGTTCTTTTAATACCATTCTCGATTGCGTCTTCGAAACTTTTCTTTGAAGAGGCCGTGATTTCAGTTACTCGTGCTACGGACATACTAATCTCCTGGTTTTCGTTATTACTGTTTTGATATCGAATCTATCTCTAAGCTTTCCATGCGGCGCGAAGCCGACCGTCCGCGTCTTCTGCATACGGCAACCAGGCCAAGCCGATTACCGTCACATGAATATCCGTCGATTTCGGTCGCACCGGAATCTCTTTGAGTTCCTCATCCTGAGCGCTGAATCCACTGGAAAGCGTTGCTACTTCGACCTCAAGCTTGTCGTTAAGCGCCGCAAGATCTGCTCGCACTTTTTCGGCCGTCTCTTTTGCTCGCTTCACATCTCCGGCTTGCTTGCTGGCGCTACCTGCTTTGCGCATTGCCGTTCCCACTTTATTAGCTGTGGTAGAACTCAAGCGCTTGCGGCCTAACACGGCACCAAGAATTGCGGTGCCGAATGAAATCGCTGTGCTCATCTTGTGCGAGCTTGATTCCTGTTTCTCGCGTTCAATTGCCTGCTCGGCTCGCATCAAGCGATTTTCAAGCGTTGTTGCTTTGGTCGCGTATTTCTTACGCAGTTTTTCAACCGCTTCATCACGCTTTTCGTTCGCCGCAAGCTGTAAACGACCGCGAAACTCGCCTTCGCTTTCGGAAGGATCCGACGTCAGTCGCATCTTCTTACTGCGGTAGAGGGAAATCGTCTCGTTCTGCCGGATCCAGCGCTTCAGTTCTTTCTCCCAGCTCGCGTAGTTTTTCTTGACGGCAGCGCTCGACGGTGGATCTGCAAATTTCGCATTCGCGACGGGTTCGCTATCCAAATCGTCAGGAGAAATAGGCATTGTTTCAGCATTGTCCCAATCGACGGGAACGGGCCCGTCTTCTATCTCTACAACGAATGTCATCTCGCGCGCTTCATCGACGTGATAACGGGCGTTGGTGAAAGCCACATCTGTCGCGGCGAGCAAGCGCGGATGGTAGACAAGGTTTTCGCCCTTGCCGGCAACGAAGTGTTGATCGATCGCTGGTGGTAGCAACGGTCTGTCAGTCGCCGATTCAGCAACAACGCCAGCACTCGCTGCCGGCTCGGCAGCTTGCCTGGCTTCTCGTGAAGGGCCTGCAAGTTTCTTAATCTGGTTGCGGGTCAATGGACCGGCAAGATAGGACATTGCCCAGCGTGTATTAAAAACGACAGCTTCGTCTTCGTGCACGCTATGCAACAGAAACCGCCGCTTGCCGAGACCGGCGAGCGTCTTCTCCATCGCCTGGCGATCAAAAGTGCCACCCTGAGTGGCACCTTCCAGCCCTTCCATGACACGCATCTTGTCGCGCTCGGTTTGTAATCGACCGATCATCCACGTTCCCGTATTGGAAAGACCGCGATAGTCCAGATCAACCGGGTTTTGAGTTGCGAGTACGAGTCCCAGTCCATAAGCACGCGCTTGCTTCAGCATAGTCAGCAAGAGTGTTTTCGATGGCGGATTCGCAACCGGCGGCATATAGCCGAAGATTTCATCCATATACAGCATTGCACGCAGACTCGTCGTGCCCTGCTGCGCGCGCATCCAACCAATCAATTCGTTGAGCAACATCGAGACGAAGAACATGCGTTCGGCATCGTCCAGGTGTGCAATCGACATGATCGAAATACGTGGTTTGCCTGATTCGGTATACAACAGGCTACTTGCCTTAAGCGGCTCACCAACGGTCCAGGCCTCGAAGCCGGGAGCCGCAAGCAAGTTATTGAGCTTCATTGCCAGTGCAAAACGGTCCTTCGCCGGATAGAACGAATCGACCGACATCACGCCAACTTTCTTGAGCGGCGGGTTTTGGATGGCCGCGATGAGATCGGCGACATCGAGATCACGACCTTGCTGCCAGGCGTGATCCAGAAGACGTGAAATCAGAATATGTTCGCGACTTGAAACCGGATCTGCATCGATCTGCAGCAACGACAGCACACCTGTCGCTGTCGCCTGCACACGATCGCCGTACAGATCCTTGTCTTCGAGTAAGGCTTCCGGCGGAGCCGAGAACGACTGCAGCACCGATATTGGCAGACCAGCGCTGCTACCCGGCGTGTAAATCGCGAGATCTACATTGCTACGCATGCGCGCAATTCGCTCGCCGTCCTGGCCCCATTTACCAAGACCCTTTTTCCACAGCGCTGCCTGTCCGGCCGCAAATTCATCGTCGGTCTGTCCTTTGTCCGACGCCTGGCGTGAATTAATCCAAGGTTTGAAATCGGCTGGCGCGAGATCCGGGAACGTCAGCAATAAGTTGCCGAGGTCCCCTTTCGGATCGATCGCGATAACCGGGATGTTGTCCATGGCTGCTTCTTCGAGCATGCCGATGCCCAGTCCCGTCTTGCCAGAGCCTGTCATGCCGATGATTACGGCATGCGTTGTCAGGTCCTTGGAATCGTACAGGACAACATCATCGCTGAGGTCGCCGGTGCCTTCGTCGACTCGTTTACCGAGGTAGAAGGCCCCGAGTTTTTCGTAGTCCATCATGCGTTAGAAAAATTTCCGTGCCAGCCCAAGCAGGTCATCCATACCGCCACCGCCGCCAACCAGGCCACCGAGCAGACCGCCGAGACCCGAACCTTTCGATCCGCCGTCGCTTTTCTTGCTGAGCGCACCCATCGCAAGGCCCGCAATCATTGGCAGTGCTTTCTTGATCATTCCTGAGTCCAGACCCGTATCTTTCGCTGCCTTGGCGGCTACGTTTCTGCTGACATCCTTGCTTCCAAACAGATGCCCGAGAATCTTATTGCCATCATTGCGCGTCTCGTCCGAGCCCATCAGTTCTGGCTGATCGATATATTTCGAATGCGAGCCACCCATCAGGGCGCCGCGTAATTTGTCAATGCCATCATCCCCTGCAACCTGCTTTTGCAGCCCGCTGATCAATGACGGTGACAACGCACCGATCAGTCCGGCAGCATCATCGCCACCAATCCCCAAAGTGCTTGCTAGTTTTGAGACGCTGTCACCACCGCCTGCTTTTGAGAGTAAATCCATTAAGTCCATTGTTAAGTTTCCTTTAGTCGAGTGGAATGCGAATTTTCTGGCCCGGATAGATCTTGTTCGGGTCTGAAATGATTTCGCGATTGGCTTCGAAGATGCGCATGTATTGCGACGACTTGCCATAGAACTGCTTCGAGATTGCACCAAGCGTGTCACCGCTCTTGATCTCATAGAATTCGTCTTTAGTGACTTCTTCGGGAGCTGGCTCAGGTGCATTCAAGTCATCAGCGATCACTTTTTCGACGCCTTTGATGTTTCCAGCCACCAGAATGGCCTGATCTTTGACCGCCTGATTGTCGCAGTCACCACATATGGTCGCGACGCCATCGTCAAATTCAACAGTGAGGTTACTCACGCCGGTCATTCCGATCTCGATGTGCTGCTTGATGTTGTCGGCCGCTTCGTCGTCCGTATCAAAAATTTGCCGCCCGACGTCGCGAGCGAAGTCTAGAAAACCCATTGTGTTCCCCTCTCTAGGTATGGATGTGCTGATCGTTGTGGTCGTCTTGGAGACGATCATTATTTGACGCTATTCTAGGGCAAGATGTGAATTTAGGGGACAAAATTCACAAAATGTGACAATTGGGAAAAATCCTGCCTGACAGACCCAAATCGCGAATCAAAAAAAGGGCCGCTCAATGAGCAGCCCTTTTCCTTATCTGGAGCGGGAAACCAGGTTCGAACTGGCGACCTCAACCTTGGCAAGGTTGCGCTCTACCAACTGAGCTATTCCCGCAGAGGGCCGAGATTTTAGCCACTTGGCCCCTACTGTCAAGGCAATTCACCGCATTAAGCCCTGTATCTAGCTTTGCACGTCGTGATTCGCGATATACGGCCAAGCCGCACGCAGGTAAACAACCATCGACCAGATCGTCATGCCGGCCGCGATCACGAGCAGGATAAAGCCAATTCCGTAGATATCGAAGCCCAGAAACTGCTGCTCAAAGACCATGAAACCGATGCCGAACATCTGCAGAACCGTCTTCACTTTTCCGGTCCAGGATACCTTCACATTCGCCCGCTCACCGATCGTCGCCATCCATTCGCGCAATGCTGACACTGTGATTTCTCGACCAATTATGATCATTGCGATGATGTCTACATGCCAATCCGGATCGCCCTGCACAAGCATCACAAGAACGATGGACACCATGAGCTTGTCCGCGACCGGGTCCAGGAATTCGCCAAAGGCCGATGCCTGTCCGTACTTGCGCGCGACCCAGCCGTCCAGGAAATCGGTGATCGCTGCAATACCGAACAAAATTGCTGCGATCGGACGCGCATTCGGCACGCTGCTATAGAACAGGATAACGACCGCTGGAATGGCGGCTATCCGGAACAGAGTGAGCAAGATGGCGAGGTTCAGCTTCATTGGTGGAGATCATTGTATATGGATTCAGCCAACGCGCGACTGATCCCGCGAACTTTTGTCAGATCGTCGATGCCTGCTCCGATAACGCCCTGCAACCCACCAAACTGTCGCAGCAACTCGCGCCGTTTCTTTGGACCGAGTCCAGGAATTTCTTCGAGCCGTGACGTTTTTCGAGCCTTTGCACGTCGTTGACGATGACCTGTGATTGCAAATCGATGCGCTTCATCACGAATCTGCTGAATCAACAACAACGCTGGCGAATCGGCGGGCAGCGATAGAGCGGCTTTCTGGCCCGGTAAGAACAAGCGCTCGGCGCCCGGTTTGCGCGCACGACCTTTCGCTACGGCAACCACCTTTAGCCAATCGAGCTCAAGCTCATCCAGAACCGTCATCGCTTCCGCCAGTTGTCCTTTGCCACCGTCGACGAACAACACATCCGGCATTGGCACTTCACCTTTCTTGACACGTGTATAACGACGGCGCAGCGCTTCCGCCATGGCCGCATAGTCGTCACCGGCTGAATCCGGCGTCAGGTTGAATCGCCGGTAGTCGCTCTTGAGTGCGCCAGCCGCATTAAATACGACGCAGGAAGCGACCGTAGCCTCTCCGGATGTGTGGCTAACATCAAAACATTCAATCCGTTCAAGCCCGTCCTCGACTCCCAACGCTTCCGATAAAGCAGCAAATTGTCGTTTGATCGTCGCGTTGCTTGCTACTTTGAGGTTCAGGCCCTGCTCCGCGTTTGTGCGTGCCATTTCAAGCCAGCGCTGTCGATCGCCGCGAACTCTGTTCTTGATCACTACCTTGCGCTGCATACGCTCACTGAGCTCACGCTCGAGCAACTCGGCGTCCTCTATTTCCGTATCCAAAATGATCTCGGACGGCGCATCCCGGCCCAAATAATACTGCGTAACAAAACCATTCAGCAGTTTTTGCCGGTCCGTTTCGCCGGCGAGGCGCGGAAAATGATCACGGCTACCGATTACGGCACCATTGCGAATGATCAGCACCGTAACAACGTGAATCGCAGCATTCGACGCAAACCCAAGAATATCGAGATCCTTGTTACTCGTTCTTGAAACCAGCTGGCGAGCTTCGACTTCCTTCAATCGAGCGATCTGGTCGCGATAGCGTGCCGCCTGTTCATAGTCCTGGTTGGCTGATGCCTCATCCATTCGTGCGACGAACGTGGCAACGACGTTTTGATTCTTACCGTCCAGAAAATCGATTGCAGCATCGATGTCCAATGCATATTCATCACGGCTGATCAGGTCGACGCACGGCGCTGTGCAGCGCTTGATCTGATATTGCAGGCACGGCCGTGACCGATTACGAAAAAAACTGTCCTGGCAAAGCCGCACCATGAATAACTTCTGCAGCTCACTCAGCGTTTGGCGAACAGCACTCGAACTCGGATACGGCCCGAAATAGCGACCCTTGCCCTTGCGCGGTCCGCGGTGAAACTGCAAACGCGGAAATTTACTATTCGTGGACACGTAGATGTAGGGATAACTCTTGTCATCGCGCAGCGTTACGTTGAAGTGCGGCTTGTGCTGCTTGATCAGGTTGTACTCGAGCAGGAGCGCTTCTGCTTCGGTGTTAGTCACCGTCACCTCGACATTTGCAACCAAAGCCATCAACGCGCTGGTTTTAGGGGACGCATGCGTACGGTGAAAATAACTGGATACGCGTTTTTTCAGATCACGCGCTTTGCCGACGTAGAGCACCTTATGCTTCGTGTTAAGCATGCGATAAACGCCCGGGCGGTGCGTCAGGTTCTTGAGAAATGGCCCTGCATCGAATGTGCTTTCGTCGTTCACGACGCTATTTATCCAGCAACTTCCTTGCTTCTGCAAATACCGCGTCAAACATCTCGGCCGTCAGCCGTCGAGTGTTCGTGTTGTAGCGACTGCAATGATAGGAATCGAGCAGCAGAAATTCGCCAACGTCATGCACGGCCGCATGTCCAAACTTGAATTCTGCCTGTCGCCAACCAAGCGCTTTAATAATCGCTCTATGCGCAATTCCACCAAGCGCCAGCACAACCGATTTTGCAGGCAATGCTTGTAACTCGTTCGCCAGAAACGAATTGCAGGTATTTATTTCTGCGCCCACTGGCTTGTTGTCCGGAGGCAGACACTTGACGGCATTCGTGATTCGGCAATCTGTCAGAATCAGGCCATCGTCGACGGCAACTGATTCATCTGCAGACGCAAAGCCATATTTGTGCAACATCTGATACAGCAGGATGCCGGCGTGATCACCAGTAAACGGCCGCCCACTGCGATTCGCGCCGTGCATGCCCGGCGCAAGGCCGACAATCAGCAATCGTGCCAACGGGTCACCGAACGGTGGCACGGGCCGACAGTAATAGTCGGGATTGCGATCTTTTACCTCGTCCAGAAAACCGGCCAATCGCGGACAGGCGCGACAGCCTTTGTCGAATATTGATTTATCCAAACTTCAGTCGGCTTGATGCAGACCGGCGATACGCATCGCTACTTCCATCGCCTGTTCATAATTCAATCGCGGATCGACGGTTGTCTTGTAAGCGCGCGCAAGATCGGCATCGGTCAGTCCGCGAGCGCCGCCTGTACATTCGGTGACATTTTCACCCGTCAATTCGAGATGCACGCCGCCCAGGTAACTGCCCATAGATTCATGGATTCGAAAAGCGGACTCGAGCTCACTGACGATATTGTCGAACCGCCGCGTCTTAGTGCCATCTGCAGTGCTTTCGGTATTGCCATGCATCGGATCGCAAACCCACAGCACGGGTGAGCCGGTTTCACGAACAGCAGCCACCAAGTCCGGCAAATGCTCGTCAATCGACTTGGCGCCGAAGCGATGAATCAGTGTAAGCCGACCTGGTTCGTTGTTTGGATTCAGCGCTGCAATGATCTCCTGCAACCACTCTCTCGTCATGCCCGGACCAATCTTCACACCCATTGGATTCGCAATTCCACGGAAGTATTCGATGTGAGCGCCATCCATTGAAGCCGTTCGCATGCCAATCCATGGAAAGTGCGTGGTCAGGTTGTACCAACGTTCGCGACGATCAAGAAAGCGCGTCTGT
This sequence comes from Woeseiaceae bacterium, assembly GCA_051007995.1. Taxonomy (GTDB): domain Bacteria; phylum Pseudomonadota; class Gammaproteobacteria; order Steroidobacterales; family Woeseiaceae; genus UBA1847. The sequence goes on along the minus strand of JBPCYB010000039.1, from coordinate 14,246 downwards.
GATTGCTCGTACAACAAGTGCAGGCCTTCGTGAGCCGCATAGATATCAGCTCGGTGTGTCGTATGCATTTCGCGACCCGACACAGACTCCAGAAAATCCAGCGAATTCGATATCGACTTAACGATGCCATGGTATTCATCGGCCATCGCCGAATGCCCTACCCAGCCCAGATCCCAATATTCAGGGTGGTGCAAGTCCGCAAATCCACCGTCGATCAACGAACGTACGAAATTCAGAGTCAACGCAGCTCGCTCGTAGCCACGCAAAATGAGCTGCGGGTCCGGCACGCGATCTTCAGACGTAAAAGGATTGCGATTGACCAGATCACCACGAAAACTCGGCAACGAAGTGCCCTCTCGCGTTTCGGTATCTGCAGATCGTGGCTTCGCATACTGGCCCGCCATGCGGCCGACACGTACAACCGGTTTTTTCATGCCGTAGAGCATGACCAAGCTCATTTGCAGCAGGATCTTTAGCTTGGCGACGATATTTTCCGAGGTGCACTCGTCGAAGGTTTCTGCGCAATCGCCACCTTGCAAGACAAAGGCGTCCCCTCGTTGTGCTTTGGCGATCTGCTCCTTGAGCGCATCAACTTCCCACGATGTCACGATCGGCGGAAGACGACTTAAGTCAGCCACGGCCCGATCGAGTGCGGCCGAGTCTGGGTAGCTGGCTTGCTGAGCTGCCTGTTTGCTCTGCCAGCTCGCGGGATGCCAATCTGCTTTGGAAATGCTTCTGCTCACATCAATTCCTGAAAAATACCGTAAGTTCGCGGGAAATAAGCCCGTTTAGGGAGCGGACTATGCCATGTCGTTAGCGTAAGCTGCAAAAGTTTCGTATGTAATCAGTGGCTTAGCGGGGTGTGGAAAGCACCTCTGGACATTGGCACAATGCGCGCCACACAAGGGCCGGTAAAGACCGGCTGTTTTCTGGAGACACACAAATGCAGGATATTCTGGTGTTGGGCGCCGGCAAGATTGGTGCCTTGATCTCGGGCTTACTCTCGGAGTCTGGCGATTATCGTGTGCAATTGGCCGATGCCAAGGCCGGTGTCGCGGCCGATGTTGTCACTGCACATAATAATAAGAATGTCCTTGCGTTCGATCTGGATGCCAGTGACAAGGATGCGTTAACCGCACATGTGCGCGAGCACAAGCCCACGGCCATCGTGTCCGGTCTGCCCTACTACTGCAATGTTACGGTTGCGGAAGTGGCCCGAGCGGAGCAGCTGCACTACTTTGATTTGACCGAAGACGTTGCCGTCACTGAGTCTGTTCGAAAACTTGCCAAAGGCGCAAAACAGGCGTTTGCACCACAATGCGGTCTCGCACCAGGCTTTATCAGCATTGCGGCCAACGAGTTGATTCAGCATTTTGACTCGCTCAAATCTGTAAAGATGCGCGTGGGCGCGCTGCCACAGCATCCAAACAACGTGCTGAAGTACTCGTTGACCTGGTCAACAGACGGCGTCATCAATGAATATGGCAATCTTTGCCAGAGTATTGTTGACGGTGTTGAAGTCGACGTTCTGCCACTCGAAGGCCTCGAGCAAATTGCAATCGATGGTACGCGTTATGAGGCCTTCAATACCTCTGGTGGTCTGGGTTCGCTTGGTGAGACTTACGACGGTCGCGTTACCACGATGAATTACAAGACCATTCGATACCCCGGACATTGCGAGCAAATTCGGTTGCTGATGAATGGGCTCAAGCTCAATCATGACCGCGCTACCTTGAAACGTATTCTAGAAAACGCAGTTCCACAAACCTTGCAGGACGTTGTCGTGATTTACGCTGCAGTGACCGGCATGCAGGACGGCGAGCTGCGTGAAGAAAACTACGTCAACAAAGTCTACCCGCAGGTTGTAGCGGGACGACTCTGGTCAGCCATTCAGATCACGACCGCATCCGGCATTTGTTCGGTACTGGATATTGTGCTGTCCAATCGCGGCGACTACGAGGGCTTCGTTGCGCAAGAACAATTCAGCCTTACCGACGTGCTCAATAATCGCTTTGGCGAATTCTATGCGCATGGCGGCACCAACCAGGAATCAGCAGAACTTGTTGCACGCGGCGAAACTGGCCATCAGCGCGTAACCGGAGACTAGAACATGAAAGACATACTCACGAGCCTTGGTCTCGAATTGATAAATGCAGGCACCTGGTACGGCGCCGAGTCGTCGGAAGATAAGTCGGCTCCGCTAATTGACTCGGTCAACCCAACAACGGGCGAAGTTATCGCGAGTGTACGCAGCACCACGGCTGCCGAATACGAACGTGTTGTCGAAATGGCGCAGGAGTCATTTCAAATCTGGCGCAACATGCCAGCACCGGTGCGTGGAAATGCAGTTCGCCTGATCGGCAACGCACTACGCGACAATTGCGAGGCACTCGGCAGTCTGGTCACGCTGGAGAACGGGAAAATCAGAGCCGAAGGCATCGGCGAAGTTCAGGAAATGATCGACATCGCTGACTTCGCGGTTGGTCAGTCACGCATGATGTATGGCAAGACGATGCACTCGGAACGACCACAGCACCGCATGTACGAGCAATGGCACCCGCTGGGGCTGGTCGGCACGATTACAGCATTCAATTTTCCGGTTGCCGTCTGGTCATGGAATGCATGCATCGCAGCCATATGCGGCAACGTAAACATTTGGAAGCCATCGCCGAAAACTGCACTCTGTGGCGTCGCAGTTCAGAAAATCGTCAATGCAGCATTGGCTGATGAAGGTCTGCCGCCTGTCTTTTTCCTGATAAACGATGGCACTAACGAACTTGCGCAACAGTTTGTCGACGACCCACGCATAAACCTACTGTCATTCACAGGATCCTGTGCTGTCGGTCGCCAGGTCGGCGCACGTGTCTCCGGCAGGATGGGTAAATTCCTGCTCGAACTCGGCGGCAACAACGCGATCGTCGTTGACGAGCACGCGAATCTTGATTTGGCAATCCCAGCGATCGTATTTGGCTCAGTCGGCACCGCCGGCCAGCGCTGTACGACAACAAGACGTGTCTTGATTCAGCGTTCACGATTCGACGAACTCAAAGACGCGCTTGTGAAGGCCTATGGCCAGATTCGCATTGGCGATCCGCTCGACGACAACACGCTAATGGGACCGCTGATTGACGAATCGTCACTTGATCGCGTCGAAGCTGCGTGTGCAGCCGTGCGCGAGGCCGGCGGCGAAGTCCTGTGTGGCGGGAAGCGTCTCGATGGTCCTGGAAATTTCATAACGCCTGCGATTGCAGTCGCCGAAAATGATTGGGACATCGTTCAATCGGAAACCTTCGGCCCAATTCTGTACCTGATTCCCTTCGATACGCTCGATGATGCAATCGGTATGCAAAACGGTGTTGTACAGGGACTGTCTTCGGCGATCTTTACTGACAACCTGCAAAATGCTGAGTACTTCTTGTCAGCCGGCGGATCTGATTGCGGTATCGCTAACGTCAACATCGGCACTTCCGGCGCAGAAATCGGCGGTGCGTTTGGCGGCGAAAAAGAAACCGGCGGTGGACGTGAGGCAGGCTCGGATTCGTGGAAAGCGTATATGCGACGTCAGACGACGACGATCAACTGGGGCAAGGACCTGCCGCTGGCGCAAGGCGTAAACTTCGACCTATAGTTTTTCGAAGCGGTTCTCTGCGCGGTTCTTTCGGACCTCACCGGCCGGAAACACCTGACCGTTCATCGCGATGTAAACACCCGCTGCACAAACTTGCGCAGCGGCGACGGCCATGCCGATGTTAAAGACTGCGTCAGTAGTCCGGAATCGCGCCGGCGTTAATGCGCCCGTAAGAACAACCGTGTTGCTTGCCAGGTCCGCTAACGCATCAGCCGTCTCGGGCATTGTGTCAGTGCCGTGCGTGATGACGTAGCGCGTCGCGTCATCGCCAGAGATGAACTCGCGCAATTTGAGCCGATCTGCATCGGTCATTTCCAGGCTGTCTTTTTGCAATAACGGCACGATGTCGTATTCGATCTCGACCAAACCTTCGGTCAGGATTTGATTGATAGGCGAATCACCAACCTCAAATTGACTCAGCGCATCGAAATAGACTTTATCGATCGTGCCGCCGGTGGTTATGAAGCGGATGAACATGCGTCGAGCCTTTAAGGAATTGATACCGTGATCTCGGCGCCGCCGAGCGATGATTGGCTGATTGTAATCTCCCCACCGTAGGAATGCGCAATGTCTTTGACGATCGCGAGGCCAATGCCATGGCCCGGCGTTGATTCATCGAGTCGGGTGCCACGCTGTAACAACAACTCAGCAGCCTCCTCCGGTATGCCCGGACCATCATCGGCAACGATCATCGTCATGCCCGCTTCGCCCGACTTATTGTCGTTGGCCGCAACGATTTGAATCTGCACACTCGATTTACACCACTTGCACGCGTTATCAATAAGGTTGCCGGCAAGTTCGTGGAAATCTCCCGTGTCGGCACGCAAATGTGCGCGTTTATCGATTTCAACATCGATGCGTGGCGCTTTCTCATGATGGACTTTTCGCAAACCGGCGACCAGACGCTTCAATTCCACATCGATATCGATCTGCGCCAACGCCGGGTTATCCATCGCGCTTGCCGCCGGTTTACGCAATTGATATCGCACGATCTCATCCATGCGATCAATCTGCTCATTGGCGCGACTCTCAAACTCCGGCCGTGTGCGCTCGTCCAGCAACGCGCGAATTGCCGCTAACGGTGTTTTGAGACTGTGTGCGAGATTGTCGAGCGTTACTCGGTAACGATCCGATCGTGCCCGCTCATTGCCGATGAGCAAATTCATATTTCTGGCAACGCCCTGCAATTCTGTTGGGTAGCGATCTGACAGCGTCGTAAGAGTGCCTGCTTCAATCGCGCTGATCTCTGCTTCCACCTGGCGAAGTGGTTTCAGCAAGCGGCGCATGAGAATAGAAATCGACAACAACATGATGAGTGCTACTGCGGCGAACCAGCCAAACAATTGGCGTCGAAAATTCGCGAGCTGCGCGTTAAACGAATCGAGGCTTTCGGCGACTTTGAACACGTACGGCCGCAGTTCGCCGTCCGGAAATTCCCATTGCACGGCGATACTAAACGTCAGCAACGGTGTGCCGTCGCCGAGAAATTCTTCTGCGAATATTTGGTCTCCGCCTTGCGGTGTTACACCTGCAGGAATGGCCAGCCCAAGTGCAGATCGTGACTGCCAAACGAGTACGCCCTGCGCACCGCGAATCTCCGCGTACAGGCCGGATCCTATATTGCCAAATCTCGGCTCCGGCATATCCGGAGGCATGCCGAGTTCGCCATCTTCTGTTGGTTCGGCTGCAGCCAGTAGTGCCATGAGATGGCCGTCCAGAATGTCTTCTTGTGCCTGTTCGCCGGCATGCCGGAATGCGACATCAAGAACAACAATTGTAACGCCGAAAAAAAACAGCAGCAGGATGCTTACGGAGACGAGCAGTCGGGCGCTGAGAGAGAACATCGGCCAGGTCAGGCGGTCTGGTCGCGTTCCAACCCAAAGCGATAGCCACGCCCACGCAGTGTTTCAATTGGCTTGATCGAATTATCCGGGTCAAGTTTCTTGCGTAAACGACCAACGAAAACCTCGATGACATTGCTGTCGCGTTCGAAGTCCTGGTCATAGAGCCGCTCGGTCAATTCCGTTTTCGAAATTACCTGGCCCGCACGCACCATTAAATACTCGATGATCTTGTATTCAAAACTCGTTAGCTCGACCGCTGCATCATTGACCTTCACTTCCTGGCGCGAGAGATCAAGCGATACAGGTCCTGCCGTCATTTCTGAGGACGCCCAGCCACCACTACGGCGCACCAGTGCATTGACTCGTGCGAGGACCTCTTCAAATTGAAACGGTTTGACGACATAGTCGTCAGCGCCGGCGTCGAGGCCATCTACCTTGTCTTCCCACCGGTCGCGCGCCGTAAGAATCAAGACCGGGTAACTCTTGCCCTGCTTTCTAAGCTCGCGAATAAGTTCCAGTCCTGACATCTCAGGTAAACCCAGGTCAATTATCGCCAGATCAATCGGATACTCGAGCGCAAAATACAATCCTTCCTTGCCGTCCGCCGCTTGTTCAACCGCGAATCCTGCAGCGCCGAGTTTGTCTGTAAGGGACTCGCGTAAAATGGCGTCGTCTTCTATGACTAACAATCGCATCCTGGCTACCCGTTGTCGCGCTTGCGACCCTGTACTCTGTGCGTTTTCACCTTGCCGTCGTCGGTGAGCACTTTTATATGGTGGACTTCGCGCCCGCCTTTGCGTTTCGTCTCTGCACTTATGATGCGGCCGCCCGTCTTGCGACGCACCGAATCAACAGCTTGGGACAGCGACATGCCGTCGTTTTGTGCAACTTGCAGAAGCTGTTCGACATTGAAGTCCTGTGCGGCGACTGGCGTAGCCAGCACAGCGCAGAATGTCAAAATTATGAGAAGAAATCGCATCGGATATAACCTGTTATTGAAGCCGCGAAAGATGCAATTGGAGCTGCCGACAAGTGTCGTATGTCGGCAGACCAATTGCAATGAACGACTTCACAACCCTTATCCTGCTGGCCGAATATCGACCCGAACACGGATCTTGCGACCCGGATCGTTCGGCATGCGTGTCGCATATTTTTGTCCGTGATAGCGATACACAACGTTGTAGCCGTCGATACGTTTTTCCTGGTGGTCGCGATACTGCGTTTCGCAGCGTTTTACAGGTCGCGAGTACTGCGTCGGCCCATAGCTGCCGCCATTACTGTACGCACTTCGGTTGCCGATCGTCGCGCCAATAAGCGTACCGGCGACCGTTGCCGCATCATTGCCGCGACCGCTGCCGATTTGATGGCCGATAACACCACCAATGATGGCGCCCGCAAGCGTCCTGCCACCCTCGCCAGGTGGTCGATGATTTACGGTGTAGTACTCAACGTCGTCCCAGCATTCCTTGACGGGCGTCGTCACCGTCACATAGCGAACGATTGGCTTCGAACTAATGACGTCGGCATAGGCGTAAACCGGTCCGGAATTGCGGTAGCCACCGTTATCGGCGACCGCTTGCGTTGCGAGGCCAAGCAGCAATGCCGCTGTGGCCAGTCCTGCTGTGTGTCGTTTGCTAAACATTGTCTTGTTCCTTCTAGATCTGTTGACTGGCCCATTTGCCAGCTTGGGAACAAGATTAGTGCCTGAGCAATGAACATTGGCTGAATGGAATGCCCCAGGAATGCTAGAAAACTGAACGCTTTATGAACGGTCGTCCTGCTCGCCGAGCCGGCGTTTTGCTGCCCGCCACTCCTGATCGAGAGACTCGTGCGTTAATTCTGCGAGCTTCCCACCAGATTCGAGAATTGCTTGCTCCATATTGCGAAAACGGCGCTCGAATTTTCTGTTCGCCGACGACAGCGCCGTCTCGGGATCGACGTCGAGATGACGCGCGAGGTTGACCACAGCAAACAGCAAGTCACCAAATTCCTCGTCGATCTGGGCACGACTCCGCGTACCTACAGCTTCTTCAAGCTCGCCGAGTTCCTCACGTATTTTTTCCCGCACGCCTTTTCGGTCAGGCCAATCGAAGCCAACCGTCGACGCACGTTTGCCCAGCTTTTCTGCGCGTTTCAAGGCAGGTAGAGCCCTGGCAACGCCAGCCAGCGCACTCTTGTCCTCTTCTTTGGCACGTTCGGCGGCCTTGATTTGCTCCCAATCCGCCGCTGCGTGACCTGCCATTCGTTGCGCCGCATCGCCAAATACGTGCGGATGGCGCCGCACCATCTTGTCACTGATACCAGCCGCGACATCGTCAAAATCAAAATGACCGGCCTCTTCAGCCATACGCGCATGAAATATGACCTGAAACAGCAGATCACCCAATTCATCACGCAACGCCGGCATATCGTTTCTCTCGATTGCATCCGCGACCTCATAGGCCTCTTCAACAGTAAACGGCGCAATGCTCGCGAAGTTCTGCTGCAAATCCCAGTCACATCCATCGTCCGGGTCACGCAGGCGATTCATTAATTCACGTAATTTCTCTATAGCTGTCATAACTTATTGTTATTTAATATTTTAATGAATTGAATAATCATCATGGCCGTTGCACCCCAGATGCGATGACCGTCGTATCGAAACTCAGCCATTGGAAAGCTCTTGCCGTGCAGCTCACGTTGCACAACACGCCGATTACTTCCATCCAGGAGGAATCGCAATGGCACTTCGAAACTGAATTCGACCTCGTGCCGGTCGACTTCCACGCTCACACTGGCATCGACGAGTCCAACTACGGGCGTCACTGCATAACCGGTAATGGTCGGCATCGGCTGCAGAAACCCAACGACAGATACGTCGTCACTGAGAATACCGACCTCCTCGTGCGTCTCCCGCAATGCCGTTGCGGCAATATCAACGTCGTCGGGCTCCATGCGCCCACCCGGAAAGCTGATCTGGCCGGCATGGTGCTTGAGTTCGGCAGAGCGCTTCGTCAACAACACAGACAGCCCCTGGTCTTCGCGGTCAAAGATCGGAATCAGCACGCCAGCCGGCGTCAATGTCCCTGCCAGCTGTTGCCGCAAACTTGCGGGCCAGTGCTCACTACCAGGATAGGCAACTACGTCCAACGGATTTCCAGGCACGGCTGTGCCGGCCAAGCTGCGTTTGACGCGATCGGCGGTGATATCAATGCTAGTGGGCGAATCTGCCATGGTCTGCCCGGACTAGTTCTTGATCCCACCCTCGGTCAGCGAGGCCGGGTCCAGCAGACGATCCAGCTCTTCGTCAGATAGGTCTGTCATTTCCTTAGCGACGTCTTTGACAGCGCGCCCTTCGGCATAGGCTTTTTTCGCGATCGCGGCGCCGAGTTCATAGCCAATCACCGGATTCAATGCGGTTACTAGAATCGGATTTCGATCCAGCGCGCGATTGATGTTGTCGATATTCACGGTAAATCCTGCAATCGCCTTCTCGGCCAGGCTTGAGCTTGCATTCGCCAGCAGCTCAATGCTCTGTAACAGGTTATACGCAACAACCGGCAGCATGACGTTGAGCTGGAAGTTGCCTGACTGGCCTCCAATTGCGATCGCTGCATCGTTGCCAATAACTTGCGCACAGACCATTGCGACGGCTTCAGGAATCACGGGATTAACCTTGCCCGGCATGATGCTCGAGCCCGGTTGCAGTGCCGGCAACTCGATTTCGCCGAAACCGGCAAGCGGCCCGGAATTCATCCAGCGCAGATCATTAGCAATTTTCGACAGGCTTACGGCCAGCACTCGAAGTTGACCCGAGGTTTCGACCGCCGTGTCTTGTGAACTCATGGCTTCAAATTTCGATTCCGCTGAACGGAATTCGATACCCGTCTGTTCGCTCAGCAAAACAGCAACCTTGCCGCCAAATTTGGGGTGCGCGTTAATGCCGGTACCTACTGCGGTTCCCCCCTGTGCCAGTGCGGTGAGACGCGTCATTGAATCACCGAGGCGAGCCGCGGCATTGTCGATCTGCGCACGCCAACCATCCAATTCCTGACCAAGCGTGACCGGCATGGCATCCATTAGATGCGTTCGCCCGGTCTTGACCACGTCACGTACCTCGTCCGCCTTTTTCTCCAAAGCGGACGACAATACTTTAAGCGCAGGCAGCAGGTGATCGTGAATCGCTACGGCGGCACTGACATGCACACACGTCGGGATCACATCATTACTACTTTGACTCATATTGACGTGATCATTTGGATGCACTTCGGAACCGCGCTCTTCGCTAGCAAGATGCGCGATCACCTCGTTTGCATTCATATTGGAGCTGGTTCCCGAGCCGGTCTGGAAAACATCGATCGGAAACTCGGCGTCATGCTCGCCCGAAGCCACTGTCAGCGACGCATTCTGAATAGAAATCGCGAGATTGTTGCCAATCAAGCCCAGCTCGGCATTAGCGCCCGCAGCCGCCCACTTAACCAGACCCAATGCGCCGATGAACTGGCGCGGCATGCTCAAACCGCTGATTGGGAAATTGTTGACGGCCCGTTGTGTCTGGGCACCCCATTTCGCTTTCGCCGGCACCTGAAGCTCACCCATGCTGTCCTTCTCGGTGCGAAATTCCTTGTCACTCATTACCTGTCTCGCCGTGTCCTGTGGTGTATGATTCGCGCTTTGCGCGCAAGTCTACACTGGTTTCTCTGACATGAAAGTCTCCACGCTCAAAGCCCTGTCACCGGCCGACGGTCGCTATGCCGACAAGGTAAACGGGCTACGCGACATATTTAGCGAGTATGGCCTGATACGTTTTCGCGTTCTCGTCGAAGTCCGTTGGCTGCAATGCCTGGCCGACGAGGATCAGATCACCGAACTCGAACCCACATCAAACGTCATGAAGGACGTTCTCAACCATATCGTCGACAATTTCTCCATCGACGATGCTGAGCGCATCAAGAAAATCGAAGCGACGACCAATCACGACGTGAAAGCGGTCGAATATTTCATCCGCGAACGTCTTGGAGATGGGCCCGAAACCTCAACTCTCAAGGACTTTCTGCATTTCGGTTGCACATCCGAAGATATCAACAACCTTGCTTACGCACTGATGTTGCGCGCCGCGCGAAATGATGCGGTGCTGCCGCAAATGCGCGACCTGAGCGGTAAATTGAGAAACCTGGCGCGCGAGCATGCGGCCGTTCCCATGCTGTCACGTACGCATGGCCAAACCGCCAGCCCGACGACAGTCGGCAAGGAGTTTGCCAATGTCGTCGCTCGACTAGACAGAGCGCAGCAGCAGTTTCGGGATCTTGTTATTCGCGGCAAGTTCAATGGTGCTGTCGGCAATTACAATGCGCATCTGATCACCTATCCGGACGCAGACTGGCCGGCTATAACAACTCGCCTGATTGAATCGCTCGGACTTGATCCGAATTCTCACACGACTCAGATCGAGCCGCATGATTGGACAGCGGAATATGCGCACGCCTTGATTCGCTACAACACGATCTTGATTGACCATTGTCGCGACCTCTGGGGCTACATATCGCTTGGCTATTTCACACAGAAAGTTGCTAAGGGCGAAGTTGGTTCGTCAACGATGCCGCACAAGGTAAACCCGATCGATTTCGAGAATGCCGAAGGCAATCTCGGTATGGCGAACGCACTGCTCGGGCACTTTGCGGAGAAGTTGCCCATCTCTCGCTGGCAGCGCGACCTGACCGATTCAACGGTGCAGCGAAATTTTGGTGTCGCTGTCGGTTACGTCATGATCGCAATGAGTTCATTCGTAAAAGGGATTGGCAAACTCGAACTCAATGAAGCGAGAATTCGCCAGGACGTCGACAATGCCTGGGAAGTTCTTGCCGAAGCCGTGCAAACGGTAATGCGTCGCTACGGCATTCCTGAGCCGTATGAAAAACTCAAAGCACTCACGCGCGGACAAGCTGTGAGTAAGGAATTGCTGGCCGAATTCATCGCTTCGCTCGACCTACCTGAGGCTGAGAAAAAACGTCTGCTCGAGCTGACGCCGTCCGCGTATATTGGTCTCGCAGCGAAACTCGCCACAGAAGTCTGAGCCGATCCGGCAAATACCGTCACGCCTGCGTTTCGAATACCATATGTGAAATATTCGGCGACTCGTCGCGCATCAATTTAGACGGCCGAAACCCAGCTGATATGCGGGATGCGAATAATTCGCATTATTTTCATGGCCCCCCAAAACGTGACGCAGTTGGCACAGCGAATCTTGTGCGCCCGGTAAGATGACAGATCAGCGACAGCTCAATTGTCGCATCATCGAAAGCAATCAGGCAGCGCGATCCAGGCATGGAAGAAGCACGAGAAAAAGGCAAACGATGGGTCATTTCGACGCGCGAAGAGATGCGACAAGCGGCGATTGAAGTAGCCCGCGAAGCCAGTCGCAAAGTTTCGATTTTCACGCACGACCTCGAGCCTGGCATTTATGATGACCCGGATTTTCTCGAAGTCATCAAGCGTCTCGTTCTGTCGCAAACCTACGCGAGAATTCGGGTTCTAATCGCTGACCCATCGCGCGCAATTAAGAACGGTAACAACTTTGTACATTTAGGTCGCCGTTTGAACAGTTACATCGAATTTCGCCACGTTCGCGAAGACTTGCGAACACACGCTGAATCGTTTTGCATCGCCGACGAAACGGCTCTGGTCTATCGACTGCAAGCCGGTCGCTGGGAAGGCATTGCAGACACTTACGAGCCACCCGTCGCGAAGCTATACGGCAAAATGTTTGACGAGATCTGGCTCGCCAGTGAAGTTGAAATGGAATTTCGACAGCTCGGGATATAACAAGACTTAAGAATGCAAACCACAGATTTGACAGTTGCCGCTGTCATTGAGAAAGACGGTCATTACCTGCTCGTTGAAGAACGTGCAATGGGCGATATCGTTTTGAATCAACCCGGCGGCCATATTGAGTCCGGCGAATCGCCTGAACAAGCCGTTGTCCGAGAAGTGCTCGAGGAAACCGGCTGTACAGTCAGTTGTGGTGAGTTGATTGGTGTCTATCTTTGGATTCACCCGCAAACACGGCAGCAATTCCTGCGCATTATCTATGTCGCCGACTACATCAGCCACGACGAAAGCCTGCCTCTGGACAGCAGCATCATCAACACTCGCTGGATGTCATGCGATGACATCGAGGATCGCAACGACTCGACGCGCACACCCGTGGTATTGCGCTGCGTCCGTGATTTCGAAGCAGGCCGCCGTCAATCTGACGACGTACTCACTGGCATGCTGCCTCTACAGCAAAACGTTCTGGCCGTGATGGCCAACGCAGACCTTGTCTAGCTGCTAATATTCGCCGGCTATGATGTCGGACCTCAAAAATCGTCGCGTGATACTCGGCCTGTCCGGTGGTGTCGACTCGGCCGTAGCTGCGTTATTGCTCAAAGACGCCGGCGCCGATGTGCACGCGCTGCACATGACCAATTGGGAAGACGATGACGGTTACTGCACGGCAGCCGATGATCTGCAAGATGCCCGCCTGGTGTGTGAGCAGCTCGACATACCACTGCACCATGTCAATTTCTCAACACAGTATCGAGACCGGGTGTTCGAGTATTTCCTCGACGAATACCGCGCTGGCCGCACGCCGAATCCCGACGTGCTCTGCAACCGTGAAATCAAGTTTGGCGTTTTTCGCGAACATGCGAAACGGCTCGGCGGCGAATTTCTGGCAACCGGGCATTACGCGCGTACTGCAATGGTTGATGGCCAAACGGCCTTACTCAAAGCCACAGATCTGCGCAAAGATCAGAGCTATTTCTTGCACGCGGTTAGTAAAGAGGCACTGGCCGAGACCGTGTTTCCGCTGGGTGACTTGGACAAAACTGAAGTTCGCCAGATTGCGCGAGATCGCGGACTGCGGATTCATGACAAGAAAGACAGCACTGGAATCTGTTTTATCGGCGAGCGCCCATTTCGCGAATTCCTCAGCACCTACTTGCCCGCCAACCCTGGCCCGATCCAAACTCCGGATGGAGCGGAAGTCGGCGAGCACACTGGATTGATGTATTACACGCTCGGCCAGCGACAGGGGCTGCAAATTGGCGGGCGCAAGGATGCGGGCGACGAGCCGTGGTACGTCGTGGACAAAGACTTGAAAAGCAACGTGCTAGTCGTCGCCCAGGGCGCCACTGACTTGCTCTTGAGTCATGCCTTAATAGCAATAGACCCGAGCTGGATAAACGGAGCGCCTGACGAGCTCGACGAAGGCTTGAGATGCCAGGCGAAAGTACGTTACCGGCAGGACGACCAGGCTTGCACCGTCAGTCATACTGAGGACGCGCTCCGCGTCACCTTCGACGAACCACAACGCGCCGTCGCGCCCGGTCAGTTTGTGGTTTTCTATACTGCTGACCGCTGCCTGGGCGGCGCCGTCATTGATCGTATTTTTCGGCTATAATTCGCGCCCGGCGACCGGCTGGTCGCAGCAAATTTGATAATACTCCCGGAGAGAATGATATGACGGATAGCTTCGGCGCACGCTCGACGCTCGCAGTTGGCAGCAATGAATTCGAAATCTACCGCCTGGATGCGGTATCAGAGGGTCATGTAGATCGACTCCCCTATTCCCTAAAAATCCTGCTTGAGAATCTCTTGCGCCATGAAGATGGCCGTGACGTCACGCGTGAAGACATCCTCGCACTTGCCAATTGGGACCCGACCGCCGCGCCCAGTACCGAAATCTCATTCACACCCAGTCGCGTCATTCTGCAGGACTTTACTGGCGTACCCGCTGTCGTCGACCTGGCTGC
>JBPCYB010000038.1:0-16950 GCA_051007995.1 Woeseiaceae bacterium | reverse complement strand
CGAACAAGACCGTGACGATAAATGCTGTGCAGCGGCCGCTGCAGGAGATTCTGAGTCGAATCGCTGATCAGGCACGGTTACGCTATCGCTTGAATGGGACCAATCTTCTAATTCAAGACGACCTGCCGTACTGGCACAACTACTACGTTGACTACGTCAATATCTCTCGATCCAGCGTGGGCGAGGTCGGTGTTGCGACACAAATTGCGACATCGGGCGGCAGCGTCGGCGAACAATCCGGCGGCCAGGGCGACGAAAGCGGCAACACATCCAAGACAACGGTCAAGAACAACTCGTCGAACGACTTTTGGAACGCACTTGAGCTTGGGTTGACATCGATTCTCGTTGATTCGACGGTACCGGCGAGCGAATTGTCACCGCAGGAGCACGATCCGGTAATCACGAACGCCATGTCCAGCATTGTGACCGTATTCGGAACACAAAAGTCGCATCGTCGAGTGCAGGAATACCTCGACAGAACCATGGAGAATTCGCAACGCCAAGTTCTCATCGAAATGACAATCGTCGAAGTTGCTCTTAGTGATAATTATCAAGCTGGAGTGGACTGGGAGAAAGTTTCCACGTCCTCAGGCGGCGATAGAACTGTGTCACTGATGACTGACTTGATCGGTGGTGATCTTAACGTAGCGCCGTTTGTGTCTTTGGGTTTTGACGACGTTGACGTGCTTGGGGACACAATGTCAGCGACCGTGAAATTGCTGCAACAGTTCGGCGACACTCAAGTCTTGTCGAGCCCGAAGATCATGTCTTTGAATAACCAAACGGCCTTGCTCAAGGTCGTCAACGAAGAAGTGTTTTTCACCGTGGATCTCGACATTCGTGAGGCAACTGCCGATATTCCGGAACGCCGTACCTTTACCAGCGAATTGCACACAGTTCCGGTTGGCCTGGTTATGAGTGTTACGCCACAAATCAGCAAGAGCGGCTTCGTAAGTCTCAGTATTCGGCCGACGATCAGTCGTATCACCGGATTCGCCGTTGATCCTGCACCACGACTTGCTGGAGCTGATTTCGATAACTTGGTTCCAGAAATCCAGGTGCGTGAAATTGAATCTTTGTTGCAAGTCCTTGACGGTCGCACGGTTGTTCTGGGCGGGTTGATGCAGAACGAGCAAGTTAGCAGCAAGAACGGCGTCCCTGGCCTGTCCCGAATTCCTGGTGTCGGAAAACTTTTCTCGTACTCCAAAGACAATCTGATTAAGACGGAACTCGTCATATTCCTGAAACCGACGATCGTTAAGAACGGCACGGCACCTGCTGGCAGTGTGGATATCGGCGATTACTATGAAAGCCCTACACAGTCCCAGATACAGAGCCGGATCGAATATCGATAACTGGAGAGCGACATGGAAAGCCCTCTGGTTAAAGCACTTAGTCACGCTGGCGACGACGACGCGGCGTCCAAGCCGCACGCGGAACAGATAAGCGAAACGGCCGATGTCCCACAGCATCCGGCGCCTGACGAATTGCAACTCATGGATTCGACCCAGGCGCTGGTTGTGGATGACGAAACGGGCGAAGTGACGCAAGAATCAGCTGAAGAGCCTGCGGATGAGGCTACCGGCGAATTCGCTGAAACGGCAACAGTTACAACTGACCAATCTGCCAACGAAGACGCGGACATCGTGGCTCGCGACATCAGCCATGTTTCTGCTACTGCCGCAAATACAACGGCGAGTAGTCGCTTGTGGATTCGGAGAGTTGGCAGCTACACACCAATCGTTTGCATAATTTTTGCAGCGGCTACGTCAGCCTGCTATTTCGCTTACCAAAAGCTCGGCGGTTCGAACCAGAATACTGATTTACAAGCTCTGTCGAACCAGTCACGTCCAATTTCAAGTACGACAGACGACGCCGGGACAGGTGTTGAAACAAACCAGAATCCGTTTAAATTATCAGTCGGGTCACGGCGGTCATCATCAAGGCTGTCATCATCACCGAAGTCGTCACCGCCGAAGCCGTCACCAGCCGCAACCTTAAATGACGGCTCAGACGCCGTGCGGTCCGCGCCAGTTGATCAACCGCGACCGGTAGCCGTGACAGTGACCGACGCATCGATCGACGACAACGCCTATGCCTCTCTGAAAGAAGCTTTTAGCGCTTACGAGCGCGGCGACTACGAACAATCGGAAATGGCCTACCGCCGCGCGTTGAGTATCGCGCCGCGACATCCAAACGCTTTACAGGGTTTGGCAGCGATATTGCACAGATCCGATCGCTTTGATGAATCGCGCCAATTTTACGAATCTCTGTTGTCTGTTGATCCCGGCAATACGGCAGCAGCTGCGGCTTTGCTAACCGGTGGCGACGAAACGACACGCGTGGCCAATGAGAGCGACATCAAGCAGCTGATTCAGCGACATCCCAACTCGGCCGGGCTGCAGTTCGCGCTTGGCCAGCTGATGGCCAGGCAATCGCGCTGGGCTGACGCCAGGGATCTGTTTGTTACCGCGGTGCGACTTGATGGCGACAACGCGGACTATCTTTTCAATCTTGCAATCAGCCTGGAACACTTAGGTCTGTATGGCGATGCGCGAGAAAGCTACGAAGCAGCGCTTGCTTCGGCAAGTGCTGCATCCGCACTAAATAGCGAAATTGCAATTGCTCGAATCGAAAGTATTTCGGCGCAGCTTACTGCGGAGAACGAAGCCCAATGACGACTGTAACTGTCAGGAAACTTACTGCCGAAGAACCGGCATTGCCGCTTGGCGAGCGCCTTATTGAAGCCGGGCTGATTAGCCAGGACCAACTTCAGGTCGCGCTCAAAGAGCAGAGTCGCAACGACGAACCGCTGGGACGAATTCTCGTCAAACTGGGTTTGATCTCCGAAGGTATGTTGCGAGATACGCTTGGAGAATCACTGGGGCACGACAGTATTGACCTGAGTGCTGCAATTCCGGATCCAGATGCTCTGCAAATGGTGCCCAAAAACATCGCCCGTCGTTACAGCATGCTGCCCATCAATTTCGATAAGAACGAAAAGGTTTTGACGCTGGCGATGGCGGATACATTCAATGTCGTTGCAATGGATCAGATAGCAGCGTTGCTTGGCGCAGGCATTGGTATTGCGACGCTGGTAGCAGGCGAGGCTGAGATCGAGGCCGCAATCGAGCAGTTCTACAAGTTCGAGTTGTCGATTCAGGGCATTTTGCATGAAATCGATACTGGCGAAGTGGACCAACTCAATCAGGGCGTCGAAAACGAAGAGTACAACCATCCATTGATACGTTTAGTGGACGCCATTCTCGCCGATGCCGTTAAACGTGACGCTTCAGATATTCACCTCGAACCTGAAGCTGGATTTCTGCGAGTTCGCTATCGGATTGATGGTGTATTGCGGCAAATGATGGCGCTACATCGCAGCTATTGGCCCGGCATGGTCGTACGACTCAAAGTCATGGCCAAAATGAATATTGCGGAAACACGAGCGCCACAAGATGGCCGCATATCACTGACCTTGGCCGGCCGGCCAATTGATTTTCGGGTTGCCTGTCAGCAAACAACGCACGGAGAAAACTTCGTTCTACGTGTACTCGATCGGCAGAAAGGCATCGTACCGCTCGAGAAGTTGAACTTAGTCAAAGACACACTCATGTCATTGCAAATGATGATGGCGAGGCCTGAGGGAATCATTCTTGTGACCGGACCGACGGGTAGCGGTAAGACAACGACCTTGTATTCGATGTTGAATTGGCGCAACGACGAAGGCATCAACATCATGACGCTTGAAGATCCAGTCGAATACCCGATGAACATGATTCGGCAGACATCTTTGAATGAAGCCGCAAAACTTGATTTTGCAAATGGTATTCGTTCGATGATGCGTCAAGACCCTGACGTCATTCTGGTTGGCGAAATCCGCGACGAGGAAACGGCCGAAATGGCATTTCGTGCGGCGATGACCGGGCACCAAGTGTTCTCGACCCTGCATACGAACTCGGCACTGGGAGCGATTCCTCGACTTATCGACATCGGTGTCAAGTCTCAGATCATGGCGGGTAATATCATCGGTATCGTTGCACAACGCCTGGTGCGACGACTTTGCCGGCATTGCAAACAAGCACATCCCCCCGATGAAACGGAAAGTCGCCTGTTGCAAATCGCGAGCGGCAAACCCGTCCTGTTGTACGGCGAGCAGGGCTGCGAGGCCTGCAACTTCACTGGCTTTAAGGGTCGTGTTGCCGTTATTGAAGTCCTGAAAATGAACAATGAACTCGATGAGATGATCGCGAGTAACGCGACTCGAAAAGAGATGCACGATGCGGCAGTGAGCTCGGGATTCCAGGACCTCGCCAAAGACGCTGTGCGGCATGTGTTAGGTGGCACGACAAGTCTTGCCGAAATCTCCCGCGTTGTAGATCTTACAGCCCGCGTGAGGCTGGACTAATGCCGACGTTTAGTTATCGCGCTGTTGACCCGAATGGTCAAGTCATCGAGGGAAACCTCGAAGCGAATAGCGAGCGCGCGCTCGAAACTACACTGCACCGTTCCAACATAGAACTGGTCCGTTGCAAGGAACAGGGCAAACGCAGATTCGGAAACAAGACTTCGGTAAGTCGCAAGGACATGATCGGTTTCTGCTATCACATGGAACAAATGACTCGCGCCGGACTGCCGATCCTCGAGGCTCTTTCGGATTTGCGCGACAGTGTCGAAAACGTGGCATTCAAAGAAGTGATCGGCAATCTGATCTCTGCCGTCGAAGTTGGTAAGACCCTTTCGCAGTCAATGGCAGGATTTCCGGCAGTATTTGACGATGTATTTATCAGCCTGATTGCTGTTGGTGAAGAGTCCGGTGAACTACCGGATGTCATGTTGAAGTTAACCGAATCTCTTAAGTGGCAGGATGAACTAATCGCGAAAGCGAAAACTGTGGTCATTTACCCGGCATTCGTCGGCGTTGTAGTACTTGGTGTGATGCTGTTCATGATGCTCTACGTTGTACCGCAAATGGTCGAGTTCATCCGCGAAATGGGCCAGGACCTTCCGATTCACACTCGTGCACTTATCGGCTTTTCGAATTTTCTCGTCAATCATTGGTGGTGGGCAGTTCCACTGCCATTCGTTGTTCTTTTCGGCATACGGTTTCAGGCAAGACGCGACGACGCGTTTCGTCTGGTTGTGGACAACTGGAAACTGAAGATGTGGTACATCGGGCCCGTAATGTCCAAGATCGTATTGAGCCGATTCGCCAGTTACTTCGCGCTCTGCTACGGCGCCGGGCTGGATGTTCTTTCCTCTCTGAAAATATCGGAGAACATCGCCGGCAACGCCGTAATTCGCAAAGGCATCACAGAAATTGCTGCCGGCATCGCGGATGGAAATTCCTTGAGCGACAGCATCGAAGATACCGGGCTCTTTCCGCCACTGGTCACTCGTATGGTGAAAATGGGTGAGTCCACCGGCGCTTTGGACGACGCCTTGCTGAATGTCAGCTACTTCTACGATCGCGAAGTGAACGAGTCGATCGACAGACTTAAGGCAATGATCGAACCCGCAATGACTGTGGTATTGGGTGCCATCATGGCCTGGATCATGTTGTCTGTACTTGGTCCGATTTACGAAACACTCAGCAGCATAGGAATCTGAGATGGTGGGACAACGCGCATTCTACGTCACACAGGGTTCGCTGACTGTTTGGCAACGCGGCATGGTAGATCCGAAGGAATCGCTTCTATTTCCGGACAGTGATGACGGGCTGCGGCAATTCGATGAGTATCTGTCCAACAGCGACGAATTGCTCAGTTTTGTTGTTGCCGATGTGATTGAGGAAGAGTTTGCGCTGGAAAAATTTCCTAAAGTGGGAATGCGCGACCGTAAGTCTTTGATGCAACGCCGGGTGCGACGAAAATTTCCGCGTACGCCGTATCGTTTGCCGGTTTATCAGGGCCGTGCTTCGGATGACGATAGCGAAGAGGTCGTTGTACACAGCGCGATTTCAAACCACGAACTCCTGGATCCCTGGTTGCAAATAATCTTACGTCACGAATTGCCGCTGACGGGAATTTACTCGGTGCCGCTGATGGCACCGGATTTGTTGCAAAAATTGTGCAAGCCGCAGGCGTCGGCCCTGCTTTTGACGCAACATCAGGAGAACAAGCTACGCCAAGTCTTCATGCAGGGTGGACATGCGCAAAGTGCGAGACTGTCTCAATCACCGGCGATAACAGATGCCGAATACCCGCAATTCGTGATCACCGAAATTGGCCGCAGTCGTTTGTATCTCGAGCGTGGCCGGTTGTTAGGCAATAAGGATCCGCTTAACGCGTACATTGTCGCCGACAAGAAGCTTGCGAAGAGAATTCTGGACTGCGCGGCAAGCGATAGTCCCTTGAAAATTCATTTCATTGATCCGGATGCCGCGGCGAAAAAAGTCGGTGCCCGAGCGCAGCTCGTACAGGATCGGCTGGAATTCCTCTATCTCGCGACTTCGTTTCGAAAAAGACCCAAGCTGAATTACGCCATCTCGGGCGAATCGCGATTTTGGAACTATCGTCGGTTACGCCACGGCATTATCGGACTCACGGCCATGACAGCAGCAGTGTGCTCGATGTTATCCGGCCTATACCTGAGTGATGCGTGGTTCCTCAACAAACGTTCTGAAGATATCGAATATCAGCTTGATCGACTGACCGAGACTTTCCGTCGCGAGAACGAACAGTTCGATCCGATACTCGCGGACTCCCATGAGATGAAGCTTGCGGTTGATACGGGCGATTTCATACTGGCTAATCGATTGCCCGTTCCATGGGTCATGCAGCAAATGGGATTCGTTCTGGGCAATTACCCGGATGTGCAAATTCAAACACTCGAGTGGTCAGTCGAATCTGATGCTAGCAACGAGCCACCGCCGCGTCGCGGCAACGAGTCGATGCCCGTTCCCGTACCAGCGGTTTCGTCAGTGCGCGCAAGAGTAATTGGCAATATCAACCCTTTCGATGGTGATATGCGCAAGGCGTTCGCGAGAATCGATTCGCTCGCAGATGAATTGCAGAATCGCACTGCGTTCAGTCGCGTTTCAGTCGTTGAGTATCCATTGGACGCACGCCCTCAATCGTCCTTGTCTGGGGAGATTAGTACAACCGGGATAGGTGAGCAGGCGGCATTCCAGCTTACATTGAGTTTTCAATTGCCCGCGGCACCGGCGGACGGTTCGGAGGTTGGCGATGAATCTGCCTAAGCTTGATTGGCGCTACATCCTGCGTCATACCGCGCTACCAACAGCATCTGCGGTGGGCGCGATCATCTTACTCGCCACCAGCATGTGGTGGCATGGCAAGCAGGATTTGCTCTTTACACAGGTCAGCGTCAATCAGGATGCATTGCATGAGGACTATGATTCGCTGGTCCATCGCCGTCGCTTGGTTGATCGATATCACCGTCGCTACGAGCATTTTTCCCAGCTTGGCTTTGTCGGCCGCGAGAGCCGTCTGGATTGGGTTGAGACATTGCGTGAATCCACAGTGGAGTTGACGATTCCGCGTGTGAGTTATGCGATAGAGCCACAACTTAATGTCGTAGCACCGATTGAATCAATTCTCGCTGGCGACAGTATTCAAATTCATTTGAGCCGTTTGCATTTGGAAGTTGGCCTTGCGCATGAGCTCGACTTGCTGCGACTTATTGACGAACTGCAGTCCAAGGCGCCTGGGTTGATCAAAGTGGACAGTTGCAACATGGCTTGGCAAGCAGGCGATGAGGAAAGACTAAAACTAGGCGCAAACATAATGGCTGACTGCGCAATTCAGATTTTCAGCATAGTCACGTCGGATGTAACGAATCAGGTAGCGAAGCTGTGAACAGTTTACGAGTTCTCATTATTGGCGTGCTACTTGTGCCAATCGATGCCTTTGCCGAGGAAGAGTCGGTATATGAATCGATCGCGGGCGTAGCTATAGGCCGAATTTTTTATACGCAAAGCGATAGGGATTATCTGGATGCGCAACGGCTTCTGCCACCTGGATCGAGAAACGTCCACGCAGATACGGGAGAGCGCGTAACCCCGACGACCAAACCTGCCGAATCGGCCGGGTACATCATAAGCAGCAAGGGTGGGCGCAGGGTCTGGAAAGACGGCGATTTTATCTCTGCATCCGGTCGTACGACTGCTTCCATGTCGTTTCCAGGTGACGTCAAAATTGTTCGCCATGTTTCACATGAACCAACCGCGCCTAATCAAGAAGAAAGCGCGACCAGCGAATCGGCAACGGTTTCGTCCGATGAGAATGTTGAATCGTCATCCGCCGAGTAAACAACGTGGTGCTGCGTTGTTGATCATGATGCTGGTCGTGATGGTCGCAGCGATAGCTGTTTTGGTTACTCGACTAAATCAGAATGATCGTCGTGTTGAGCGATTAGGTGAAACGCAAGATGTGCTTGCGATGGCTAAGACCGCACTGATCGATTATGCGGCAACGTACCCGGATCTCAACGGCGACTTTGCGACACGATTGCCGTGTCCGGATATTGACAATTCCGGTGGGCTGCTTGAAGGCGAGGCTCACACCGCGAATTGCGGCGTAGCGAGCGAGTCCATGCTCGGACGGCTGCCGTGGCGAACACTCGGAATTGAACCGCTCAAAGGCGGCGGTACCGCTTGCTTGTGGTACGTCGTCTCGGGCGACTACAAAGATGCTGCCGGATTTTCAGCGGCGATGCTCAACGCCGACACCAATGGGCAAATACAATTGTATGAAATTGACTCGGCGACAATAATTTCGGGCGTGCAAGCGGAGCAACGGCCCGTCGCTGCAATAATCGCGGCGATGCCGGCGCTCAATGGCCAAGTGCGAGCCGCTGCAGGAAGCAATGGTGCCTGCAGTTCGAACTATAGCGCCGCAAACTTCCTGGACTCTGATCTCGTGTCCGGTATCACGAATGCGAATTTGTCGGGAGCGGCGGATACAGTCGACCTGCTCGCCGTCGCGGCAGGTTATCGGCCTGAGCACAATGACAGAATTGCACTCATTACGCGTGCAGACCTGGCCAGGACCTTCTCGGAGCGGCACGACTATGACACGCGCATGCGCGCCTTAGGACTCGCCGTCGCGGAGTGCGTTGCCAATTATGCGCGAAGCAATCCAGGTGGCGTTGACGACCGTCGTATGCCATGGCCTGCAACGTTGGGAATGCCAGACTATCGGCCGGACGCCGCTTATGACGATGCAGACATCGGCATGATCTCTGGTCGATTGCCCGATATTGTCAATGACAGCAATCTCGCGACGGGCAATGCCATCGGTCAGATCATGTCGGATTGCGATCCGGTTGCCGTGACAGCCTGGACGCCGCAAATGTTTTCACTGTGGCGGAACTGGAAAGACCATTTTTTCTATGCAGTCGCTGAATCGCACACGCCTTCATCTGCTGTGCCGAGCAATTGCGTCTCTTGTTTGACTGTTAATGGAGCCGGTCAGTACGCGGCGATAATTTTGTTTGCAAATAGTCGTTTGCCGTCGTTGGGACAATTGAGAAATTCGCCGCCGATCGACACCGACACAAAAAGTGATCCAACCAACTATGCCGAGGCAGTCAATGCATCCCATTTTCCGATCGCATCGGGAAGTGCGGATTTTCTGTCGCAAGCGTCTACCAACAGCTTTAATGACTTGCTGTTTTGTGTTGACCCAATTCTGAATGTAACGGAATGCTGAATATGAAGCGCATGACCAAACAACGCGGATTCTCGCTAATTGAGTTATCGATCGTTCTCTTGATCATGGGCCTGGTCCTTGGTGGCCTGGCCATGCCACTCGCTGTGCAGCGTGAGAATTCGAGAATCAAGGATGGGCAGTCGCAGCTACAGACAATCAGGGCCGCAGCCGAAGGTTTTGCAATCGTTAATGGGTTTCTTCCATGCCCCGCAACGCCGGCGAGCAGCGGTGCTGCATCCCCGACCGCTGGGGGTTGTACGACACAACATGGGTTCGTGCCTTCGACAACCCTCAATTTGGACGGCGCGCGCAATGCAGACAATCTCTTGTTGGACCCCTGGGGATCGCCGGTCCGATACAGCGTTACCGACTCGGACGTGGATGGCAACGGACAGTGGGACTTTACGGTCCCCGGTGAGATGCAGTCGGTGACCATGCAAGCCTTGCTGCCGGACCTCGTGATTTGTTCGACAGGGAGTGGCGCATCGGCAACTACATGCAGCGGAGCAAATGTGACGCTGTCCGACCAAAGCCCACTAATAGTGTACTCGCTGGGCAGGGATTGGCCGTCATTCGGTTCAGCGGATCAAATGGAAAACGTCGGCAATACATTGGGTGGCGGTGCATCGGGGGTCAGTTACCCAGTCGCGGCAAACGCCGTCTTTGTACTTCGCGGTCGAAGCGAGCTGAGCGGCAGCGAATTTGACGATTTGCTGTTATGGACGTCATCAAATTCCCTGTATCGCATGCTAGCTGATGCGGGTCATCTGCCTTGAAACGCCAGAAACGCGCGGAATGTGACGCGCTTAACAAAATACGCCCGCGACATGCTTAAGTTCTGAATTTCGGCGCCGATAACCATAGTGGAAGCCAGAAATCAGATAGATTTTTCGCTTCCAATGTACACCCAATTCTTGAAATTGCCTGAGGAATGACTAGTGAATATTGAAATTATGGGAAGACGCAAGCAGTCAGGTTTTACGCTTGTTGAAATTGCGATAGTGCTGGTCATTATCGGACTCTTGATCGGTGGTGTTCTCAAGGGAAGAGAGATGATCACCAATGCCAAAATCAAGCGAATCGAGAATGACTTCGCTGGTGTTTCAGCTGCGATTTTCGCGTATCAGGATCGCTATGGCGTGTTGCCGGGTGATGATCCCGCCGCATCTACTCGCTTTAGTGGCACTTGGCGCGCTGCGGACAATGGTAACGGCAATGGCAATATTTCGGGCGGCTGGAGCAGCACGAATAACAATGACGAGTCGCGCAAAATCTGGAAGCACCTGCGCGGTTCCGGACTTGTAGCCGGGCCGGTAGACAACACAAATGCCAGCTACCAGCAGCCAAGTAATTCATTCGGCGGTTTGGTCGGTATCGACCTCAATCTTTACAATCTTAGTGGGCACAATGTCGTCTTCGGAGAAATTCCGGGTGATATTGCAGCGATCCTCGAAGCGCGCGGTGATGATGGAGTTCCTAGCGCCGGCAGTATCCAGGCTCATAATTCACAAACAAGCTACGCTATCGATTCACGTTACGATACGGCGTTCCGGCAGTAAATCGAGTCGCATAGGTTAATCTCCACGATTAACCGTGAATGTCCCGTCGCAGGCAAAGCCTGCGACGGGATATTTTTTTGTGAGTGTTTAGCTTACTGATTGCCGCATGGATTGAGCGTGTTGATCATACGCTTCCCGGATGCCGGGAAGAGAATCCGGGCTAATCCGCATCTTGTCGGCGAGACTTGCCGATGCGCCATCGAGTTCTTCATCGTCATCGTGCTCGAGGACCATTCTCGCGGCACATACAACATCGACAAAAGATGCAGGAGATCCATTGTTCGTAAGAGGGGTATCAACGTCCAAAGATTCTGCGATTTCGTCAGAAAAGCCCCAGGCTTCGACAATCGACTTGCCGACGCTGGCGTACCACTGATCAAGCACTGCAGCCAGAGAATCAGCATCTCCCATCAGGTTTGGGTACTCGGCGGCTCGAGTGAGGATATACAGCTTGCCCACTTCATGTAGCAATCCACACAGGAAGGCGTTATCTGCATTAACCGTTTCCAAATTTCGTGCAAGCACGAAACACATTGATGCGAGCGACAAGCTGCTCGACCAAATCCCTTTTATTGAATCGCGTAACTCGTCGTGTTGCGACGCATTGAAAATCTGCTCAACAGCAAGCGTAATCGCAGTATTTCGCACGACCTCGAAGCCGAGCCGACTGACCGCGAGATTGAGATCGACAATTTCAATTCCGGCGCGGTTGTGAAACGCGGAATTGGCGGCCATCAAGAGGCGAGCGACGAGCACAGCATCGGTCCGTACGACTGAGGCCAGGCGTTCAGACGAACACGACGGATCTTCCAGCGCGGTTCGTATATTGATCACAACATCGGGAAATGACGGTAGCTTGATATTCTTGGAATTCAGGTCTTCCGCAAGTTGTTGCAGAAACTTAGTTTGTTCATCCGTTGACATTTATATCTCCGTTAATCGAGTAGCCGGGTTGCCTAAGCAACTTGGCATGTCGGTGTCTCATCCAGAGTGCGTGAGAAATAGCCGGGTAGTCTGACCAGAATAGGACCGATTCCCGACACGATTGTGACAGTGCGTAGAAATTTCTCACGCGATAATTCGTGCATCTTGCCGAGAAACGACGTCAAGCTTGTTGGCGAGAACATGATTGACGAGTCGCAATCAATGGCGCCGCGATCGAGAAGCTCTTCCGAGTAGTCACTGGTCAGGAGAACGATCGGCGTTTCGATGCGGTTTTCGCCGAACGCCAGTTTTGAAATGAAAGATTGGCTGCGATGATCGGGATTCGAAAAGTCGATGACGACCAAATCAACTGGATCACGTCCAAACCGTGACTTGCCTCTTGCACAATTGATGGCTTTGCGACCTGGCCGCATAACCTTTATTTTGGTCGAGACTTCGCGAAATTCTAATTGCTGCGTTAGTCTTGCGACCATGTCGTGACTGTCAGAAATGAGTAATACGCGGATTACTTCTTCCGTTTTCGACCAGTTTTTGGACATCATATCCTTGAGCTCCCAAGCGCAAAGTGTCAGAAAATCGACGTTTTTTCGTTCGTTATGGTAAGTAATGCAGGTACCGTGCCAACTTATTGATTTTGTGAGATAAATATAATAAATCGTTTAATAACAATAACTTATGAATATGCGCGGGTAGGCCTTGAGCGTGGCAACAATCGGTGAGTGGCGAAATGCCACGAAAAGTCGCGAATAGTCGCGAAATGTCGTGACTTTCCAGTGCTTTCTGGTAAAAAAAAACCATGACTAGCGAAAATTCTAAAGCGGCGTTCATATCCTGATGAGCAGTCGGCCAGAACAACTGGCTCGAACTTCGCCGATCGGCGCGACCGCACAACCCAGCTATTTCTGATGTCCCTGGTCGACCTGGATATTCTTATGCGGATTGTCGATCTGACAATCATGCTGGGCACTCTGCTAATTGTTTTCTGGGTAGTCCGGCGGGGGCTCGTCAGTACGCAAATCGCGCCGATGTTAAGCGAAACGATGTTCCTTGCCGGTATGACGTTGCTGGTTTTGATTTACATGGGAAACGCTTTCAGTACGGTCGATCCATACCTGTCAGTAGTAACAGGACGAATGAGTTTCCTTGGCATAGCCATTCCTATCTGGCTGCATTGGGTCCTGTCGCGCGGCGCTTTTTTGCTAGTGTTTGTTTGCATGATCTATTCGGGACGGAACCGCCAACGAACCGACATCTACGCCAAACAATCAATTGAGAAAATTCGAGTCGCGGAAGAGTATATTTTTAATTCCGAGGCGCGTTTCCGTGCGTTGTTTGAAACGAGTTCAAACAGCATTTTCTGCTATACGTTTGACCCGCCCATGCCGATCAACCTGCCAATCGAAGAACAGGTTCGATGCAGCAACGATGCGATTCTGGCGGAGTGCAATCAGGTTTTTGTGCGGAACTTTCCAGGTATGACGATGGCCGATGTCATTGGCACAAAAATGGGCATTCTGGATGGCAACAAAGACGCAGACGCGCACCACGAGTATTTTTCGGAGTTCATCAGGAATGACTACCGGCTCGTCGAGTATGAGTTGGTATACAAGATGAGCGATGGACAGACCAGGGCCGTTCGGTCCAGTCTTTCCGGAATCGTCAGTGATGGCTATCTACATCGCTTTTGGGCCTCGGAAAGTGACATTCTCGATCTGCACGAATCTCAAATGGCACTGGCGCGACGCAAGACCTATCAAGAGCTTGTCGCCGAAATCTCGTCGCGCCTGGTGAAAGCTAATGAAAACAATGGCCGCGAGATTCTTGAAGACTGTATGCGGGAAATCTGCTGTCATTTTGCGGCCGACCGAACGGTAGTCATCTGGTACAACCAACAGAGCCATAGAATTGAGGAGAGCTTCAGCTGGAGTCGCACAGACGCAGAATTCAATATTCCGCACACAGGTGAAGCTTATCCGCGCATCGTGGAATTGGTGAGCAATAATGAGTGGATCAGTATTGACGATACGTCCGACTTGCCGGAGGGGTTTGAAGTTGACGAAAAACTTATTCGCGCTAATGGATCCAAAGCATTTGTCATTTTGCCGTTGTCGATTGAAGGTGAGCTGCATGGCGCTGCAGGTTTTTCGATGCTCGACCATCCGCGGAGTTGGACGGGTCAGGAAATCGCAGACATGCACGTTTTCGCCGAACTGTTTGCAAATTTTATACTGAGACTGCGATCGCGTAAGGAGCTTAGTGATGCATTGAATGGTTTGCGGCGCGCAACTGATAAACTCGAAGCAGAAAATGTATATCTTCGACAGGAGGTCGAACGAACGGCCGGTTTCGATGAGATTATTGGAGAGAGCGCTGAACTCCTAGATTGCCTACGCCTTGTCGACGTCGTGGCCAAAACTGATGCCCCGGTGCTGATTCTTGGCGAAACAGGGACAGGCAAGGAATTAATCGCACGTGCAGTTCATCAGCATAGCGATCGCAAAGACAGAGCATTGGTCAAAGTCAATTGTGCCGCCTTGCCGGCAAATCTGATCGAAAGTGAGTTGTTCGGTTATGAGAAAGGAGCGTTTACCGGAGCCGAACGTGCGAAGCCCGGCCGCTTTGACTTAGCGAGCGGCAGTACGTTATTTCTTGATGAAATCGGTGATATTCCGCTGGAGCTGCAATCCAAGTTGCTGCGCGTATTGCAGGAGGGTGAATTTGAGCGCCTTGGTGGGAGCGAAACGATCGAAGTAGACGTTCGCATTGTCGCGGCTACCAATAAAGATCTCAGCGAAGCGATCGTCTCAGGCGAGTTTCGAGCGGATTTGTACTACCGAATTTCTACGTTCCCAATCGAGATGCCGCCGCTGCGAGAGCGGGGCGACGATATTCAGATACTTGTGGAACACTTTGTTTCGACTCAGGCACAGGAGTTTGGTCGGGAGATTGAGGCAATATCTGCAGAAACGATGCACTTGCTACGGAACTACGATTGGCCGGGCAATGTCAGGGAGCTTGAGGGTGTTATTCAACGCGCGATGATTTCGTCATCCGGGCCCGTGCTGGAATTGGCAGGATCATTGTCGGCAATTGACGATGTACCGCCATCACGAGTGCCACGAATCCTGAGTTCCACTATTGGTGACCTACGGCTGGTTGAACGCGAGCACATTATTGCAACGCTTGAAGACAACAATTGGAAAATTTCAGGCAAATCAGGTGCGGCGGCAGCGCTCGGCATTCCGCCTAGTACACTGCGTTCGAAAATGAAAAAGTTGTCGATTGTCAGGCCTCACTAGGCGACCTTCGCGGAGGATGTGACGATGGTCGTGTCGACCTGACATATTCAGGCTCTGGCCGCTGCTCGAAGATCGCCTGAAACCCAGTCACCATGCGCCCTGCGACTGTGAGGGACTTCACGGAGAAACTGTGAAGTCCCTCACATTTCGACCAAATATTGACCAATCGGCGTGATTCCTGAAGAGAAATAACTGACAGTTGTGCCTGGCCTCGCAATGATGCGCAGGCGGTGCTTTAGAGCACCACAAATGCCAAAAAGGAATGAACCTTGGAAACGGCAACTCAGCGTATCGCGCCTGCGATTAGACAGGTGCGGTCAGTAATTTTTGGATGTGTGCTTTGCTTCGCTTTTTCGACCGCCGGAGCGGTTGGAACGCCTGTTGGCACCGTAATTCAAAATACCGCCACCGTCGATTTCGATCTTGGTGGCACGCCTATCACCTTGCAGTCAAACACGACAACAATCACCGTTGTCGAACGTATCGACGTGGTTGTTACTCGCCAAAGTCCACAAATACTCGTCGCGCCGCTGGACGCAGGACAGGCAATTCTCTTTACGGTTACCAATACCGGTAATGGCAGCGAGGCTTTTTCGCTTGCCATTGACAGTCTACTCGGTGGGGATGACTTTGATCCTATTCCGGCCGTACCGGCCATCTACTTCGATACTGACGGCAGCGGTGACTTCAATGTCGGCGATGTCGCCTACAATCCGGGCGTCAACGACCCTGTTCTCGCCGCAGATGCCTCGCAGGACATGTTCATCGTTAATGACATCCCCGGAACGGTCCTCAACGGTCAAATTGGTCTTAGCCAGCTAACCGCAACGGCGGTTACCGGATCGGGCGCCGCGGGCACTGAGTATCTCGGCCAAGGGGATGGCGGTGTCGATGCCGTAATCGGCACGACCGGTGGTGAAGACACCGACGTCGGCGAGTATCTCGTATCTGACGTGATGATCAACGTCGTCAAATCGCAGGTCGTCACTGACCAATTTGGCGGTACACAGCCGATCCCCGGCGCAACGATTACCTACACGATTACTGTTGAAGTCATGACCACCGGCACGGCTACTGCCAGTGCCGTGAGTGATCTAATTCCGACTTACACCACCTACGTACCCGCCAGTATCACGCTGAACACGCTCGCCTTGAGCGACGCAATAGATGCAGATGCCGGCGAGTACAACACATCAGGCGCAGCGACTGTGGTCGTGCGACTTGGTGACCTAACTCTGGCAGACGGCGTTCAAACCGTGGTCTTCCAGGTAACGATTGACTAGAGCGAAACATTCCCATTGAGCGATGAGGAGGGGGTCTTATGAAAAATCTTATAAATGCAGTTTTGTTGTCCGTTTGCCTGCCGGCACTGTTTGTCTTGCCAGCGTATGCACAGGAAGAAGGCAATTTGAACGTAACAACCACAGTGCAAAAACAAATGGTCACTGTGAATGACGCCGGTGAGTCCGAGAC
>JBPCYB010000037.1:0-14234 GCA_051007995.1 Woeseiaceae bacterium | reverse complement strand
CCTGGTTGTTCTCGCTCATAAATGCACCCTTTCTAAAATTTACAGGACCCAGTTGATTGCGACACCATCCACTGAGAACGATGGCAGACTCTTGCCGCCCAGTGCGGGCCAGAGTGGATCGACATTGCCCCCGTTCCACTCAGCGAAAGCCTGTGTCATGCGTGCAACGATCTCTTGGTTCTGATCTGCAACGTTGCTTTGTTCGCCGATATCCTCAACCAGGTTGTACAACCAGTTCTTGTCCGCCGCGTGAATCAGTTTCCAGTCGCCTTGCCGCACCGCCCAATTGGGTCCCTGCCGCCAGAAGAGCGATTGATGCGGTTCGGCGCCCTGCTCTCCTGAAACAAACGGCAGCAAATCGACGCCGTCCAGGGCCTTGCCCTGCGGTAACTCGCCACCGACAGCAGCGATCACCGTCGGAAACACATCGAGCGTACTCACTGGATTATCGTAGACGCCGCCGGCAGACACTTGGGCCGGCCACTTCATCGCATAGGGCACGCGCACGCCACCTTCGAATAAGGTGTGTTTGCCCAGCCGCAGCGGTGCATTGTTCGTGTATTCCGCAACGCCAGCACCATTATCGCTTATGAACATTACCAAGGTGTTTTGCTCCAGGCCATTTTCCTCAAGTGCCGCCGTGATCTCGCCTATGCCGTCGTCAAGCGCAGAGGTCATTGCCGCATAAATGCGTTTACTTTCGTCATCAACTTGCGGAAAGCGATCATAGTATTCCTGCGTCACCTGCAATGGACCGTGTATCGCGGTGTAGGGGACGTACAGGAAGAACGGCGTTCCCTTGTTCTCGTTGATGAATGCGACCGCTTCGCGGCTAAACGCCTCAGTCAGGTAGGCAGATTCTTCAACAGGCTCCCTGTCTCGCATAATGGCATTGGCGCCGCGGCCGGACCACACCGCATCGGGGTCTCGGGGCAGGGCCATTGGGTGCGTCCAGACTTGCATGTCTTCTCGCGTCGGATCCGCGTAGTCGGCACCCCACGTGACCATCCCGTAAAACTCGTCAAAGCCACGGTTCAGCGGATGGAACTCTTCGTTTGTGCCCAGGTGCCACTTGCCAACCATTCCCGTCACATAGCCCGCGTCCTGCATGGCATCCGCCAGCGTGATCTCGTCGACTGGCAGGCCGCCATTTCCATCGGCATCGCCTTCCGGCAGGAACTCATGCCCGAAGCGATGCTGATAGCGTCCCGTCATCAGGCTTGCGCGCGATGGCGAGCACACCGGACTCGTGACATAGCCCGAGGTAAAACGCGTACCGGCATCGGCCAGTTGTCTGATATTCGGTGTTGGTACCGCATCGCAACCGTATAACTCGCTGTCGCAATAACCCAGGTCGTCAACAAAGATCAGCACGACATTGGGTGGCGGAGACTCAGCACAAGCAAAACTCGTCAAACACATCGCAACCACGATCGCTAGCTCGCGGTTTTTCACTCTTCAACTCCCGCGTCGCGCGATTCCAGCAACGCACGGCTGCGATCCACTGCATTCTGTCGGATGTTCGCCCAGAACAAACTGTAGTCCGAGCCATGCAGATTGCGTAGAAAGACCGACCAAAAGCCCTGGTACTTTAGTCTCTCATCGCGGTCGCCGTTGACGAACAACCAGTTTCGCTCTTCGTCGCCGGCGCAGTACGTCGATACCGTGCCGCTGACCAGTTCACCCAATGTCGTTACCGGATCGAATTCTTTCGTAAAATCTGCCAGCGCGCCCAGGTGATCGGCTGTATTGCTCGGCTCGTTATCTGTACGCCAGGTAATCGGATTGACACAGATGCGCGGGCCGGGCTTGAAGCCGGTGTAGTCAGTACCATTCCAAAGCTCCTCCTCCTCCTCGTCGCTCCACACTGACGGTGATTTGTCGCCTTCATGCGCATCCCAGCTGATAAAACAGCCGGTCTGCGTAGGCGTGGTGCAAAGCTCCAGATCTTCATAAGCCTCATCGATAAGCGCGTTCGGCAATGCATGACCTATTGCGTACGCGGCGACCAGTCGGTCCATTAACGGGGTTCCGTCAACTTCTTCTTCGATTAAGCGGATCAGTTGAAAGGTGCCCTGGCTGTGACTACCCAGGACGATGGGTTCGTCCGGACCGATTTCAGCAACGAAGTAACGAAACGCTGCTCGTACGTCCTCGAAACCGATCGTGAAAATTTGCTCGGCAACGCCCTCTTGTTGATAACCCATGATGTTGGATTGGCGAAAACGTGGCGCGTACACACGACAGCACGCATTAAAGGCGGAGGCTTGCCCGGATATCGTGCCGCGGTCAGTACCGCGAATGGCATCAGCATCATCCATCGGTTGCACCCAATGCTCCCTGCCACCATAGGTTGTTGGATGCAGGAAGAATGCGGACGCAAGTCGGTCCTCTTGAGGAATTCGGCTGACGCCATCAGGAAGGCGCTCAGCAGGACTGTCGTCGTCAGGCCAGGCGGCCCAATGCGCTCGCAATGAATAGTCGGGCGCTGCCGGCAGCGGCTTCGACCCGAACTCGTGATCAGGCGCCATCATTCGACCGTAAATACCGGGACCGAAAAGGACCAGCAGAATCAACAATACGACGATGATACCTACGATCCACAGTAGGATTTTAATTGCCTTGCGCATGACTAGCCCCCGTTAACTATTTTGCAAGTCTACGAATCGACGGTAGCGACCGTTCTCATCAGCCATCAGCGATTCGTGATCACCGATGTCGACGACCTCCCCTTTCTCGAGGAAAACGATTCGATCCGCCTTTCTTATTGTAGACAGACGGTGCGCAATCACGATGACAAGGCGACCGGCCGTCGCTTCGCGTAGCGAATTCATCAAGGCGTTTTCTGTCTGTGGATCCAGCGCAGCAGTCGGTTCATCCAGTACTATGATCGGCGTATTCCGCACCAGGCCGCGTGCGATCGACACACGCTGCTTCTGTCCCACCGACAGCGTGTCGCCAGATCGGCCTACCACTGTGTCGAGACCATCAGGTAAGCGCTCGATAAACTCCATCGCGCCGGCCGTGCGGCACGCGTCTATCAACTGGTCTTCCGAAGCATCAGGATTTGCCAGCAACAGGTTGTCGCGAATGCTGTTCGACAACAACATGTGTTCCTGGAACACATAGGTGACCTGGTGGCGAATTTCGTCGACATGCACTCCGGATACATCCTGATTACCGAAACGAATAACGCCTTCCGTGGGACGTACGTAGCCCGGTAACAGGTAGGCCAAAGTGGTTTTGCCCGCACCGGTCGGCCCGACGATCGCAACGAGTTCACCCAATGGCAGATCCAGGTCGATATTCTTAAGCGCTTGCCTGCCATCCGGATACGAAAAGCTCACGTTCTCAAGATGCACACCATCCTCGAGCGGCGCCAGCGGTTCCGTGTCACGATCATCCTCGGTCGTGAAATCGATGAAGAAAAACACACGACGCACCGCCGCGACGTTGCCTTGCAGATTGATCCAGTAGACGCCGAAGGTCATCGCGACGTCCATCAGCAGCAAAAGCACACCAACCAGAACCGCGTAATCGCCCGGTGTCAACACTTCGGCAATAACGTCATCGGTAACCAGGATGAATGCATAACCCATGGCGAGGATAGCCGCCAGATAGGAAACGACCTTCACGATGCCGGCGATAAAAACGGTGTGTCGATAACGCCGGAACGATTCACTGCTCTTATCGGCAAATTTTTTGGTTTCTTTCTGCATGCCACCCAGCGATTGCACAGCGGCGATGTTGTCGACACTCTCTTCCATGGTGTTGGTCGCAGCGGCGCCGGCCGCGCGACTGGCTTGCTGGACCCGACGAGCAACTCCCGAGAGCGGCAAGGTCAGCAGAAGCGTCACGGGCACGATTGCAGTACAGATCCAGACGAGCTCCGGCGCGACTGCACCGTAGCTGTAGAGCATCAGGTAGACATTGACCACAGTGCTGAAAATCATCAGCACCGGGTTGATCGTCAGCTGGTAACAAATATCCGGCATCATCGGTGCGTCGTACATGACGCGATACACCGAATCGCCGATACGCTGGTCATCCAGCGTCGTCATCTCGAGCCGCGACAGACGACCCATCAGTTTGGTGCGAATGCCATTTGCCAGGCGCTGCGTCATGCGAATCGTCAGCAGCACTTCGGCCAGACCCCACAGTCCGTTCGCGCCGCTACCGCCCGAAGAAATCGCGTGTTCTGATTGTGTCGCTGCATCGAGTCCCTGCGGCATTCCCGCGCCGCTGACCTGCTCCGCGGGCGGATTGCGCGAGCCGAATATGATCAGCATCGTAAACATCAACGCTGTCAGCGCCAGCATGATCTGGGCCGGCGCCAAGCCGTCCACCGCATTGATAAATGGCTGCAGGAACACCGGTGGCCGTACGTCGGTAGTACCGAAGGGCAGACCGAGTACCACCTGATCGACCACAATCTTGAGGATCCATGGCACTGCGAGTCCGGGCAGCACGCTGATCAATGCGAAGAAAAACTTCCAGGCCAGCAGACCGCGCACATCCGTAAGGAAGCGGAACGATCGGCCCAAAAGTTTTACTGATACCCATGACGAGATGTCGCTATCGACATCGACGCGATCATCAAACAGGTTTGGGTTAGTCGCCAATCTCAGCCTCCACAAACTTCTGATACGCGCCTTGTTCCTGAATCAACTCCTCGTGAGTACCCAGTTCCTTGATGACACCATCAGCGAGGAACGCGATCTGATCCGCGTTGCGAATAGTGGACAGCCGATGCGTAATAATAAAGACCACACGTTCCGCGCCCCACTTGGCAAGATTGGCCAATACCCGTTGCTCTGTTTCGGCATCCAGTGATGCGGTTGGTTCGTCGAGAATCAGTATGGGTGTATCTCGCAGCACCGCTCGCGCGATCGACAGCCGTTGTCGTTGCCCGGTCGAAAGCTTGCCGCCTCGTTCACCGAGCTCCGTGTCGTAGCCGTTAGGCATCTCACTCACGAAGTCGTCAGCACAGGCGATTTTTGCAGCGGCGACTACCTTCTCGTCGGCAACGTCATCGTGACCGTAGCGAATGTTATCGGCGACACTCATCGCAAAGAGCACGTTTTGTTGCAGCGCAATCGCAACGTTGGACCGCAAATCACTGACACCCATGTCGCGCAAATCGGTGTCGTTGATCAGGACTCTGCCAGCGTCCGGATCGTAAAGGCGCAACAGCAAAGACATCATCGTGGATTTACCACTGCCGGTACCACCGACTATCGCGGTAACAGTACCGGCGTTCGCCTGCAGGTCAACGCCGCCGAGCACGGGCATGTCGTCCTGATAACTGAAGCTGGTATTCTCATAACGTACCAGCTCGAGTTTGTCCGGGAAGTGATGCGGATTCTCAGGTTCATCGACCTCGGGCTCCATATCGATGAAGTAGAAGGCGCGTTTCAGACCGACGGCAAGGTCCTGCACGAGCGACCAGTGATAGGCGATATCCCACATACTGTTACTGATCTCTTCGCCTCTACCCGTTGCTGACCGGTAGGCGCCAAGATTCCAGACCGCAAAACCCAGCAGCGCAACCGCACCACCGAGAAAGGTCGCTTTTTCGGCCAGCGCCCAGGTTGCCATATAGTACTCAGCCACCAGGAACGCGGTGAACGAACAGAGCAGTACCCCCAACATCAGTATCGACATGTAAAAGCGAAATTTATAGGCGGCTTCAAGCGCGGCT
Organism: Woeseiaceae bacterium; assembly: GCA_051007995.1. Classification (GTDB taxonomy): domain Bacteria; phylum Pseudomonadota; class Gammaproteobacteria; order Steroidobacterales; family Woeseiaceae; genus UBA1847. The sequence goes on along the minus strand of JBPCYB010000037.1, from coordinate 8,533 downwards.
GTCGAATCGCGTTTGAAGCGCGCCATCATCTCCTTCTCGGCCGCATTTGCTTTGACCACACGAATTGCCGCCAGCGTTTCCTGAATTCGTGATGTCAGATCACTGTTGGTTTCGCGCGCAAGTTGTGCGTACTTGCGAACCTTCGGAATCAGCCGTCGCATCACGTAGGTAATCGGGATCGCGGCAATTAGAATGATCAGGCCGAACCAGGGCGAGAAAAACATCAGTACGATGATGCTGAATATCGACCACAACACTAGCCGCATCGGCGTGAATATCAGGAACTGCAAGATATTCACGATCGTCGCGCTGTCCTGGTAAACGCGGTACATCGCATCACCTGTGCGAGACTCGCTGTGATAGCGCAGTGACAAACGCTCCACCTGGCCGAGCATTTCGACGCGCAGTCGTTGGTTAATCTGCTGAAAAATCCAGGCGTGGTAGTACGTCGAGGCCGCTAAATAAACTGCGAAGTAAACCCACAGCATTGCCGCGACGACAATGACACCCAACCGGACCCGTTTGCGTTGCTCGTCCGTGAGCGGCGGTTCATCTTCCGCGCCGGTGGTTACGTATTCATCACCCACCATCAGGATAGTCGCCTGCATGGATTGCAGCCGTTCGCCGACCAGGATCTTGTTCTCGATCAGATCATTGCCGACGAAGTAAATACCCATGAACAGAGCTGCCATGAGCACATTGAGAAACAAAAAGGTCAACAGATGCTTGAGCATCGGCCGGTAGTACGGCCAGCAGCGTAACGACAGCCTGAAAACTTCCCGAATAGGTATGCTTTCCCGCTTGCTAGCAGCGCTCAATTGAAGCCCTCTGCTGCGAATTGGGTCCAGGGTTCACGCTCACCAATTCCGTAGCCGTTCAGCAGACCGTCGCGGAGCCAGCGGTGAAACACCGGATACTCGTTGAGCACATCCATGCGATCGAGGGCATCGAGCCATGGCTGCGGATCGTAAGTCACTTGTCGCGGTTCATATTCGCCATCGATGAACACACCGTAGCAAGCCTGCAACTTACCAGTACGTGGTTGGCCAACGCTGCCGGGGTTGATGTAAGTCTTGTCACCGATTTGTCGCGTGAATTGAACGTGGGTGTGACCAAACATCACGAGCGGACAATCACTGTCACCATCCATTGCAAAGAAACTTTCGTCCGGCGCATTCGGCAATGCAGCAGGCGTTGGTTTTTGAAGTTCGCCGTGGTGCAGGAATAATTCCAGGCCACCTACTTCATACTTACCTGCAGGAAGATAGGACTTTAGCGGTGCGATTGCAGCAGCATCAAGACGTTCAATTACCCACATGTTGAGCGCGACCCACTCTTCCGGCCAATGCTCAAATATTGAATGATCAAAGACTTCTTCATCATGATTGCCCATGATCGATAGATCGGCATCCAGTTCAATCAGGATATCTGCAGTCTCGTTCGCTTGCGGACCCGTCAACAATGCATCGCCAAGAAACACGACATGGTCCGCGTCCTTTTCCGCATTGATGACCGCGCGCAGCGCCTCAGCGTTGCCGTGAATATCAGCGATAACGAGTATTTTTTTCGTGCTCTTATTCACTCTGAGACGTCCAGCTGGATTCGAGTTCGTGCATCTCGAATCCTTCGATGATTTGTTCGCCGCTAAAGCTCATAAGCTCCACCGGGTTGATGTATCCGTTCGGGAGGAAACAAAACGAGGCCGACACCTGCCCGCCATTGATGAATACTTCAATTGACGTTTTGTCGACTAACAGTCGCACAGCCAGGCTCGGCGTATCAGGCAATTGCACGAAGGATCGGTCGCCGACGATCTTGTTGAAGCCGCTCGATTTCGTAGTGAGCTTGTTTTCCGCCCAATCAAAGATCAATGCATGACCTCGAATAACGAGGTAGAGCAAATTCGCTTGCTGCTTGTACACAGTAAACGAAACGTCAAATAGCTGTGCATCGGACGCCGGTGCCAGCTTTTCGTCGTTGCTTATTTTTTGCCGCTCAACGCTGACCGTATTCTTGCGTAACGCATCCAGTTCCTTAACGGGCCAGCGCGACAGTGAAACATCTTCGCCCGAACCAACGAGCGACAGTTCAACAGGTATTGACAGTTGTTGGTTAAACGGCATTTCCGGATAAAGGCCACCGGCCATCCAGGAAATCTGTATACAGCGGCCGTCAGGTGCGTTGCTCCAGGTTTGTCCGGCGTAGCTGTTTCGTCCCTGATCGGAACTGCGTATTGGCGTTTCAGCGGTAAATTTTTCGCCGTCGAAACTGCCTATCTGGTAAAGCCCTTTTGCTGCAGTAAGTATCCAGCGTTCCTGGCCAGATTCGTCGGTCAAAGGAAAGAAATCCGGACACTCGCGTTCACCTTCAAATACCAGGTCCTGAATTGGCGTCCACGCCTTCGCATCCGGGGAGCTGAGAAAGGAGTAACGGTCGTCTGTCAGGTACAAAGCCATGATCCAGCGCTGAGACGCTGCATGCCAGATGACTTTCGGATCTCGATTATCGCCCGCTATCCAATCAACAATCGGATTGCCTTCAAACTTGGTGAATTCCTTGCCACCGTCAACACTGACCGCAAGGCATTGGCTGAACGGTCGCTTCGGCTCTGCCTGCGAGCTCGCCGCTGTATAAAACAACAACATCGCACCTGCGCCGAATCCCGCTGTGTTGTCGTGATCGATAACGGCCGAACCGGAAAACATCGTACCCATTTCGTCCGGATACAGTGCGTGCTCCACCTGCCGCCAGTGCACAAGGTCATCGCTGACCGCATGCCCCCACCACATCTTTCCCCAGACCGGCGCTTCAATGTTGTGCTGAAAAAACAGGTGCCAGACGCCGGATTGGTAAACCAATCCGTTCGGATCATTGATCCAGTTTTCACGCGCCGTAAAGTGAAATTGCGGCCGATGCAATTCGCCGTAAGGGTCCAAAGTATTCAAGGTCCTGCTGCCAGGTAACTCGCTATAGGTTCGCCTGTTCCGTTCCGGTGGTAAAGAAACAGCTACATTGTACAGACCGACTATCACCCATATTCGGTTTTGGGTGGATTCTCCTCCCATTCACGACGTCACATGTGCCAGCCAAAATCATTGAATGCATAATGCATACATGCGTGATGGATTGGCGCCGAATTGTAAGCGAGGTTGGCGAAACTCGATGTATACGACACCCATAAAAACAACAGAAGATTCTCTCGAACTGATCGGCGGCAAAGGTCGCTCGTTGGCGAAAATGTCCTGTGCTGGTTTCGACGTGCCGGGTGGCTTCCTGGTTACCGCTGACACCTACCGAAAATTCGTCGCAGACAATGACCTGCAATCCAGAATTCTGGAAATGGCACGTCCTGAATTGCGCGATGGCTATCCCGTTTTCGACAACTGTTCTGACAAGATCAGGGCGCTGATTCTGGATACGTCGATGAGCGACGAGATTGCCAGGGATATTCAGGCAGCTTACGCGGGCCTGGAAGACGCCAATGTTCCGGTCGCCGTACGTTCGTCGGCGAATGCCGAAGACCTGCCCGATTTTTCATTCGCTGGTCAACAGGAAACATTCCTCAATGTTCGCGGCAGTGACGAAGTGGTCGAAGCGGTACAACAATGCTGGGCGTCACTCTGGACCGCTCAAGCGATCAGTTATCGTCACCAGAACGGCATCGGCCAGGACGCCGTTGCCATGGGTGTGGTTGTACAGATCATGGTGCCATCTGAAGTATCCGGCATTCTGTTTACGGCTAATCCGGCAACCGGTGAACGTTCCGAGATGATTATCAACGGCAGCTTCGGTTTGGGAGAAGCCGTCGTCGGCGGCCAGGTTACGCCGGATACGTACATTGTTAATCGCAGTGATCTCTCGGTTAAGGAATCCGTAATCGGGCCAAAAGAATTGCAGATAGTATCCGACGGTGAGCAAGGCATTCGCGTCGAGGACGTGGCCGAAGGCGACCGCGGCCAATCCTCAATGTCGGACGCGATGCTCAAGGAATTAAGCGAAACGGCACTCAAGATTGAAGAGCTGTATAACGGCCTGCCGCAGGATATCGAGTGGGCCTTCTGTGATGGCAAGTTACATTTGTTGCAGTCGCGCCCGATCACAAACCTGCTGGTTCAGCCGATTGAAGTGGATTGGGTACCGACGCCTCCCGCCCGTTTCGTCAGTCGCAGGCAAATCGTTGAGAACATGCCGGACCCCATATGCCCGCTCTTTGAAGAGCTGTACCTGACCAAAGGGCTTGAGTCCCCCAGAGAGAAAAGTCTGATGGTAGGCGGCGGCGCGATGTTCGTAACGATCAATGGGTTTGCTTATCAGCGTTTCGACTGGCATCAGATCCACAAGGAAATGGAAGACCTGGAGAGGGACAAGAAAGAACTAAAACCCATCTCCGAAGAAGCGATTGAAGCGGCCGAATATAACGAAGTCACTAAGCACATGGAGGAGGCGAGGCAAAAAACGAGGGAGGGAGCCGGCAAAGACATAGGGCCATTTCGTGATTCATTAAGTGACGCTGATCAAGCGGCCTTCGATGCCTGGATTGCAGAGCAAGACGATGACATCGGTGCAAGAATAACGTTGCCCGAAAGTAAGAATCCGACCTACATCGCTTTTAACCATACTGCCCAGAACGATGCAGTGCTCAAGAAGTGGTACGACTACACCAAACCGCGTCTGGAAGGCGTAGCTGATAAATGGCGTGCGGTTAACATTGCGCAGGCCTCCGACGATGACTTGCTCGCGGGAATTTGCGAAATGGGCATCGAGGAAGGTCGCTACTGGAGCGACGATTCGAGTCATACCTTTGGCGTTGCTAAGTCAACCGATGATCAGCTGCAGTGTTTCCTGAAAGAGAGCTTGCCCGATCACAATTTTATCAGCGGCCAGTTTCTAACCGGCATCGATTCAAAGGCCATGCAGGGCAACGCAGACCTGTTCGAAATTGCGAAACTTGTACGCGCCGATGAGGATCTGAGCTATACCGTGCTGGCAATACCGTCGCCTTTCCTTCTGCAGGCCCTGTACGAGCACGAGAAAGGCGCCGAAGTTCTGGCGGCATTGAAGGACTATCTCGGGACCTATGGCCACCAGGGCTACAGCATGGACTTTATTGAGCCAACGCAGGTCGAAGATCCGTCGGCCCTGTTTGCGACGCTCAAGGGCATGGTTCGAGACAAGAATTATGATCCGAAGAATCAATCCATAAAAACCGCGGGTATTCGCGAGCAAAAGCTAAAAGAAGTTTCTGAGTTGCTTTCGGGCCTCGAGTACTGGCAGTTCCGTTTCCGCTGGTGGCTTGCCTTGAAGTACAACTTCATTCGCGAGGAAGTGGCGTTTCGCTTCGGATTTACCTGGTCGATCCTTCGACCAATGGCCTTCGAACTGGGTCGCCGGCTGGTCGATGCCGGAACGTTCAGGCAGAAAGACGATATCTTCTTCTTACTAAGCAACGAGATCGCTGAAGCGGTTGAAGCAAACAAGCAAGGCAAGTCGCTTCCCAAACTCGGTGAGCTGGCGGGAGAACGCCGCGAGCTGCGCGAAGCTCGAAAGCGACATCATCCTCCGGGCACTTTGCCGCCTGAGGTTAGCCAGATTGCAGGTGTGTCGTTCAAAGAAACCCAGATCAAGAATGATGACGGTAGCGATGTGATGCGCGGGTTCGCAGTGAGCTCGGGCACGATCACCGCGAAAGCAAGTGTGGTTCTCGGCCCTACCGAATTCGACAACATGGCGCCGGGCAGCATTCTCGTCAGTCCGCTAACCACACCGGCCTGGACTCAGCTATTTGCACATGCGGTAGGCCTGGTCACCGATGTCGGCAGCATCCTGGCGCACGGTTCCATTGTTGCCCGTGAGTATGGCATTCCTGCAGTGCTCGGCGTCGGCAACGGCACCAAGCGCATCAAACACGGCCAGATGATTACGATTGATGGTGACACCGGCACAGTGCAGATCCACGCCGACGAGTAAGCTTTAGCCCAATCAATCGATAACTGATTCCGTAACAACGGCTGCGAGTTTCGACGGCAGATCGGTCGGCCCCATCACCATGTACACAAAGGTCAGCTCTTCTGCAGGCGCGCTCCATGAAACTGTACCTGCAGCGCCACCCCAACCGAACGCACCGAGAGGTCGAGCATCTTTCGATTGCTCAGCGTTCATGTTGACGCCCACGGTGTAGCCCATTCCCATGGCACCCTTACCACCTTTGTCGAACAGGTCGCCTATCTGGTTGCTGGTCATCATCTCAACGGTTTCTGGTTTGAGAAGTTGGTTACCGAACAGGGATCCCTTGTTGACCAGCATCTGTTCAAAATGCATATAGTCTCGCGCCGTGCTGAGCAGACCGACAGATCCTGAGAAATAGTCAGAAGACTTTATGTAGCGCCCTTTGTCGTTTGGATAAACCGGGTATCGATGTTTCTTTTCTTCCGGCATATTCCAGCTTGTATCCTTCATATCCAGCGGGTCAAAAATCCGGGTCTGGACGAACTCATCAAACGGTGTACCGGACGCGACTTCGATAACTCGTGCCACGACATCCAGACCAACAGTACCGCTATAGGCCCACTCTGTACCCGGCTGAAAATCCAGAGGATCCTCGGCGACCCTGGGAATAAAACTTGCCAGGGAATCTGTATCGCTTACTTCCAATTTCGATGCAGAAGACCCCGGCCCGCCGGTATGCAAACCGGCTGTATGAGTCAATAGATCGTGAATGGTTATCGGACGATTGGCCGGCACCAATTTGACCTCGACCGGCACCGCGTTCTTTTCTAATTCCTGGTAGTAGGCAATTACCTCCGCCTGTTTTTCTTCCGAAAGACTGTCCCAGTTTTTCGCGAGCCATTCTTCATCGTATTTACTTTCCTGGCCTTTCCCGCCCTTGCCTTTTTCGTCACTCTCAGATTCCAAAGGCACAGCCACCTGCATGTCCTTAAACTCCGGAATGTATTTTTCCACAGGATCGTCCGGACTGATTACGCCATCCTCGATCAACATCATCGCCGCAACACCCAATACGGGTTTGGTAGAGGAAGCCATCGCAAATAGTGCATCTTTCGGCATTGGCGTCTTTCGAACCGGGTCGATCACACCATGCGCCTCGTAGTACACCACCTGATTGCGACGGGTGACACCAACGACAACACCGTCCAGGCGGCCCGCGTCGAGGTACTCCTGAATCAGTTCGTCCATCTTTTGCAGCGTCTCAGATGACATGCCCACGTCTTCAGGACTTCCTTGAGGAAGTTCAGCCGCAAGGACGCCGCAGGACGCGACAAGAAAACTGCCAATTACGATCAATTTCTTATGCAAGATAACTCCTCGTTCAAAGTAAAAAAGGGCAGCTTTTCGGGCTGCCCTTTCTTTTTCATCGACGCCTGAGCGGCTACTGCTGCATACCGTCGTAGCTTACCTGCAACGAGTACGTGGCTGGTTGCTGAATCAGTCCAAACAGCCGTGCATCGTCCCCGCCGAAGGCCGTTCTGGGCAAGAATTGTCCGTCGTCGTCCGTCGCATTGGATACTGCCAAAGCGATCGTCCAGGGTCCGTTGACCACGCCGAGGTTAATTCCCAGATTCTCATACTTGTCGCGGGCGGGATTGTATTGATCCGGGAAAATAAACACGTCGAGGCCGTTCGGCTTGTCGCGAGTTACCCAATTCATTGACCCGAACAACTCCCAGTTACCACGCAGTGGCCGGCCATAACTCAACCCTAAGTTGGTTGTTTTTGGCGAATAGTTGGGGAGCTCACCACCCTTTTCGACCGCAGGCGGATAGCCCGGCGCATCAGCTGGGTCCGGGACGCTCGTCACTTCTGTGTCTGTCCAGGAACCTGCATAGGTAAACGTCCAATTGTCACTCAACGCCCAGGATAGGCCGATTTCCCATATCTCAACGTCCGCATTGGTGTCGCCGATCGCCATGCTTGTCGGCATCGGCACCGTATTCACCTCAGACCACAAAGGTACATCCTGCCAATCACTGAAAATGTACGCCGCCTCCAGTTGCACCCGGCCGTCGGCCAGTGTCCACTTGGTTCCGAGCTCCGTATTGACCAGTTCGGCTCCATCGACGTCACCGAACGGAGTGAAACCTGCATTCTCAAGCGCTACTCGATCGGCCTCACTCAGAATAATTGGTGCGCGAACAGCGGTCGCATGCGTCAGGTAAACGAGACCGTCCTCGCCTGGACTCCAGTTAAGGCCTACGCGGTAGCTCGTGTTATCGAACGATTGTTTTTGTACGGACGTTGGGGCCACGTCGGGGTACGGACCGAACGTGGGCTCGGTGAAGTAGCTGAAAGGAGCAAATGAAGAGGACTGGTAGTCGAAGGTGTTTGTTCTCTCTTCATCGTTATAGCGCAGCCCCGCGTGGATGCCCCACTCGTCATTGAACGCATATTCGATTTCACCATAAGCCGCAAACGACTCAGCGTCGGTCTTGTTCTCTGAAAAGTCCCTGAAAAAGAAGTCGGGAGTATCGGTCCAGCCGGACTCACCACTCTCAGCATCCATGGCAAAGACGCCGGC
>JBPCYB010000036.1:0-16085 GCA_051007995.1 Woeseiaceae bacterium | reverse complement strand
TATCCAACAACACGGGGCCCTCTCGAGCGAGGAGACTCAGGACTTCCTCAAAGAGCTGAAGCAAACGCGTCGTTATCAGCGGGACGTTTACTAGTGGCCGATGAAATCACATTGACCCCGGTCGAGGGTATCAAGTCACGCAGCAACTACCTGCGCGGGACGATTGTCGAGAGTCTCGCCGACGGCGCAACCGGGACGCTCGCGGACGACGATACACAACTGTCGAAGTTTCACGGTTTCTATCAGCAGGACGATCGCGATATTCGCGCTGAGCACACTCGACAGAAGCTCGAACCGGCCCACAGCTTCATGATTCGTGTTCGTGTGCCGGGCGGTATCGCGACCTCGGCACAGTGGTTGGAGATAGACCGACTCGCAAAGGAACACGCGAATCACACGATCCGTCTCACAACGCGCCAGGCATTTCAGTTTCATGGAGTGATCAAGCGTGATTTGAAACCAACCATTGCAGCAATCAACGACTCGCTGCTCGATACAATCGCCGCCTGCGGTGATGTTAATCGCAATGTTATGTGCACACCCCTGGCGGAACGTTCTGCAATTCACACGGCGGCGTATGCAACCGCCAATGCGCTCAGCGAACACCTGACGCCCAGTACTAGCGCCTATCACGAAATCTGGCTGGACAAAGTCCGCGTTGCTGGCGGCGAAAACGCTCAAAAAGACGATGAGCCCATCTACGGCGCGACCTATTTACCGCGCAAGTTCAAGATCGGCATCGCGATACCACCGTCCAACGATGTCGATGTGTTTTCGCAGGATCTGGCATTCATTGCGATCCAGAAAGACGGTGAGCTCGCCGGCTTCAACGTATCGGTGGGTGGTGGCATGGGTATGCATCACAGCGAACCGGAAACCTATCCGCGCGTCGGCGACGTTATCGGATTTTGCACGCCCGAGCAGGTAACTGTCGTGGCCGAACAGGTTGTCAAGATTCAGCGCGACAATGGTGACCGCACAAACCGCAAACACGCTCGACTCAAGTACACCATCGATGACAACGGATTGGACTGGTTCAAAAACGAGTTACACAATCGACTGGGATTCGAATTGCTGCCGACGGCACCTTACCAATTCACCAGCCGCGGCGATGAATTTGGCTGGAGCAAAGATCAGAATGGCAAGTGGCATCTGACCCTGTTTGTACCGCAGGGCCGGGTCGCCGATGTTGGCGGACAGAATCTGCTGAGCGGATTGGCGGCGATCGCGCGAGTCCACGAAGGCAGCTTCCGACTGACCTCTAACCAAAACGTCATTATCAGCGATGTTCCGGCCAATCGAAAAACCAGTATTGAGCGTTTGCTGCAAACACATGGCGTGACGCCGTTGCAGGAACTTTCGCCACTTCGCCAGCAAGCACTGGCCTGTGTAGCGCTGCCCACCTGTGCACTCGCGATGGCTGAGGCAGAGCGTTACTTGCCCGACCTGACAGCGCGGATTGAATCCTTGCTCGATAAGCACGGTCTGAGTGATGAGCCCATTTCACTGCGCATTACGGGTTGCCCGAATGGCTGCGCCCGCCCCTACCTGGCCGAGATCGCTCTGGTCGGCAAGGCGCCCGGGCAATACAGTTTGTTCCTGGGCGGCGACGGTCTGGGCACGCGACTCAATCAACTCACGCACGAGAATGTCAACGAAACCGAGATCCTGGACGTTCTTGAAGGACATTTCGCGACATTCGCTGCAGACCGCACGCCAGGTCAGTCGTTTGGCGATTTCGTGGCGGAGCGACTCTGATGTCTGCCTGCGCTAGCATCGTTCCACGCTATACGCATGACGAAGAATCGTCGCGGCTGGTTGCGATCGATCACTGCAACGAGACGTTTGCGAATCTCGCCGCGGATGACCGCGTCGCCTGGGCTTTGGAAAACCTGCCTGACCAGCACATCGTCACGTCCAGCTTTGGCGCCCACGCTGCCGTATCGTTACATTTACTCAGTCGACAAAAAGCCGATATCCCGGTCATCTTGATAGACACAGGCTATCTGTTCCCGGAAACGTATCGATTCGTCGATGAACTGACAGAAAAGCTCGACCTCAATCTGAAGGTCTATCGATCACCTATGTCTCCGCATTGGCAGGAGGCGCGATTCGGCGAGCGCTGGAAGATGGGGCCAAAGGCGCTGCAAGAATACAACCAGCAGGTCAAAGTCGAACCGATGCTGCGTGCCATCGATGAACTCGATGTTGGCACCTGGTTTGCCGGCCTACGACGGTCACAGTCGGTTGGCCGTCAAGACACATCCTTTCTCGATTGGACTAACGAACGCTGGAAAGTGCATCCAATCGCAGATTGGACTGACCGCGACGTGCATCGCTACCTGACAAGAAACAATCTGCCGTACCACCCGCTATGGGAACACGGCTATGAGAGTATCGGTGACTATCACACAACCAAGTCAATTCACGAAGTGAGTGAAAAAGAACAGCTGCGATTCTTTGGCATCAAGCGCGAGTGCGGTATTCACGAGATCGCATGAGAGATTCATAGAAAAGAGTTCCGCGCTTTCGACCGCGCTTCCTTCCATTGAAGTACGTACGTGTAGATGACCGGTACGATCAACAGACACAGAAGAGTGGTCGTGAACATCCCACCAACCATCGGGGCGGCGCCAAACCAGGTTGCGATAATTGTCGGAACGCATAACCACAAAGGTAGTTTTCGGCCGGCGACAACAAAGTCGTCCTGCGTTCCCGCTCGTTTCGAGACTGCGATGCCAATGGCTATCATGGCCAGCAGATAGTCGGACACACCGATTAGAATTGTTGTTTCTGTATTCATTCCAGTGCGATTGTTATTGTCGGGTACCTATAACACTAACAACAGCTATGATGGTGTTGAATCCGGAAATGATATTGAGGTTGCACCAAATGCATGACAGTTTCCCAGGACCGAAAACCCGCGCGGCACTTGAGCGTGGCATTCCACTGTTCAAGAACGGTTTGCGGTTCGACGCCGAAATGGAGCGCGCCGGGCAACGCGGATTTCGACCCGTGCGGCAGATTGTTGTCGATAAAGCTGAGGGCGATTTCGTCTGGGACCTGGACGGCAAACGCTACATCGACTTTCAGAATGGTTGGGCGACCAACCCGCTCGGCAATTGTCATCCGGAGATTATTGAAACAGTAGAGGCAGCCAACCGTCGCTATGGTTTCCATTACGACCACGCTCTGCGCTACGAACTGGCCGAAATGTTTGCCGAGATCATGCCGGGTCGTGCGCTGCCACGAACCAACTACGAGGTGTCGGGAACTGAGGCGGCCGAATCCGCTGTCCACTTGGCGCTCACGCATACGAAGCGGCGCTACATCATTACCTTCAGCTCTTCCTACCATGGAATGGGCATTGGCACGAAAGTGATGAGTGGTCTCAATGGCAACTACGGCACCTATCTCGAAGGCTGGGGCGGCGGCGTTATCAAGGCGCCCTACCCGTACAGCGAACGCATTCCGGCCGGGATGAACGAGGATCAATACACCGAGTATTGCCTTTGGTACCTCGACAACCACATTCCCTCCTGCATCGCAGGACGCGACAACATTGCGGGCATTCTTGTCGAACCGGGGCTCGCAGAAGGTGGCAACTGGATACCGTCAACTCGCTTCCTCCGTGGCATCCGCGAGATATGTGACAAGAACGACTGGCTAATGATCTCTGACGAAGTGCTGACCGGGCTGGGCCGGACCGGCTTGATGTGGGGCATCGAACACTACGATGTCGTGCCGGATATCCTCGTTTACGGTAAGAACCTGTCCGGCGGCATTGCACCACTGTGCGGAATCTCCGCTCGTGACGAAATTATGGGTGACAACGAAAATTTCAAATCCGGCTCGACATTTGCCGGCATGCCGGCTGGGTGTGCAGCGGCGATCAAGACGTTGCAAATTTTCGAACGCGACGACATCGTTGCGCACGCGAATCGACTCGGAAAAATCGCAGCCGAAATCATGAGCAAATGGGAGAGCTACAGTATCGTGCGCCAGGCCCGCGGCAACGGCTTACTGCTCGGCGTGAGTTTCGGCAAACCCGACACTGCAGACGTCGATGAGAAAGATTGGTGGACGGCGCGAGCCGTTCGCGGAAGGATGCTTGAGAACGGTGCGTGGGCAATTTCTGATCGTCAAGACACGATTCGATTGTATCCCGCACTGAACATGGAGGAACCCGTGCTTCTCGAAGGACTACAAATCATGGAGGACGCGATCCAGTATGTCGAAGAGCACGGCCACACCGAAGGCGATACGAAAGCGTACCCAAGCGGCGCTGGCGGCTTTTAGGTAGTGCGGGCACTCCCTAGCCGGTTTGCACTTGCTGTTGTTGTTGGCGGTGTCATTGGTCTGGGCATCTTGCGAGGCCCAGGTGAAATCGCTGCGGTCGTTCCCGAGCCATCTCTGTTTCTTGCTCTTTGGTTGTTTGGCGGCCTGTTCGTTTTATTGAGTACCTCTGTATGCGCCGAACTGCTCGGCATGACACCGCGGTCCGGTGGCACTTACTCGCTCATTCGCCGAGTTTATGGACCGTACCCTGGGTTCGTTATTGGCTGGCTGGACTGGCTGAGCTTCACTACAGACCTTGCCTTGAAAGCGGTGGTCATCATGGAGTTTGTTGCGATTCTTATTCCTGAATCGGCAGAGTGGCGTACACCACTCGCTATTATTGTCACAACGGTTTTCGCCGCGTTACAGCTGCGTGGGATCGGCCTGGGTGCCCTGATTCAGGAGATTGCAACGGCGTCGATCGGGCTGATCATTGTCGGACTGTCGTTGGTACTGTTTTTTGTGACAGCACCGCCAAACAGTGCGACGGATTTGGTGCCAGCGAACAATACCCTCAGTGACTGGAGCCTGGTGATTGCGGCAATCATATTCACCTACGACGGTTGGCTTTATGCGTCTTACTTTAGCGGCGAAATGAAAGGCGGTGCAGGGGCCGCAGCGCGCTCCTGCATCAAGGGCATAACTATCGTGATCGCTCTATACATGTTGCTGAATGTCGCACTCGTGAAGAGTGTCGGACTGGCGGCACTTGCGGGTAGCGATCTGGCGCTGTCGCATGCGCTTGAGTTAGCCATCTCCCCAGCAGCGAGTAGCGTTGTTGTAATTGCCGCTATCTTTTTACTGCTTGCCCATCAAAATCTGGCATACATGGGTGGACCGCGAATTATTCAAGCATTGGCCGTGGACGGTTTAGCGTCCAGACGAGCACAAAAAGTTGGCAAGGGAGGCAACCCTGTGTTCGCCATTTTGGTCACCTGGATGCTTGTTGTTGGCCTTGTTTTGGTCGGTGAATTTGAGTTCCTGTTGCTACTGGCGGTATTCATATTTGTGCCGCTATACATGGTAGTGATCCTCGGCGTTCTCATCCTGCGCAAGCGCGAACCGGATGCAGAGCGCCCGTACCGCGTGTGGGGCCATCCTTACAGTACGATTGTGTGCCTGGTCGGATGGACGGTCATAACTTTGTTCCAGGCATACGCTGAAAGAGGAACCGCAATTTATGCGGTGGCGATGGTGGCCGTGTCCTGGCCGGTGTACCGATATCTTGCCCGCAAAAAAGGGCAGAACCTCTAGGGTCTGGCGAGCTCGCTGAGCAGCCACTCCACCCAGCTGCGCTCGGCACTCTCCTGTTCCGAGAACGGCCCGGGCTTGTAGTAACTCGACTGAATGCCTTTCCAGTTGTTGACGACGATTTCCTTGTCGGCGTGTGTTGTGACCTCCCAAAGCCACGTTAATTTGTCGACGTCGTAGTCCTTACCCTCTTCGGCATCCCCGCGAACCATCCAGTAGACAACACACCTGCAGTTTTCGTGATCGACCGGGAAAAACACATAAACCACAGCGTGATCGCTGTACACGAGCAGGAAGGAAAATTGGCCGAACGCGAAATCTGAAGCACCACCGTCATAATCGGTCAATTCTCCCAGCAAGGGGGCGACAGGTAGACCCTCCTTGCTACCCGTCTTGTAACCTTCGAACAGCGCCGTACGCGAGTAGCTATATCCCATTTCACCCGGCGGTGCTCTTCCGTCGAGCTTGTCGATCTCAATATTCTTGAGACCGCAGGACTCAATCCTTGCGATCATATTTTTCTGCAGATGCCCGCGGCGGCGTTGGTCAACCATAAGCGTATGCATCACGGCATACTCGGGATGCGCCGAGGCACAGTGATAGCACTCCTCGTAGTTCTCGATCGCTAACTTCCAGTTGGCCGGGATGTCGTATTCCTTGCAAGCGGCAACCTTGAGATTTTCGAAATCGAACATGCCGATCGCATCAGCCATGTCGCGACGTGCACTTGCGACGCTCGGAGGATTGTCAGAGAAACACAAAAAAATCAGGCCGCCGATTTCCTCCAGCGCGATCTTGTTGAGGCTGTACTCCGATGAGTCGAAATCGGACGCTGTGCTGCGCGCAGCAATCAGGTCGCCGTCGATGCCGTACGTCCAGCCGTGGTACGGACAGGTGAACTTGTCCGCATGACCTTGAGACTCGAGACAAACCAGAGACCCGCGATGTCGGCAGACATTAGCAAATGCCTTGAGTTCGCCGCCGCCACCACGCACAACGATCGCTGATTCATTCGCCAGGTTGAATACCTTGAAGTCGCCGGGCTCCGGTAATTCCGATTGGTGCCCCGCCAAGATCCAGTTGCGCGCGAGAACCCGTTCTTGTTCCAGCGCGTAGATCAATGGGTCGGTATAAAAGCGTTGCTCGAGCGCGAAACCGGGTTTCTGTTTCGCGATCAGCTCATCAATTGAGAGTTCCTGATCCTGCATATATCACGCTATGAAGGGGCTGGCCGCAAATAATACCGTATGCGGCATGACAAAAACCTCACTGAATATCACCGTCATCGGTGCCGGTATCAATGGTCTGGTCGCGGCAAACTATTTGGCGCGCGCTGGACACAAGGTCACTCTGCTCGAGAGCAAGGATTGGGTCGGCATGGAATCAGGACCCGTGGGTCAATGGCGCGTCACGAGCACTGCCTTTGCAAGCGTCGATGGAGCCTGTATCTCCGGGTGCGATGCAGCGCGTGCCGCAGTAGATTAAGACCGACTACATACCCATGCTACCCAGGCGGTCGATCATGTAATCGAGCAAACGGGCCGGACGATGCGTGCGACTTTCATAGCTATCCGCGACATTGTGGAGAACAATTCCGAGGTTTACGCCCAGCCAGCGCAAGGGCTCGGGTTCCCAGCGCGGGGATGGCTTCCCTACCCAGGGAAGCGAGGTGAATTCACTTTGGCGCTCCAGAAGAATGTCGCACAAAGTTCGACCGGCCAGATTACTCGCAGCTACCCCTTCGCCCATGAAACCGCCAACGCCGCCGATTCCCGACTTGGGATCCATACAAATGCGGGTGACCAAATCTCTGGCCATGGCGATGGGTCCGCCCCAGTGATGGGTGGTCTTAAAAACTCCCAGCTGCGGAAACATGTCACGTAATGCGCTGGTCAGTTCACGTTGAGTGCGCGCTCTGATCGAGGCTTGGGTCGACGCGTGAGCCGTAATGGAATCGAGGTGTACGGCCACCAATCGCAATGCGATTGTCGGCCGTCCGTTGCGCGTAGGTAAAGACTCGACGGCGATCGGCAAAAAGTCCGCGAGGTATCAGCCCGATCTCATCCCAGACTTCATCCGAGAAGGGTTCAGTGGCGATCATGTTTTCGTAGACAGGAATGATGTCTCGCTTGTGGCTGGAGAGTTTTGCCTTATAAGCGTTCATGGCCAATACGATACGAGAAGCGCGCACTGCGCCGTGCGAGGTCTGCACGCGTCCCGGCTCGACACCGGTCACGGTGGTCTGTTCGTAAACTTTTACACCGCGTCTTTCGACGGCTTCCGCAAGACCCCGTGCCAGTTTCGCAGGATTGACCGCCGCTACGTGATTTTGAAATGTGCCGCCAACTGCGTCAGCCACCCGTATGCGTTTGCGCAACTCATCAGGCGGAAGCCAATAGTGATCCTCTTCGCTAAAACCAAAGGCTCGCGCCTCGGCGATGCCTTCTCGCGCAAGCCTAGCTTGCAATTCGTCGACGGCAATCCCAATCCCGCCGACAAGTTTGTAGTCAGCCTCAATACCTTCCTGCTCGCACACCTCACCGACTCGGTACACCGTGGCAACAACTGCTTCGCGTAATCGACCTGCGCCGTCTGGATCTTCGGCATGGTAAGTGTGCATTCCCGCGACCTCTGGCCAGCACCACCCACCATTGCGCCCCGAAGCGCCATAACCCGCGATATCGCGTTCGATTACGGCGATCTTACAACCAGGATCGGCGATCGACAGGTAATAGGCTGTCCACAGCCCGGAGAATCTAGCGCCCAGGATAACAATGTCGACATCGCAGCAGCTTCGAAGTATCGGGTTCGCTCATTCGCCAGCATCAGGTGAAGGCTCGCTGCCTGAGCCAGAGAGTGGCCCCAACTTTGGATCTCGATCGGCAGACCTGCATCGTTCGCAATCATCAAAAGCTCGAGCGCTTTCGAGATTCCACCGACCTCTGTGGCGTTGAACCGGCCAACGATCACCGATACGTTGCTGAATTCCAAAAAAGGTGGGTTCTACTTCCTATCCACCATCAACTTCTTCGGTAACCGCGCAGCCGGCGCCAATGATGAATACGTCGTACTGCACCTAGAGTCGTCGGACGGTTGTATCAGGCACGTGCTGATCTGCGCTGTGCTTGCCGCCGCGCGAGAATCTCCAGTTGCTCGGGCGGCACGTAATCGAAAATGAATGTGATGCGGTCATCCTCGCCCTTGTTCGCCACGCTGTGATTCAATTGATTGTTGATCTCGTACGCTTTTCCGGGCTCAAAACGGTGCGGGCGACCGTCGATCATAAATCGAACGCGGTTATTCGTCGTGATCGGAACATGAATGCGATGCCCGATATGAAACGATGCATGTGTATCCGAATGCGGTGTGATTTTGCCGCCGGCCAGGAGTTTTGCGGCCATTGCACGAATGATTGTGCCACCCTTCGGGTAACAACGATCAATGATGTCGTGCATGACGGGTATAGCGAATTCAGCCAGTCGATCCCAACCGGGTTCTTTCAGAACTTCAAGGGCAGGCCACTGCTCGAGATTGACGAATACCAGGACGACCGATTCGGTCTGGCGGTGCACATCGAAAACTTCCTGGCGGTACTCTTCTTCACGCCACGCGTCTTCACCGAGCGCCAGAATCGCCTCCGCCAGCGGTGCAGAGTTGACCTCACCCAGCTCGCGAAGGCGTTCATCGATGTTCATTTCGGCCTTGCCAGTGCCGCGCTACTTAAAATGTTTGCGGTAAGTCACGCCCATGGTACGAGGACGATTGACGCTCAGCCGGGTTTGCGCCCAGCGGTCGTTATAGAAGTCCTCGGCGTACTCATTGGTCACATTGTTGACGTAGAAAGCCGCTGTCCAGTCATCTCCCTCGAGCGTATAGCGGAAGTTGACCAGCGTATAACCACCCTGGGTTCGTACTGGCTGATCGAATTCTACTGACTGAATGCCCGCCAGCGAGTTGACCGACTCCCCAGTGTGAGCGATGCCGATTCCTATGCTCGATTCCGCGCCGAAAACGCGATTCTCGAAGTATTTGTCAATCGTCAGGCTGCCTTTCCAGTCTGGCGTGAGCGGCAATCTTGTGCCTTTTTCGGCTGAGCGATCGATAGGCGCGCCATCAACTTCGAGAGTGCCGGACTTCGAAAGCTCAGCATTATTAATGCCGAGATTTGCGGCGATGGTCACGGTCTCTGACGGTCGCCAGTTGAGCATGGCCTCAATGCCTTCCAGAGTAGCCTCGGGGAAATTTACGATTCCAAGCGTGAACAGGTTGGGTGTCGGATCCTCGGCCTCAATCTGCATGTCATCCCAGACCATTGAGTAGGCGGTCAGGTTGAACTGTACCCGTCCATCGGCGAGTGTCGTCTTGATACCAAGTTCCATGTTCGTCACAAGGTCGGAATCGAACTCATTGAATGGCGGCCGGCCAAATATTGATCGCCGTTTCGCAGCATTGGCGCCACCGCGGCGGAAGCCTTCGGAGTAAGTACCGTAAATCATGACATCGTCGTTGATGTCGTAGCTAAGAGTTACCTTCGGCACGAAGCCGCTCTCTGACGAGCTCGACACTGTGTTTTGGTAACACAGATCGCCGCCACGAACGTTCTGGCCAGTAGTGGTTTCGCATTGCGCTTCGCGACCAAGCGTGCGGTAGTCCGTCAGGCCACCGACCAGTGTTGCCTGCACCAGGCGCCGGTCAATCTCTGTGTCATACCAACGTCCTCCAAGAAGGATGTTGAAGTTGTCGGTTACATCGAAGCCAAGCTCGCCAAAAATTGCTACTTGCTTGAGCGTGTCGTCATATACGCCGTCCCACCAGTTAACAGACGGTGCGACTGAATAGGTGCAATCATTATTGTAGTCGGCGCCGGTGCCGCAGTTGTAATAGAACGCGACATAGTTCAGGTAGTAGTGAGCACCTCCGAAGTAATAAGTGGTGCCGTTGTAATCGACGTAACCGATGACGCCACTGTCATCCAAATTCTGGACGTTCGACGCGAAATGCGAATGGCTTTCGTTTTTGTTGTAGAACGCGCCGATGATGCCCGACCAGCGGCTATCCGAATCGCCGGGCGTCTGAATGCGAAGCTCAACACTTGTTCGCTCATCGGATTCCGGACTGAACACCTGCGCACGCGGATCCTGGCTCGGGTAGTAATCGTAGATCGATACACAATCGGCGTTGCCGTTCAGGCAGTCGACCGGATCAGCCTGATCCGACCATTTGCCGGCGTAGCGTTCCTGCCAACCACTCAGATAACTGGTCGCATCGGCTCGGAAATCCGTCTCGCGATCGAGGAATGATGCTGCAAGCACGACTTCGGCACCGCCGATCGTTCCTTCGAGCGTCAACGCGAGCTGGTACCACTCGTCTTCAAAGTTCTCTGTCTCGAACCGCAACTGCTCCCATTCGCCCAGGCTCTCGGTTGAATAGAAGCCTTCGTCAAGGTCGGTGTCACCAAAGCCATCTTCCTCGAGCTTCTGATAAATGGCGCCGATATCGACGCTCCAGTTTTCCGTTGGTAACCAACGCAGTGAGGCACGTGCGCCGGTGGTCGTTGAGGTATTGACGTCTTCGCCGGCAAACTCGGAATTATCAAATGTGCTGCCGCCGGTGGGGTAAGCCGGGCCGACAGGACTGCTTCCGAGGACATTGTCGATGTAGCCAGCGTCTTCGGCCTGAAAGCCGACCAGTCGGATGGCAGCGTTGCCTTCGCCAATCGGGATATTAACCATTGCAGACACGTCATAACCGGTATCGCCATCGGTGATTGTGTGTGCGCCGAGATCAACCCAGGCATCGAAAGCGGCCGGATCGGGTTTGTTCGTGATGATGCGTAATGTGCCGCATTGCGATGCATCGCCAAACAGGGAACCTTGTGGGCCACTAAGCGCTTCGATGCGGGCGATATCTATCAGGCGCGGATCGGGGTTAAATCCAGCGGCTGTGATGGGTTGCTCGTCCAGGTAAACAGATGTGGTCGGATTGTCACTGAACGAAATGCCGGATACCGCGCAACCGCGCATAACGACATTCGAGCCGCCCGGGTGTCGGGTACCGAATGACAATGCCGGGATTCGCAGTGCGTAGTCCTCGAGCTGCTTGAATCCTTCGCGTACGATCGCATCATTACCAAATGCGGTAATCGACATAGGGACGTCTTGAATGCTTTCAGAACGCTTGGTTGCAGTTACGACAATTTCTTCGATAGCGAATACGTCGTCCTGTGCATGTGCAGCTGAGACGCCCGCGCATGCGGCAGACACGGCGACAGCGACGGATTTCTTCGAGAACTGAAGATCGGAATTATTTCTAGACATGCAGACCCCCCGATGCAAACAATCAAGCAAATCCTAACCTAACCCGTTCTTTCAATCCATGAGATTATCCACGCGACCATGACTACCCTAATCGCGACATCTGTTGTCAGAGGCTCCCGCCAGGGCGAGAGCCATGGTGGCGTGTATCTGGTCGATATTGACCGACAACGCGTCGCCCAGGTTGTTGACTGGAATACGGCGGACATCGATTGGCAAGGCCGTGGCTGGGATCGCGGACTTCGTGGCATTGCCTTCGACATGGGAAAAGTGTTTATCGCAGCCAGCGACGAGTTATTCATTTTCGATAGTGAATTCAATAAGTTGGCATCTTATCGGTCGCCGCATCTCAAGCATTGCCACGAGATTTATCGCTACAAGCGGCGCCTGTACCTTACGTCGACCGGTTTTGATTCGGTCCTGGGTTTTGACCTCGATGAGCACAAGTTCACCTGGGCGTTGAGTATCGGTACAGCCGGTGACGGGTTTCAGGCCATTCCATTCGCCCCGGGTGCCGTCGACGGACCATCGCCATCCAATCGCCTGCACCTGAACAACGTGCATTGCACGCGCGACGGCATGTATATCAGTGGATTGCATTGCAACGGCCTGTTGCGTTATTCCGGAAAACGAATCGAAAGAGTTGTACCGCTGCCGCCGGGTTGCCACAACGCACAACCGTTCATGAATGGTGTGCTTTTTAATGACACTGCGGCCGATACTGTGCGCTTTATCTGCGCAGATAAACAACGTGCCTTTCACGTTCCATATTATGAAACGAATTTATTGACGCACACAGAATTCGACGACTCAAAAACTGCGCGGCAGGCGTTCGGACGCGGCCTGTGTGATTTGGGAGACGGAGTGGTCGCCGCCGGCTCGTCACCGTCGACAATTACCCTGCATGATTTCGAGTCAATGAAGACGACACTGAGTATCAACTTGTCGATGGACGTGCGCAATGCCATCCACGGCCTTGAGGTCTGGCCTTATTGATTGATGTGTTCGTATCGCCTGTAACGGTCTAACGTAGGACCGAGAACTTCAATGAGTTCGCCGAGATTTTTCTCGTGTTTTCGCCAGAAGTGAACGGAATTCGTATATACGGGTTGCCTGACCTGCTCGGAACTGGCCGTGCGTACCGGCCGATCTGTTTCGTGATAGCGCAGGCACGCGTCTTCGAAGGGTAAGTCGCAATAATCCAGTAACCGCCTAACCTGAGTTTCCAGGTCCGTGACCACTTCTTCGTATTGCACGGTCAGCACGCGCCCGGGCAGCACCTCGTGCCAGTAATCCATCATGCGCTGGTACTCCAGAAAATACTCACCGATATCGCTGAGGTCATACGTGAAAGGCTGGCCCTGGCCGAATAGCTGTCGGAAGTTGCTAAGACAGGAGTCTAGCGGATAGCGTCGTGCGTCAATGATCTTTGCGTTCGGCAGAATCAGGTGCATGAAGCCGACGCTTGGAAAATTGTTCGGCATTTTGTCAATGAAACGTGGTGTTCCTTCAACACGATGCAATTTTGCCGCGTCGAGATAGTCCTGACCCAGAGACTTGAAATGTTGTTCGCCCAGTTCGCGAACCGCTTCAGGATAATTGATGCCGTCGGCCCGGTTCTTGCTAAGCGAACGTTCAACTCTTTGTATGTACGGCAACTCGGCAGTGCCCTCGACCATGCTGTGGCTCGCCAGTATCTGCTCGAGCAAGGTAGATCCTGAGCGCGGCAAACCAAGAATGAAAATTGGCGATGGATCTGTGTTGCCAAGACCTGAGTGTTCGTCGAGCAGTTCTTTATCAAACACTTCGATGATCGCATCGTCCCGGGTTTCCAGTCTCACCGGGTCATAGTGTTCGAGCATCCGGCGCTTGAGATTGCCCGCGACGTAATATTCCCAAGCCTTGTCGAAGTCGTCGCGATCTTCGTAAGCTTTTGCCAGCGCGAACAGGAAATTAACGTGCGACTCGTCAGTCAGGTCATCGACCAGGATCTGTTTTTCCATCGCGGCGATGTCGTCACCTGACAATCTGTAGGTTTTTAGATTCGCGAGGCTCCAGTACACCTCACCCTTGCCTGGTTTGGATTCGATGCACTTGCGATACGATTCGATCGCCTCTTCCTGTCGACCCATAGTCTTGAGGACATGGCCCATACCGAGCAAGGCACCTGCGTGTTGTGGGCGCAATTCAAGTACCCGTTCATACGAATCAATTGCCTCATTCGATAGCGCTGCCGGGGCGAGAATCTGTGCAAGTTGAAAATGAGCTTTGACGTTGTTCGGCTCGAGGCGCGTGGATTGTCTAAAGCATTCGATCGCTTCCTCGATCCGGCTTTGTTCTTTGAGTGCGACTCCCAGATCGAGGATCGCATTGACGAAATCCGGTGCGGCCGCGACGGTGCGGCGAAACAAGCGTTCCGCCTCGTCAATATTGCCGTCGGCGAAAGCCATTACTCCCAGCATGCGCAGAGCATCGACATTCTTCGGGTTAGCGTTCAAAACCTCGCGATACAATTTGGCTGCTTCATCGTATCGACCTTCACGCTGGTGCTCTGCCGCGAATGCGAGCTTCTTGCGCACCGGATTCAGGTCAAATGACTTCTCGAAAGCTACATCGGCCTCTTTGGCGCTGCCTGTCATCGCCAGCGATTTGCCCAGGTTCAGCCAGGCGAGTTCGAGAGAGGGATCGAGCCGCGTCGCGTCCTGCAGTACGCCTACGGCCTCTTTGGGTCGACCTCTAAGCAGCAATGAATAGCCCAGGTCTTCGTAAGGTTTCGCGAACGAGGGGGCCAATTCAATCGCCCGTCGCAGAACGCTTTCCGCTTCCACGAGCTGCTTTTTCTTTACGAGGATTGCGCCGAGCAACGCGGTCATGTTGGCGTCGTCGGGATATTGTTGCACCGTTTCTCGACTTATTTTCTCAGCTTCGTCCGCCTGGCCCGAATTGATCAGGTCGATTGTCTCGCTGAATTTCGCTCGCAGCGCTGCTGCTTTTTGCATTGCCTGTGCCTGAATATTTGGCCATTCGGCCGGATTGAATTTGCTACATTACTTAAAACTCCCAGCAAAAAACAATCACTGACTGGCGAGAAGCTCGGGACAAATATATGCAGACCTTTCGACATGCGTTGCGAACACAGGATTTCTCGCTCACCGCCGAGCTGGCGCTGGGACCGGCATCCACCGCCGCCTCAATTGTCGCTCAGGCCAGGGTTCTTGCGGATCATGTCGATGCGATTCAGGTTGCCGACGGCTCAGCGGACCATGCGCACATGTCCGTGGTCGCCGCAGGCGCAATACTCGTAAATGCAGGAATTGACCCCGTTTTGCATTTTAATTGCCGCGACAGGAATCGCCTGGCGTTGCGTGCCGATGTGTTAGGAGCTGCGGCGCTGGGCATCTCCGGCTTGCTGCTAATGCGAGGCGCAGAATTACCCACGGAAGCCAGGCCACAGATCAAGCCGGTGTACGACTGGGGTACACACAAGTTGATTACTTTCGCGCGCTCGCTTGAAAACGCTAATTTTCTGCTTGGATCCATCGCGACGGCATTCAAGCCAGACCGCGACTGGCAGCCCGAACGACTCGGAAAGAGAGCTGATGCCGGCGTCAACTTTATTCAAACCCAACTTTGTTTTGACGGCGACTTGTTGCGTCACTACATGTCGAGAATAGTGGCCGCAAAACTTACCCATCGTGTCAGCGTGCTGGTGGGTTTGGCGCCACTGCCATCGGCCGATGCGGCGCAATGGCTTGGCAAGAATCTGCGCGGTGCGGTCGTGCCGGCAAAAGTCGTGAAGCGGCTTCGACAAGCAAAGGACCCGGAACTGGAGGGTGTGACTCTTTGCGCCGAAATTTTGCGGAGTATTGCGGAAGTACCGGGCGTGTCCGGTGCCAACCTGGTTTGCATGGGCGAGCCGGAAGCCGTCGCCGAGTCCGTTCGATTATCAGGGATTCGAAGATGCTGATCCGTCAACGGAACGATAAAACTGTCGGAAAAGTGTCGGAAATAAAAAATAGCTAGCGAAGAAAATCCGCTAACCCTTTGATTTTATGGCGCGCCCGGAGAGATTCGAACTCCCGACCGTACAATCGAAATCAAGACACCAGACGACAAGATTGTCACAACGGCAACACGGTTCGTAGCCAGATAGCCGAAATGGAATTCTTAACTTGCCTAAGC
>JBPCYB010000035.1:0-18529 GCA_051007995.1 Woeseiaceae bacterium | reverse complement strand
CCAGATGGGCGAGAACGACGGTTCCGTAGTCGGTCAATTTGCTGATTCTGAGCACTGGCGATCTCCGCAGGGCGAATATAAAGGACTATTTTAGTCCTATTTATTCACATAGGCTAGAGCTGTACACTCCGCACACTGTTGAGCAATGGAGCCAGGCCCTGTCGGACGCACTCATAGAAGTCCGGGACCTCGATTTTTCGCGAGGATCCCGCGCGATATTCAAGAATCTGAATATCACGATCGCCCGTGGTGACATAACGGCCATTATGGGGCCTAGCGGTACCGGCAAGACGACCTTGCTGCAATTGATCGCGCGCCAGCTGGAACCGGATCGCGGCCAGGTACTGATCGATGGCGTCGATATCGCGAGCTTGAGCCAGAGCGGACTCTACGAGTTACGCAAGCGATTTGGCATGTTGTTCCAGAACGGCGCGTTGCTGACAGACATGAGCGTGTTTGAAAACGTTGCCTTTCCCTTGCGCGAGCACACGCGATTAGGGGAGCGATTGATTCGGATGGTCGTCTTGACGAAGTTGCACGCCGTGGGATTACGCGGTGCAGCTGACCTGATGCCGTCGGAATTGTCGGGCGGTATGGCACGTCGTGTCGCATTGGCCAGAGCCATTGTGATGGACCCTGACATTTTGATCTACGACGAGCCGTTCGTCGGACTCGATCCGATTTCGATGGGCGTCATTGCGAGACTGGTAAGGCGCATGAATGACACGCTCGGCATATCGAGCATTGTGGTCAGCCACGACATTAAGGAAATCGCCATTGTGTCGGACCGCAGCTTTCTGATCTCTGACGGCTGTGTCGCCGCATCAGGAAGCCCGGCTGAACTGAATCAAGATCAATCGGAGATGGTCAAGCAGTTTATGCACGGATTACCTGACGGTCCTGTCGCATTCCATTACGACGCGCCTGACTATCAGCAGCAATTGCTCGGGCGGACGAAACGGTGAGGCTTTTTCGTGAAATCCTGCACTCGTCGACAGACTTTGTACGGACATTCGGTGCGATGGTCTTGTTCTTCGTGCAGTTGCTACGCCACACACCGTGGACGTTCTTCAAACGATTCAATCTGGTCATCGGACAAATCTTCAATGCTGGCGCATTGTCGATCGTCATCATCATGGTCAGCGGCCTGTTTGTTGGCGGCGTTCTGGGATTGCAGGCATTCGCCAACCTCGAACGCTTCAATGCGGAAGAGGCGACTGGCATTCTTGCGGGCTTCGCTTTGGTCAAAGAGATTGGGCCGGTCATCACAGCCCTGCTGTTTGCTGGTCGGGCCGGTACCGCATTGGCATCGGAAATCGGATTAATGAAAGCGACAGACCAGCTGTCGGCCATGGAGATGATGGCCGTCAATCCGATGCATCGCGTGCTCGTGCCGAGATTTCTCGGCGGAATTATCGCTATGCCATTACTGACTGCCGTATTTACGATGGTCGGACTTCTCGGTGCGCATTTGGTTGCCGTGGAGCTGCTCGGCGTCGATGTGGGTGCGTATTGGCAGCAACTTCAGCAGGCGATGGATATAGAAGACGTTAACGAAGGCATCATAAAGAGCATCGTTTTTGGCGTGGTCGCAAGCCTACTCGCTGTTTGGGAAGGCTATAATTGCGTGCCAACAGCCGAAGGTGTTGGCCGCGCAACGACGCGAACTGTCGTCGCGACCGCGATCGCGGTGTTGATGTTGGACTTTATGATTACAGCATATTTACTTTGAGGTAGAACGATGCGACAAAACCGCGCAGTTGAACTTGGAACCGGCCTGTTTGTCTTGCTGGGAATTGGCGCGTTATTTTTCTTAACAACGCAAACAACGGGCCGCAACGATTTTTCGAATACCGACACCTATGAGGTGGAAGCACGCTTCGAAAATGTCGGCAGCCTGAAGGCACGCGCGCCTGTGGCTATGTCCGGCGTAACTATCGGTCGGGTGACCAATATTGAATTTGACGGTACCTCGCTTGAGGCGGTTGTCACAATGGTTATAGACAGTCGGTTCGACGAGATCCCTGACGATTCAGATGCGAGTATTCTGACGGCCGGGTTGCTAGGCAGTCAGTATGTTGG
The DNA here is from genome assembly GCA_051007995.1 of Woeseiaceae bacterium. GTDB lineage: Bacteria > Pseudomonadota > Gammaproteobacteria > Steroidobacterales > Woeseiaceae > UBA1847. The sequence goes on along the minus strand of JBPCYB010000035.1, from coordinate 16,447 downwards.
CTTGCAAGCAGGGGGTTCGGAAATCTACCTGGAGGGCGGAAGTGAGATATTGTTCACACAATCCGCCATAGTTCTTGAGAACCTTATAGGTAAGTTCTTGGTCAAAAGTGGTTCCGACGAATAAGTCGGGATTACGGGAGCAAATAGTTTGAACGGAATTAGAATTAGCATCGCAGCAATCGGACTGCTGCTGGCGCCATTGCTGACATCTGCGGCGACGCCTGACGAGTTCATCGTCGAAGCTGTCGACGTACTGGGCGAGAAAATGTCCGGGCGCCGCAGCGAACTCGCGGGTGATTCGGAGGCACTGTATGCCTTGATTGATGAGGTCTTATTGCCACGTTTTGATCGCCGGCTTGCTGCCCAGCAGGTGCTTGCAAAACACTGGAGAACTGCCAGTGACGAGCAGCGCGCGCGATTTATAGACGCGTTTTACACGACACTCGTGCAGCGGTACGCCGACGGTGTACTCGATTTTGAACATGATCGCGTCAAAGTACTGCCCTTTCGAGGCGACGTGTCGAAACGAACTGCAGTTGTCAAGACCCGAGTGGACCTCGAAGATGGCACGAACGTCAGTGTGAACTATACGCTCGTCAACAAGAAGCCAGGTTGGATGATGTTCGATGTCATGATCGAAGGTGTTTCCTACGTGCGCAACTTTCGTGCCGAGTTTGATTCGGAGATTCGTGCAAGCAGCCTCGAGGACGTGATCTCTCGATTGGAGCAGGAAGCGGTAGGCGTTAGCGACGTCGAAACTGAAAACGCCGGAGAGAGTAGTGAGTAGTTTTGATCTTGTCGATGTTGGTGACGGCAAGTTTGAGCTAAGCGGCGACATGTCGTTCATGACGGCTGAGCAGATTTTGCGTGCCAGTGAATCTTCTTTCGCAGGTCAGAAGAACCTGCAAATCGACCTCTCGGGCGTGAAGAAAACGGACTCAGCCGGCCTTGCGTTGTTGCTTGAATGGATGAGTCGGGCGAAGCATGCGGGCGGCGATATTCAATTCGATGCTATACCCGAAAAAGTGCATGCGATCGCACAGACTGCCGATGTCGCAGATCTACTGGGTCACTCCAGTTCTTCGTCGTCGAAAAAGTAGATCTCTTCGTCGACCGGCGGGTCTCCGTCGTAAATATTAAACTCACGGTTTTGCAAATAGGCTTCGCGAAATGCGATATACGGGTCGGCCGACTTGTTGAGCAATTCCTCCGTTGTGAGCAGTCTGGAGCGTGAATCAATCAGGCGCAGGATGTACAGCTTGTCGCGAGTACCCGTGTGCCGAAACTGACGTTGTAGGTCGGTAACGAAGTCAACAGGCAGGGCTGCAGTGCTCAATGCTGTGCGCGGGCCCCAAATTGGAATTACAACGTAAGGACCTTCGGGCAATCCCCAGACTGCGAGTGTCTGTGAGAAGTCTTCGTCAAAGCGCTCCATTTCTCCTGAAGCGGCAACATCGAACAAGCCTCCGATGCCGATTGTGCTGTTGAATAGAAAGCGTGCGATTTCGTTCATACCCCTAGCGGGTTTTCCTTGTAAGAAATTATTCAGCGAGGAGCTTGGGGTCCGTAAATTGTCGAAGAAATTGTTGACGCCTCTTCGTGCAAAACGAGGGATAACTTTCTTGTAGGCTTTGCCAAACGGTTTGTAGATAATCTTGTCGCCAAATCGGTTTATCGCAAACATCGACCGGTTGTATCTCTCCCATGGATCATTAACGGAATCGTCATCTGCAGACGTTTGTGTTGAGGCGCAGCCGGAAATGCCCGACAGAGCTAGAAGTAGTAAAGCGAGCTGCCTGGATCGTTTCGAACCCGTGATTGGAGTGCGTCTGGTCATGGTGCTCTAGGTGAAGTTTCGTGCCGTAGCTGTTACGGGTCGAGCTCGTTGCAGTTGTTTGAGTTGTTCTTCAGACATGTAATCACGGATGAAATCAATGCGTGCTTCAAACCGAATACGTTGTATTTCCTGTAATTCGGGCAGGGCCAGGGCCTGCCGCAGGAATCCTATGCCGCCGATCAGGTCGCCAGTCATAAGACGGAATTCAGCAAGGTAATAAAGCGATTCCGCGACATCGCCAGCCTCGCTGGCCGCACGCGCGATCAAGCGTACCTGTTCTGGTGTCGGTGGCACATTGTTTAGCAAGTCGAGCAGTACTTCGTGCGCGTGCGTAGCCTGGCCAAGTTGCAACAGAGCTTCGGCGTAATGAATAACCAACGGCACATTGCGCGGAAATAATTCTATGGCCCGATCAAAAGTCTCTTCACTGGCCGCGTAGTTTTCCAGCGCTAACTGCGTTTGCGCGAGTCCTATATGATAGGCAATGACTTTCTTGTCTTTGTTGGCGAGCTCATCAAATATTTCGTTGGCTTCGAAATGTTGGTCATTACGCTGGTAGGCGACTGCGCGACCGTAACGTTCAAAATCTGTCTGCCTCGCATACGGGCGCCGCTCGAAATATTCGACGGCTTGCTCGGGTGTCTCATAGCGGTTAACAAGGATTCGGGCCCTCGCAATGCCGTACATGCTCGAGTCCTCACTATCGACTCGCTCATATTCAGCAGCGCGTGAGTTGGCCTCGGATATCCGGGCAGTCGTGACCGGGTGGGTGCGCAGAAATTCAGGAATGCGCAGATCAGGTGCCGACAATTCCTGTCGAGACATAACCTCAAAAAACGACGCCATGCCATTCGGATCAAAACCTGCTTCGGATAGCGCACGAATGCCGATGCGATCCGCTTCGTACTCGTTGCTGCGCGTGAAATTGATCTGTTGCTGCGCTGCCGAACCCTGGGCGATAGCCACGCTGGCTTGCATTGCGTCACCGCTTCCACCGGTCGCGCCGAGGATCATCGCGCCTAACATTAGCGCCGTGGTTAACATGCTTTGCCGTGAGTTAGCGTGTACGGCGCGCGCTATGTGTCGTTGCGTAACATGCGCTACTTCGTGTGCAAGCACGCCAGCCAATTCATCCTCACTACGCGAGGCTTCAATGAGACCGGTATGTACACCGATGAAACCGCCGGGCAATGCGAAAGCATTGATTCGCGGATCATCAACCACAAAAAACGTAAAATTGTAGTCGCCGTCGTTGGTTTGAACGGCGATGCGGTGACCGATCTCGTTGATGTACTCAGTGATTTGCGGGTCTTCCACGACCATATCGCTGCGGCGAATATCGCGCATGATCGCGCGACCGAGCTGCGCTTCTGTCGATTTCGACAGTATCGCGTCGGCCGGGCTGCCCATGTCCGGCAGCTGGATGTCATCGGCACTTGCCACAGCAGCAGATACGGCGACCAGCACCAGTAGGCCGGTAAATACTCGTTTTAGAAATCTATTGATCAATGATCGGGTCTCTATTCGGGTCCACAATTTGTCCGACCGACGCTTGGCCGGTCTGTTCCACATCATAACGTTAATTGTAACCGGATAACTGAATACAACACGCTGATATTGACTGGCGTGTTACATAAGGTATTGAATCGATAAGGATTATCGCTTAAGCGCCTTGACGGCCTCAAGAACTTCCTCGGCATGGCCCTTAACCTTGACCTTGCGCCATTCGGCGCGAAGCTTGCCATCGGCACCGATCAGAAATGTGCTGCGAACGACGCCCATGAATTTACGACCGTAGAGTGTTTTTTCGTGAATGACGTCGAATTGCTTGCACAATTTCTCATCGGGATCGGAGAGTAGTTCGAAAGGGAAGCCTTGTTTGTCTTTGAATTTCTCGTGCGATGCAAGGCTATCGCGCGAAACCCCGAAAACCACTGTATTTTGACGCCGTAGCTTATTGTGCAGCTCGCTGAAATCACGACCTTCCGTCGTACAGCCCGGTGTGCTGTCTTTGGGATAGAAATACAGAATCACGTTTTGACCGCGAAGTTCTTTCAGGCGGATCTTCGTGTCACTGGTCGCCAGGGCCGAAAAGTCGGCGACGACCCGATTTAGTTTTGGTGCACTCAATGCTTTACCCCTTGTTGCTGAATCAGGACTTGACGGGCTCAAGTATGGCGTCGAGATTCAATCGGTCACAGACTTCGAGAAACTCATCCCGAAGTTGTGAGATTGCGACGCTGGATGGAATATTGATCGCCATCTGAATGGCGTACATCGGCGCGCCTGTATGCGCGGCGGCGTAGCTTCTTGTCGCGACATCAGCGATTTCAATATCCCGTGAAGCGAAAAAATCGGCCAGATTAAACACGATGCCCGTTTGGTCCAGGCTGACGACATCAATAGCGTAGGGCATGCGGTCTTCGCTGGTCACGCGAGCTCCGGTCTTACGGACCGATACGGTCAGATTCTCATCTGCTGTCAGCTTGTCGAGCGCCGTTTCAAGCCGGCTTAAGGTGTGCCAGCTTCCTGAAACCAGCATCAGAACTGCGAATTCCGCACCGAGTGTGGTCATGCGGCTTTCTTCGATATTTCCGCCGCAGGAAAGAATGACTTTTGTGATGTCCTGAACAACGCCAGTACGATCTGTTCCAATCGCTGATAAAACAATGAGTTGTGACATTTATTAAGAATTTACCTTATTAGAGTTTTGATTGCGTTTCAGCTGCCTTGCCAGCACCTTGTATGAACAGTAACATCGCGCCCTTATTTGAGGCGAGGATATCGCGTGTTTGAAGGTTCGCTAGTCGCTTTAGTGACGCCGTTTGACGAACATAATCGGGTCGATTATGCGGCTCTCAAGCGCCTGATCGAATTTCACGTCAAAGAGGGCAGTGATGGGCTCGTGATCGCAGGTACGACGGGCGAGGCCGCTACCCTGAGTCGAGACGAGCACGTCGCACTCATTGCACGGGCCGTTGAGCTCGCCGATGGTCGTCTGCCGATTATTGCAGGCACTGGGTCCAATTCGACGGCGCAAACAATCGACCTATCGCTCGCAGTTGGTGATACTGGCATCGACGCCTACTTGCTGGTCGTGCCGTATTACAACAAGCCGACACAAAAAGGCATGCTGCAACACTTCTCGACGATTGCCGATGCCGTCAGCAAGCCAGTCATGCTATACAACGTGCCGGGTCGGACGAGTTCAGACATGTTGCCGGAAACTGTCGCCGCAGCGGCGGCGCACGATAATATTTTCGGCATTAAAGAAGCGACGGGCGACATCGATCGACTGCGCGCGATTCAGGATCTCGTCGACGACGACTTCATGTTTTATAGCGGGGACGACTTCACGGTATTGCCGTTTCTCGAGCAAGGTGGGCACGGTGTGGTAACGGTCAGTGGTAACGTTGTGCCGGCGGCTATGTCGAAACTTTGTTCGCTGGTGCGTAGTGGTGACAACGGCGCGGCCAAAGACATTGATGACACGCTGCAGGCATTGAACACAGCTTTGTTTGTCGAGTCCAACCCGATACCCGTGAAATGGGCTGTAAGCCAGATGGGGCTTACCGGCTCGAGCATGCGCTTGCCAATGACTGAGTTTGATGAGCAATATCACGACCAAATGCGAGCGGCGTTGGCTACCGCTGGCGTACTACTGGAGAATGCTGCGTGACTACATTGTTTCGTTTGGCGTCGCTGCTGTTGTTTGTTGCAGGCTTGAGCGCTTGTGGCAAAGACGTAGACCTTACCTGCGATGATGTTCGAACCTACCAACTGGCTGTCGAAGGAAAGCGTGTTGAGGCGCCGGAAGGTTTAGACGATTTGGATCCGCAACGAGAATTGCCGCTGCCTGAGGCGTCACCACGCCCCGAACGTCCAGCCGGATCCACATGCATTGATCGCCCGCCCAAAGTGAACTTAGGCAACTAAAAGAAGCGCGCAAAAAATCGGAGAGGTGGCTGAGTGGCTTAAGGCGCTCGCTTGGAAAGCGAGTGTACGCTTATACCGTACCGGGGGTTCGAATCCCCCCCTCTCCGCCATTCAACCAAGAAAAATCGCTGTTTTGATAGCATTAAATTGACGCCGTCTGTCGCGCATCCCACGAAAAGCCCCACAAAAATAACTGGCTAGGGCGCACATTCTTGACCTGAATATGGGTAGTCCTCAGTTGCGGTAGTGGCGACAAATATCCATTTCGGCAAAACAGTGTACGAGCCTAGGAAGATTGAGATCGTGGCTCATAGGCGTGACACGCATGCTCTGACAGCAGTTTGATCCCGATTAGGGAATGTTCGGATTACACCCGAAAAAAACCAATGCTATGGTAACGTTGTGAGAAACTGCTACTGACTCAAGATTGGGCTGCTAAAATGAAAATAGTTATTGAACTCGATTCGCGAAAGATGTTTGTTCTGCTGATCGGATCCTCTATTGCTTTCATAGCAATGCATATCTTAGGCATGGTGGTGCGCGACGATCACAATTTTCAGTTGCTAGACGTCAACCATGAGCTGAGTTTGGCAACATGGTTCTCGTCGTCATTATTATTACTCTCAGCAATAATTCTCTTCTTGATTTCTAGAAGCCCCGCCATTTGTCGGCACGTAGATCAGCACTATTGGACCTTTATGTCACTCGTCTTTCTATTCTTATCCGCAGACGAGGCTTCGCAGATCCATGAAAAATTAGATGTTCTACACACGATCCTTGAAATTGAAACGGCTACGACTTTTCTGTGGACGCTGCCCTATTCCATCATCGTACTAGTTCTGGCAATCGTCTATTTTCGATTTCTTACACGCTTACCGATACCGACGAAACGACTCTTTGTCCTATCGGCAATCGTATTCTTGTCTGGCGCAGTTGGACTGGAACTACTCGCTGCCGCTTTGCGACAGATGCAGTTTGATCGCTTTGTGTCGATAACTGTCGTGCTCGAGGAGATGCTAGAGATGATCGGCGCGGCAATTTTCGTCTACGCACTAGTTCGCCACCTTGCGGACTATGGACTGACTAGTGATTCAGGCACGAAAGAACAGATTGGCGAGAACTCACAGGGCTGGAACCTCGAGAGCCAAGGCGGTTTGTGACAATTTCAGATCTTCGATAAATCCAGCGATTCGAAATACGATATCGCCCAACTTCTGCGGGTAGTCCACAGGAAATGCCGACGATAGGGTTGTCTCCACGCCGATAGCCCGCGACCTTGGCCCAGTCCAAAACAGTTTCTATCCGCCGCCTTATGCGGCAAACAATTTGTCCCACGAAAATTGTGGGATTCAGGTGTACGGTCTAGGACCATACAAGACGAAGTAAGTTGACAAGTGATTGTTATTATTATCTAAATTAGACGTCCTTAGACGTTACCGGAAATTGAGCAAGCAGCCCGTCTCTGCGCCGGACCTAGTCGATGTCGGCGCTTTGGCGCCCCGAGATGTAAGCGCTGACCAGACCAGCAACAAGAATAGCGATATAGAATTGGCCGACAACAGCTTGAAGGTAGGCAAGACCGCGCGCGGTCGCTGATATCGGAAGAATGTCGCCGTAGCCCAGCGTCGTCATTGTGACGAAACTGAAGTACAGCCATTCGCTATCCCAGCCTTGTTCCTGCATCGGCACAAAGCCTGCGAAGGATTCTGGCGACGCGAATTCGACCACGGTGTAGGTCATTGCCCAGATAACGCCAAGCAATAAATAGACGCATATCGCGCCGATGATGCGATTGACGCTGATCACATTGCTGATCGCAACTTGCTTCATCGTGTATGTGATCGCGACCAGCAAGAAGCCGATCAACGACAATATGGATCCGAATTGAAGAAATGACGAATGCAGGTTTATGGCGGCTACGTTCAAACCAACGCCAGCGACAACAAATGCCATGCCCACTGTAAAGAAGCGGCCGCCACCTTTGAGGCTCCAGATTCCGATCACCAGAAGGGCCGAAAACACGAGCCCGCGAACAAGCGGCGCGCTGGCTATGTCGAAATCGTCCGCCAAGGGAATGCCGAACAGCAGTATCAGCAATGCGATCAAGAGGTAGGAGAAATTCGTTTGTTGCACGGCGCACCTCATGTGCGGCGAAAATGTTAGCATTTGGCGCACAACGATAACAAAAATCGGGCATTAGGGGTCGCAGCAATGCATCATCACCAGCTACTTATTTTGTTCGCGCTACTGATATTCGCGTTCGGTTTGGTATCGAAATTCGCAGAGCGCAAATCAATCACCGGCCCGATGGTCTTCATGACGGTCGGTATTCTCGGCAGTTCACTCGTGTTTGGCTTCGTGCACGCCACACCCGACATGGGGCCCGTAAAGCTGGTTGCCGAGCTTGCGCTGACGCTCGTACTGTTCATCGATGCAACGATGATCAACAGGGACGTTTTCTCAGCCGGATCGAGACGCATTCCCGTACGCCTTTTACTGATCGGCCTGCCATTAACGATGATCGCCGGCACATTGCTTGGCGTCTGGATGTTCGACGGTGTCAGCCTCTGGGCGATCATGTTGATGGCGTTCATTCTGTCACCAACTGATGCCGCGCTCGGTCAGGCCGTCGTCAAAAGCGAAGGCGTACCGATCAACATACGCCAGTCAATTAGCGTCGAGAGCGGCCTAAATGACGGCATTGCATTGCCGCCGATTTTGATCGTGATGGCATTATTGGGCGCAGAAGCCGGTGACCATGAAGGTGAATGGCTCGGATTTGTCGTCAAGCAAGTGACCCTGGGCCCGGTCGTGGGCCTGGCGGTCGGATATATCGGCGGCAAGCTCATGCAGTTCGCCTCAGACAAGGGCTGGACTGAAGAGACGTTTCAGAGGCTTTCGGCACTGCCGATGGCCATTCTTGCTTTTGCCTTCGCCGAAAGCGTGGAGGGCAACGGTTTCATTGCAGCATTCGTTGCCGGCCTGGGACTGACAGCTGGCATTACATCAAAAAATATCAGGCACCAGGTCCAGGAATTCGGCGAGACCGAGGGCATGCAGTTGATCTTAGTTGTGTTCCTGATCTTTGGTCTCGCGATCGTGCCCGCAGCGGTGCCGCATTGGGGGGCGCGCGAGCTGATTTATGCGATTGCGAGTCTTACCGTGCTACGTATGTTGCCGGTCGCAATTTCATTGCTTGGTACCAAGTTGGATTGGCAGACAGTCACGTTTATCGGTTGGTTCGGCCCGCGCGGTATCGCGTCCGTGCTTTACTTGTTAATGGCGATCGCTGCGATCGGTATCGAAGGTTATGAACAGGTGATGTCAGTGATCATTCTGACAATCATGATCAGCGTGTACGCACATGGTATCAGTGCGACACCATTAAGCGATCGTTACGGCAAATCGCAAGCGGACTAAGATCCGTATCAAGGATTCTCTTTCGGCAAGCTGTGTGCGGCGCTACCTGCTTGACGGATGTCGACGATAGCGGCTCGCACCTGATCCAGAATGACTTTGGTGTCCTCGGCGCCAACTCGATCTATGGCGCCTTTTTCGACCGAGAACAACGCCATCAGATGTTGTCGCAGTTTGCGAAAGGCCGTGGGATTCTTGCGGCCGCATACACTCTCGTCGTTCTTTAGAATTCGCTCGGCGAGACCGGGGCTTCCTAACTCAATGTCACAAGCAATCGCCAGTCGCGACAGCTCGTGCGCAAGTGCGTCAATCTGCCTGCCCCAATACGTATGCTTGTGCTCAGACACGGGCGCACTCGCGCTTAGTGGTCGAGGTAGAGGTAGTTTTGCCAACTCGACATGCGTAACAAGATCTTGCGCATGATTGCAACGTGATGAAAATGGTCTGAGTAAACGGCTACCTGAGCTCGGGTTCCAGTTGGCAACTCAAATTCACTGAGGTCATCAGTAACTCGGATTTCAACTGGCACACGTCCAATGGTCTGAAGTGCCTGGGTGCCTACCAGGCTGCCGCTGTTTTGCAGCTGACCCTCTGCAAGCGTGGGCAGCACTTGAATAACTTCGCCATGGAATACGCGTCCTGGAATGCTCGGAAAAACGATCTCGGCTTCGTAGCCTGCCCGAAGTCTCAATGCCGAGTTTTGTCGGAAGGCGGCAATCATCGGTGCTTGTTCGTCGTGTACAAACACCATCGTCGGTCGAAGTGGCAGCGCTGCCGCCATCATGCCAGGTCGGAGCAGCAACTGTGTAACATAGCCGCTCGTTGGCGCGCGCACGACAGTCCGTTCGAGATCATAACGGGCTTTTTCGAGTTCAGCCTGTAAACGCGCAACCTCGGGATTCTCGCCGTCGATGCCAGCCTCGAACGCTATTTGAGCTCGCGACAGGTCAGCTTCAGCGCGTTCCAGCGCTGCTTGATCCCCCAAGTAGGCCTGGCGACGGGTCTCCAGTTCATTCGCGCTGATCGCGCCGCGATCGAATATGGATTCATAACGTTCAAAGGTGCCCTGAGTGCGATCGCGACTTGCAGTAACCTCAACTACGCGGGCACGTGCGGCAGCAACTGATTGTTCAAGTTCGCGAACACCTTCCCGGGTGCCTGCCAGTAGAGCTTGCTTCTGCCGAACGATAGACTCATACGGTTTAGGGTCGATCCTAAAGAGCACGGTACCCTTTTCAATAATTTGATTTGCTTCGACGTCGACACTTATGACGATGCCACCGACACCGGGCACAATCGGTGTCGTGACGTAAAACTCCCGCGCGATATTGGAGTAGGGGTGGTTGTAATTCATCGCCAGGACCAGCGCCCCGATCAATATCACGCCACCTAGGGCTGCCGTCGGAACCGTCCACTTAGTCAGCGGAATTTTGAAAATTTTGAAGACGGCTATGCAGAGGGCGGTGTAAGTCAGGATAAGTAACAGATCCATGATTACTCTCCCTGGCTCGGTTCAGGTTCGTTCGGTTCTAGGGCGGCCAGACGGGCCTCAATCGCCTCGAGGCGCTCACCAAGGCCGTCGCCGGAGTCGCCACCGCCATTCGAAGTATCGATGCCCCAGCCGCGATCTTCGTGATACATCATTGCCCAGATCCAAAGGAACGGCCAAAGCACATGCAATGTAAAAAGACTCACCCAGCCTGCGACGTGCAAGACGTCCTGATGAGGGTGATTGCGTTTGACCGAGATCTCATAGGGGATGTCGTGAATTGCGATGATGCCGTAGAAAAGCACCAAGGCGACCAGAATGAGTAGGACTAATGCGACGTAATCGAGGGCCATAATTGCTCCTTAAATAGCGCGCTAATTCTAGCACTTGTTATAATCACAGATCGTCCCTTTTGTGAGCGATGCTTTGTGAAATCACTGCAGATTCAAGCAATCGTAATCCTGTTTACTACGTTGGCATTTGCTCCAGATTCAATGGCCGACGATCAACGCTTTGAAAATGCCGTCGACCTGAATGCAGCGGATATCTTGCCGGCAGAATTGCTCAAAGGCGCGCATTACGAACTGGACGGTCGGGTCCGCAATGACGGCTATCTGAATTACTACACGATCCAGTCCGATCACGGCGAGTTCGAGGCCGTTGGCAACGCCATGTTGCGGACGCGGATCCGCGAAATTGGGGCTCTAGCCGAGCTCGACGAGTTTTCCAAGACCGAGGTTTTTGCAAAAGCGGCCGTTGATGCCGGAGTTAAGCAGCTGAAAACCGTGCAGGACTTTGCGACCAAACCGGTCGAAACCGTCAAGGGAATTCCAAAGGGCATCGGCAGCATGTTCAGGCGCTATTCGCGCCAGGCGAGTGAGGCGGTTGATGCCAGTAAGGAATTCATTGCAGGAGATGACAAGGAAGATGGCGAGGAAGAGAGCGACCAGGATGGCGAGAAGGAGAGCACCACCGATGCGGCGGTGGATCTAACCGAGGGCTACATGGGCGTCGACAAGGCGCAGCGTAACTGGGCGCGAAAGCTAGGCACCGATCCGTATTCGAGCAACACGGTGCTGCAGTCAGCCATCAAAGAGCTTGCCTGGGCGGAGCGGCTTGGCAAATTCGGTATGGGATTTGCCGGTATACCTAAAATTCCCGGGGCCGATATCATTGGCGATGTAAACGAAGCCGTTTGGGGCAAGGACCCGTATGAACTTCGAGATCTTAATCAGTCGCGGCTGCTGGCCACAGGTGCCGACGAGGAGCTGATTGAGCAATACCTGGACAACTCACGTCTGACACCATCGCAAACAACCTTGTTGACTGCTGCAATCGCCGAGCTTGAGGGCGTCAATGGCCGGGATGGCATACTCAGACAATCACTGAACCCGGAAACCGAAGCTGAGATCGAATTTTTTATCAAGTCAGTGACAATTCTGGCGTGGTATCACCTCAATCAGAACTCAATAGCCGAAGTCGACTCAAACGCCGCAATTCCCAGTGCGACGTTAGAGACTGGCACACAGGTACTCGCGTTCGCGACCGACCACGTTTACTGGACCGATACGATCGCGCAGGCGGCCACTCAGTACGCGGGTCTCGGTGGTGAAGATCAAGCGCGTGAAATCTGGTTGTTGGGCACGGTGTCTGATCAGTGTGCCGAGGAACTCGGCGGACTAGGTTTCGATGTGCACGTCGAATTTGCCTCGATGATGCTTCAAGACACGAAATAGTGCGTCTTGCCGCGGCGACCGCGGGCTTGTTGCTGGCTTCGAATGCAGCATTAGGTGATACATGGCTCGACTACATTCGAAACTATGATCTGAACGACTATGCCTTCGGTATAGCGATCTCGTCTGAGCAAAACCCTTACGTTGGTGCCAATAACGGCACCATTGCCTATCCTTACCTGACCTCTTTCCGGGATTCGGCGTTCACGAAAGACTGGTTCCTGATTCGCGACGGTGGTCTTGGAGCGCGTTGGATAAGTGATGGCGGTTGGGAACTTGGTGCAATAGCGAGAGTGCAAACTCTTGGCCTCGGTAACCACAATTCCGAGCAGCTCATGGGGATCGCAGCGCGCAAATGGGCAATCGAAACCGGAGCAACGATCGGTTATCGTGGCTGGCCTGTGCATCTGAACTGGACGACTTTTGTCGAGCCGACCGATAGACACAGCGGTAGCCTTAGTCAGTTCGCTGTGTCATTGCCACTTGAATGGTCACGTGGTTACTTCATACCGTCAGTCGAAGCTATCTTTCAAAGTAGCGACTATGCCGAATACTACTATTCAGTGACCGTAGCCGAGGCGACTGCATCTCGTCCTGAATACACACCGGATTCTGCGATGAATACCGCAGCCAGGATTCGCTGGGGCTATGCACTGAACGACAATTGGCTGCTGTCGGGCCGCGTGGGCGTCGAACTACTGGATTCCGAAATCTCCGGCAGTCCAATTGTCGATCGCGATCGCATTTGGTCGGCCACAGTTGGAGTCGCCTACAATGCCGACATTTTTCAGCCGCGGGATTACGATGGGTCGTCGCCGATGGCACCGCGATTCGATCTTAAAGTCGGCGCGTTCCGCGATCGTATCGACAGTCAGGTTACAAGAGACACGTCAAACGGCGTGCCGGGTTTCGCCGTGGATATCGAGGAAATCCTCGGCGCACCTGGAGAAAAGACAGTGCTGCAACTCGACGGAACGTTGCGTCTTGGCCACTATCATCGACTCGAGATAGGTTTCTTCGAACTAACCCGTAACTCCACCGTAACCTTACAAGACGATATCGATTTCGGGGATGGGAGTTTCGCCGCAGGGACCGAAGTTAACAGTCGTATCGCGGCGAAGACGATGACGCTTGGCTACGGTTACTCGCTGATCAGGGATGCACAAAAAGAATTCGGTATCTTGGGTGGCTTTCATTACACGAGCCTCGACACGGAGATCACATCAATTGCGTCAGGTCAGGCGGAGCGTTCGAACGCGGCTACGCCGTTGCCGACTATTGGCGCATTCGCGTCTTTATTTTTGAAAGAGAAGTTGACTGTCAATGCGAAGCTGCAGTTGTTTCGCAGCGATTTTGATCAATACGAAGGATCTATGAATTACGCATCCGTCGATATTCAACGCCGCATTGGCCAGCGTACTAGTTTTGGTTTGGGGTACACGATCTACGATACGAAGTTGAGATCGAGTGATCGAGACATAAACGGATACGTCAAAATACGCCACCACGGACCGGCGGCGTTTATCTCAATCGGTTATAACTAGGTCCAGAAACTTGCGACCCGATCGATCATCCAGTAACACGCGATGCTGCCCACCAGATAGCTGGCAGGTGTCGTTAGCGCGGACCAGTGAGTGACCTTGTCTTGCGGCGATCGCAGTATTTTTGCGAAGACAGGCCGCAGCACTAAGAAGCCTGCGACAAGGGCAGCGACGAATAGAATCTGACCAATCTCCACTCCGACGTTAAAAAACAGCAACGCCGTTGGCAATTCGATCTGCGGCAATCCGATGTCGCGAAGTACAGCGGCAAAGCCAAAGCCATGTAGCAGTCCAAAGGACGAGGAAACCACAACCGGATATCGGTAGGTGAGCGAGGTCTTGTCTGCCTTAGCGATTTCCCAGGCCATGAATACGACGCTAAGTGCTATAACGGCTTCGACTGGCGGCGTGGCTATACGCACGAGGTCAAGTGCAGAGAGCGCGAGAGTGATCGAGTGCGCAATGGTGAAGCCGGTGATTGTTATGAGTAGTCGCCGCGTTGTACCTGAAATAAATAGAAGGCAGGCGACAAAAAGTAGATGGTCAATTCCGACCCATATGTGTTCGATGCCCAAACGCGTGTATTGAGTCGCCACGGTGAATCGGCTCGCCGCATCCGGGACCGTCCATTCTGCCTCGTTCGGGCCGAGGATGCGGAGGTGTTCTTCGCCGTTGGCGAGTCTGATCTTGTAAAGCGTCGACAGTGATGGGTTGGCCGCAGGAAACTGAATACCGACAAGACGACCCGACAAGCTTTGATTGCATTGGTAGTTTTGCTGGCCGAGATATTCTGCGCCTGCCTGTTGCCAGATAGGTTGGCGCTCCGCAATGCAGTCCGTTGGTAGTGTCGGAAACGGAAGCGCGGCCCCAGGTACACTGGCCGGCACTTTCCATGAGACGGTAAGTATCAGCGGCTCGCTTTCGACGATCTGTACAAAATTAGGTCTAGCGTCATGTGCCTGCGCTGCCCACCCTGACAACAGTAGCAAGAGTGCGAGTGACGTTCGTGAGATTTTCATTGAGTTGAATCAGCCAGCGGTCGCTCGAAGTTGCGACGCACTTCATAGGCATCGACGATGGTTTGAATCGCCTCGTCTTTCAAGACCTCGACGGCGTCACGCTCGGCATCGTAGCGAACGGTATCCAGCACCTCTTCAAGCGCTGGAATGCGTGCTTCGGTTTTCTGCAGCATCAAGGCAAGATGAAAACCGTAGGCGGACTCGAGTGGCCCCTGCCAAACGCCTTCATTTGCTTCAAGCGCGAAAACAGCCTCAGCCATTGTTTGTCCAAAGTTGCTTGCGATGTAGCCGGGTTCTCGTTCGACGTAGTTGAGCGAGTAAAGGAATCTATCGCCGTGTCGTGTTGCGCCCTCAAACGGAACATTCTGGTCGTTAAGTTCGTCGAGTTTGGCCAGTGCAAGTTCGAATGCGGCATCACGACCGTGAATTTCGGTGCTGAAGAACACGTGTGTGAATGTCACGTAAGGATCGATTGCGTAGTTTCGACGATTCGTCTGGTAATAGGACGCCAGGTAATCGGTATTTAGCTCGACGCCGGCTGTCGCAAACCCCGCAGTAATGAATTCTATCGACTGCACGAGGCGTCGTTTGATGATGTAATCGTTTTGATCCATGCCGAGCGCAAGCGCTTCCCGATGCAATGCTTCCTCTCTCACAAAGTCGGCGATCAGGCGTTCGAGATCTTCATCTGACATGTTGTTCAAACGTGCAGTCGCAATTTCAGGTTGAAATGATTGCGACCGGTACTGCAGGAAAGTGAGCAATGTGTCCTGGTTAACATTGATAACTTTCTGACTAGAGGCCGCATCGTCCTCGGCGACGAGTTCGAACAGCAAGAACAAACTGAAGCCTATAACCAGGAAATGGAGCAGGGGTTCTCTTAACAGTTTTTTCATAGAATCAGTGTACTGGATATAGAAAAGCCGCCATCAAATGATGGCGGCTTTCTTGTTGAACACAGATCGATTAGGGCGTGTACCAGATTGGCGAGGTATACGCGCGTTCCTGATGAACGAAATCTTCCGGGCTGGAACCGTTCGGAGCACTAACGCCAAAAGCCTTCATGTCGTACGCTACCCAGTTGGGCGTTGGTATCTCGATGACTCGCACGTAGTAGAAAGCGCGCTGACGCGGATCGAATTCTGGATCCTCCCAATAGGCGGACATCACCGCGTCACCGATGGAGTTGTTATAGCTGGCTTCTTCAAGGTTTACAGTGCTACCAACCGCAGGATACTTGCCGTCGTCGCCTATTTCTCGATCGTCTGAAGCGGCGATGTCAAAAACTCGTTCCTGTGTCGCGCCGTCATTATCAACCCAGCCTTTGACGACCTGGATGCGGTCCAAATTGGCTCCGTCCGGGTCGCGAACGGCGCGAACAAGGAACCGCGGCGATGCATCGTCAGGTGCGGCAGTGATATCGCCACCCATTGGGACGCCGTGCTTGTAACCGTAGTCGGCGAAGTCCGAACGAA
>JBPCYB010000034.1:0-21415 GCA_051007995.1 Woeseiaceae bacterium | reverse complement strand
ACTCGATACCGAGAGCGTGACGATTACGATTACGGACGACGACTGACGGTGACAACTAGCGCGTTTTGAATTGGTCCGGATTCAGATCGTGGCGTGCCAGCAGTTTGTAGAAATCCGTGCGATTGCGTTTCGCAAGTCTGGCCGCCTGACTGACATTTCCCATTGTAATTTGCAGAATCTGTGACAAGTAGTTACGCGTAAACTCATCGCGTGCGTCGCTAAACGATGCAAGCTTGCCACCGTGTTCACCGAGCGATTGCAGCACAAGCTCACCACTGATGACGGGGGAGCGTGACAATGCGACGTTCTGTCGCACCACGTTGTAGAGTTGGCGAATGTTGCCCGGCCATTCCGCGGTCACAAGCATTTCAACCGCCTCCGGCGCATACACTTTGCGCTCCTGGCCGGCTTCTTTCGCGATCGATTGTAGAAAGTTGGCAACCAGTAACGGAATATCTTCGCGCCGGTCATCGAGCGTCGGCAACTTGATGTTCACGACATTCAATCGGTAGTACAAATCTTCGCGGAATTTATTTTCGCGCATCAGATCCTGGAGATCGCGATGGGTCGCCGATATTACGCGCACGTCGACCTGCAATGCCTCGGTGCTGCCAACCGGGCGTACCTGGTTTTCCTGAAGTACGCGCAACAACTTGACCTGCAAACGCATCGGCATGTCACCGATCTCATCGAGCATCAGCGTGCCGCCTTCGGCCGATTGAAACAGACCGTCGTGGCTGCGTGTTGCGCCTGTGAATGCGCCTTTCTCATGACCAAACAATTCAGATTCAAGCAAGTTCTCGGCCATTGCGCTGCAATTGATCGCGACAAACGGTTTGTCGTGCCGCTGACTGGCTTTGTGAATGGCCTGAGCGAGCAATTCCTTGCCGGTGCCGCTCTCGCCCGTGATCAATACGCGTGCGTCTGTCGCGGCAACCATCTTGGCCTGCTGCAGGATTTCTTTCATGCCCTGGTTGCGGGTGATGATCTCAGCCGCCCAGCCTTCTTCGACCTCGGCCGAGCCCGACACCTTCAATGCCTTCTCGACGGTCACCATGAGCTCGTCTTTATCGATCGGTTTGGTCAGGAAGCCGAAGGCACCACTCTGGGTCGCCACAACGGCGTCCGGAATCGTACCGTGCGCGGTGATGATAACCACGCGCAGGCCGGGTGAGCGGGTCTGCAGCTCCTTCAGCAGCCCGATACCGTCCATTTTATCCATCCGGAGGTCAGTAATGACCAGATCAGGGCTGAAGCGATTCAGCGTCGCCAGCGCCTTGTGAGCGCTCTCAACGGCCTCGACATCGTAGCCTTCGGCACGCAGGCGGATACTGAGGAGTCGCAGCAGGCCCGGATCGTCATCGACGAGCAGAATCTTGCCTTTTGCAGGGGCATTATTTGGCATAGCGGGAAGGTTAGAGGGATTTAGTTAAGTCGGCAAGGAGCGTTGTGGCTACTCTTGCTCTCTAATTGAGCGTTCGATCGAGGTTATCGCGTCGAGCTTTTGTTCGGCCTCGTCCAGTTCGCGCCGCAGACGGCGATTTTCGGCTTCAACAATTGCCAGGCGCTGGCTTCTGGCCGCTTCTTCAGTAGCTGCAGCACGAGAGCTCGTGGCGCGCGCGCGGCGTGCCTCAGAGCTCAGGACGATCTGCTCTTCGACCGACTTCAGGTTGACCGTGGCGAGCGCGACTTCCGCCGGGGTCAGCAATGCGGTCTGCACGAGCAACTCGCGCAAGATGGGCTGCGCAGCTTCCGGGTTGTATTCGCCGTGTCCGGGCGTTGCGAGGACCAGCGCGAAGCGCAGATTGGTTTGCGGGCCGGGTGTCAGTTTTGATCCGTACTCAGCGTCCGCGTAGATTTCGGCCTGCGTCGCCGGGTCGCCTGCTGCCAGGTCGTACATTTCCTGCAAGTACTGTTCGGCATCCGGAGCGCCCAGAATTATCGGCTCACTTGTCGATGACGGCGACTTGCGCATCGACGAAACAAAACTCTTGGTTTGCGAACAGCCCGCGAGCGTCGCAATGACTACGATCGCTGCCGCTATGCGTGTCGTCCGAGTTGTCATTGTCGAGTTAAGCATTTGCCGCCAACTTTTGTTCCTGTATTACGCGCTGTTGCGGAATTTCTATCCGAAAATGCGCGCCTGAAAATTCGCCGGTACCAACCAACTCTACCGTACCTTCATGAGCCTGGATGCATTCAAGTACTACCGACAAGCCAATGCCTGTACCTGCGACCTGACCGCCTTGTTCGCGCCGCCCCTGGAAAAAAGCCTCAAAAATTCGCGGACTTTCTTCCTCCGGTATGCCTGGTCCTGTATCGCCAAACTCAAGCACAAAACTCGTCGGTGTTTTGTACGCCCGAATTGTGATCAAGCCACTCCGTGGTGTGAACTTGATCGCATTCGACAGGAGATTATCCAGCACCGTACGGATTTTTTCCCGATCTGCGTTCACAGTTATATCGTCAATTTCAGGTTTTAACTGAATATTTGCCGACTGCAAGGCAAGCCGTTGTGCCTTGGCTACAGAAATGACGAGGTCACGCACGGGGAAATCTGACAGCGTCAGGACTTCTGTTCGTGTTTGCCAGGCACTGAAACTCAGCAGGTTTTCGATCAGCTGCTGCAGTTTGAGGCCGTTCATTCGCAGGATATCTGCAACTTCGCGTTGTGGCTGATCGAGGTCTCCGACCGTGCCGTCCAGCAACAGCTCAGTACCTTCGCGAATGCTCGCGAGCGGTGTCTTCAATTCATGCGACATGTGCCGCAGGAATCGATTCTTTTCCTGCGCGAGTTCGAGCAGGCGCATGCGCAGCCATTCGAGTTGCCGGCCAAGGCGTTCGAGATCGCGTGGTCCTTTCACCTCGATGGGAGCGGCAAAGCCGCTTTGTCCAAGCTGGCTGATGGCAGAATCGAGTTGTCGGATGGGTCTTGCTACAAGTAATGTGAAGAACAGCACCAGGACGACTGTACCTGGCACGAGGGCGGCAACCTGCCACGCTGAAACCTGTTGCGCTTTGCGTGTGCTTTCCTGCAATTCGCTCAGCATATTGTCCACGTGCGCGCTGAGTATGGTTGTGAGTTCGGTGACTCGTTGCCGCAGGCGTCCAAAATTGTCTATCGCTGCCTGCACCTCCTCGTTGGCCGCGTCGGGCGAGGAGAGCGTCAAGACGGTTCGGCGCGCAGAGGTTCCGATCGAGCTCAGCATCGGCGTCGCGCCGGCGAGCTCGGTCAATGGGCGCATGTCGTCTAAGGCCTGCTCAAGTGAAGCCAGATCCTGCTGCATAATTTGCAGACTGTCGGCATTGCGCAAAACCACATGCTGGCGAGCGACGCGATCGAGTGCGCCCAGTTGCTCGGTTAATTTGCGATTGTTCTCGGCTGCGGCAACACCCGTGAAGACAATTTCCTCGCTCTGCTCCGCCAGGCGGTCGAGATTGACGAGCGCCCAGACAACGGCGACGAGCAGCGGTAGTGCAACAAGCCCAAACCCAACAAGTATCAGGCCGTTAAGCGATCGTGGGCGGCGGAATTTCATCATGCCAGTGTAGCTCAAGCAGGCCAGTAAGCGCTTGGATCCTGGGCAGCGATTTTGCGTTCCCAGTCGAGACTGGTTTGCACGATGGTGTCGAGGTCGTCGTATTCGGGCATCCAACCGAGCACCTGGTGAATTTTTTCTGTCGCTGCGACCAGTTCAGGCGGATCACCCGCGCGTCGTGGCTCCTCGGTGATATTCAAAGCCTCGCCATTGGCGCGTTCAACGGCGCTCAGTACTTCACGCACACTATAGCCATGGCCGTAACCGCAGTTCATCGTGCTCGACTTGCCGCCGTCGCGCAGGTAGTTGAGCGAATCGAGGTGCGCAGACGCAAGATCTTCGACGTGGATATAGTCGCGTAAGCCCGTGCCATCCGGCGTCGGGTAATCGGTACCAAAGATAGATATGCCAGCACGCTTGCCGACAGCCGCTTCGCAGGCAACTTTGACCAGCAGAGTCGCTTTCGGTGTTGACTGGCCGATAGTTCCGCCTGGTTCGCATCCGGCGACGTTGAAATAGCGCAGGGCGACGTAACTTGGACCGCCTGCGAGTTCCAGATCGCGTAGCATCCATTCGGTCATGAGCTTCGAACTGCCATATGGGTTGATGGGTCGTGTCGGCGTCGATTCACTGCACTTGGCATCTTTCGGCACCCCGTAGACGGCTGCTGTCGAGGAAAAGACAACATGCTTGACGCCGTGGGCGTGGGCGCGCTCCAGCAAGGTGCGGCTGCTTGCCGTGTTGTTGCCGTAGTATTTCAAGGGGTCAGCGACCGATTCGGGAACGATCGTATGGGCCGCGAAATGCATGACCGTATCGATCTGGTGGTCGGCAAACAGGCGGTCGAGCAGGGCGGCATCGCCCGTGTCACCAATGACAAGCTCGCCGGCCGTCACTGCTGCCTCGAAACCCGTGGACAAATTATCGAGGGTTACAACGTTTTCACCGGCAGCGCCAAGTTGCCTGACAACGTGGCTACCTATATAACCGGCACCGCCTGTTACGAGAATACTGTTTTTTGCCATGCGGACAATGCTCAAAATATCGCGCGGTTTTGTGAACCCTGCGCTCGTTCAAAGGACAAAGTTTATCAATACTGGTTATTCTAATACGGACCTGTATCGCACAATATTATGTGATAGCGGAGCATTAAGTGCCTGGAAAATCTAAGAAACACCTGGTTTTGGGCTTTTTAGCCGTTCTGACACTGGCTGCCTGCGGTGGCGGCGGCGGTGGCGACGGCGGCGGGATTACGCCGCCGGGCGCGGGCACGACTGTAATCGTGTCGGGCGCCGTCAGTTACGAGTTTGTGCCGCCCAATGCAGGTTGTTTCGGCCTTAACTTCGCCGCGACCACGGCGCGACCCATTCGCGGTGCAACCGTTGTGCTGTTGAGCCAGACGGGTGCTGAACTGGCCCGGACAACCTCGAGCCTTGCAGGCGCGTACTCGTTTGCCGGCGTCAACGCGAATACGATGGTACGTGTTCGGGTGCTCGCTGAAGCCAAGAATGGCAACGTGCCGGGCTGGGATGTCGAGATACGCGACAATTTCGACAATAGTGCGACGCCGCCGGCGTTGGGTGTTCGGCCTTTGTATGCGCTGGACGGGGCCTTGTTTAATACGGGGAATGCCAACGTCAGTCACGATCTGCTCGCCGGCACAGGATGGGGCGGTAACAGCTATACCGGTACGCGTGCTGCAGCACCTTTCGCGATCCTCGATGCGATCTATTCAGCGATGCAGTTCGTGATTACGTACAACACGGACAGCGTGTTTCCGCCGCTGGACGCGTTCTGGAGCGTCAACAACACAACCGACATTACCGATTTCAATATCGACACCGGCGAGATCGGCGGGTCATTTTATATTTTCAGCGCTGATTCGCTCTTTATCACCGGTGATGCGAATGATGACACTGATGAATTCGATGACCATATCGTCGTCCATGAATGGGGCCATTTTCTGGACGACGTATTACTACGTTCTGACTCACCGGGTGGCACACACTTTCTTGGAGACCGGCTGGATTCACGCCTGGCGTTTAACGAAGGCTGGCCGACGGCGTTCGCAGCAATGGTGCACAACGATCCAAGCTACTGCGAGACTGGCGTACCCGGCACCAATGGCGGCTTCGAAATTAATGCGGAAGGTGGTCCATTTGGCGGCCAGGGCTGGTATGACGAAGTGAGCGTCGTACGCTTTATCTACGATCTATGGGACACCGACAGTGAAGGAACCGATACTGGCTCAATCGACATATCGCTGCTTGATCAGGCGTTCGAAAATGTCGAAACCTCACCGGCGTTCCTGAATCTGCATACTTATGCGACTGAGCTTAGAGCGATTACCGACGCCACGGGTGATGCGTTAATCGATTCGCAACTCGGCGACGAACAAACCGTAGATGGTGTTCAGCTGGACATATGGGGCACGAACGAGACTAACCAGGCCACGGCCACCACGGATGTACTGCCCATCTACGTCGATATGGTCGCTGACGGTACAACCACCAATATTTGCTCGAACAGCCAGTTCGACACGCGGGCCGAAAAAGATGGCAATAAGCTCTCGGAATTTCGCTACATACGTTTGGACGTACCCGTCGCTGATGAATACAACGTCTCAATCACGTCGACAACGCCGACACCGATCACACCGGATCCCGACGATCGCGATCAAAGCGATCCGGACATGCGCCTCATCTTCAACGGCGGATTCCTGATCGACTTTTTCAGTCCTGCTGAGAACTCCGAGACGGGCACAACGCCGTTCTTGCAAGCTGGTACTTATGTTGCCGATCTGCGCGACTGGCGTTACGCTGATCCTGAACGACCAGCGAGCTACCCACCGGTTGTGTGTTTCAACGTTCGATTTGATCCAACCCCGTAACGAGTTTTGGTGAATTCCATGAAGCTAATGATAGTAAGCCTGAGTGCCACAGCGCTACTTATGGGCGCTTGCAGTAATGCCAGCACGCCAGAAAGTTCTGCTGCCGTGGCCAGCCACAAGCCGGATAGCTCGCAGGCACGTACTTCGAAAGTGCAAAGTCCGGTGCAGATTGAATACAGCGTCATCGGCACGCCGATCGTCGGCCAGGCGGTTGCCGTGGATCTAAAACTCAAGTCGACGTTGGGCACGCAACCGTACAAAGTGTCATTTCGTGTTAATGATCCGACCGCGATGCAGTTCCCGCAATCGCAGTCTGCGACTGTTTCTATATCGCCGCCGTCAGGCGATAAGTACAGCTCGCAACAAGTCACAGTGATTCCACTTCGTGAAGGTCGTTTGTACCTGAACGTTGCCGCAGTCATCGAAACGGATTCGGGAACAATGCAGACCGTCACCGCAGTTCCCATTCAGGTCGGTCCTGAGGCGCCACGTCAGATCATTGAAAACGGAACCGTCACCAGCGACGCCGACGGCAATCTGATTCGCTCGCTACCAGCTGAAGAATAGAAGCCAGCCAGATCGGGATCAGGGTTTCGCTTATGTTTAGTTGATCCCGGTCGATCGCCAGCAAAGCTAAAGCACATCACGTTCTTACCATAACGTATTGATTACGTTAGGGAATTTTTTCCCAAAAAAACTTTCAAAACCTGCTTTGGATCACAGACCCTTGTAGGCAGACATCCTAAAGTTGGAGGCTGCTACCGTTTTCAATGGACTGAGCTGGCCGATAAATGCACAAGGATCTGCGCGACAAAATCAAAAAGGCAACGGAGGAATCGGGAACTGAAAAACCTGATTTCGTCGAGCTATTGAATTTGATCGATCAGCACTACGACAAAATGGAAGCGACGATCACACAGTCGCTGACCAACACCACACCAATTGAAGCCATTTTTGACAGCGTTACCGAAGCGCTGCTGTCGGTCAGTGAAAGCGGCATCGTCTGCAATTGCAACAAGATTTGTTCGCGTTACTTTGGGCTAACCAGAGATCAACTGATCGGTTCAAAGCTCGAACACATTCTGCCAGAGGCCAAAGGGCAATCACTTGAGCGTTTCTTAACGCCGTTCATGTCCAATCTCGAAGCTACGCTGCCGCAAGTTGAGGGTGGACAAATCGAGGCGATGCGAGCAAACGGCGATGGATTCGTCGCCGAGATCGCAGCCAGCTTTATCACCGCCGGCGAGGGCCGTATTTTCGTGATCAGCCTGCGCGACGTGACCGGTCGTCAGGAAGCCGAGTCGGCACTCAAGGAAAACGAGGAGCGCTATCGAGCGTTGGTAGAAAATGCGCCAGAATCAATTGTCGTTTTCGATATCGACAAAGGTCGCTTGGTCGACGCCAACGAAAACGCGTGCAAACTTTTCAATCTGTCGCGCCAGCGTCTGCTGTCGGTCGGGCCCGAAGCAATCAGCCCGGAAATGCAGCCTGATGGTCTGCCATCCTTCGGCGTAACGCGTGGCTATGTCGACAAGGCACTTGCGGGAGAGCATCCGACTTTCGAGTGGATGCACCAGGATTCGAAGGGGCGGGAGATACCCTGCGAGGTGCGCTTCAGTCGTTTGCCGTCACGAGACTCGCAACTGATACGTGCATCGATAACCAATATTGAAGATCGCAAGCGCGACGAGACGATCGCGTATGCGCAAAACAAGATTCTTGAAATGATCGCCGCCAGTACACCGTACGCACGTACGTTGCGGGCGATCTGCCGCTGTGTTGAAAAAATCAATGACGACTTCCGAGCTGCAGTTATGCAGATCGACGCCAAGAAAAAGACACTGAATGTCGCCCAGGCACCGAGCTTGCCGGAGCCGTTCAAGCTAGCGCTCGATTTTGTTGACGTATCAGAAGCAAGCATCACTTGCGGTGCCGCCGTGCACCGTCGTGAGGATGCGATCACTACGGACCTCGGCACAGATGAAGCGTGGAAACCGCACGCAAAGACTGCCGCCAGTCACGATATCGCGGCGGCATGGTCATTCCTCGTGCATGGAGCTGCGGGCGGCGTATTCGGCACCCTGGATGTCTATGTCAATTCCTCACGCGCACCGACAACTGATGAACTCGACAAGCTTAGTCGAATGGCGCGGCTCGCAGGCATCGCGATCAAGCGCCAACTGGACGAAAGCAAACTCAAGAATTCTGAATTGCGCTATCGCGGCCTGTTCGAGAACGTTGTTGACGGCGTCTATATTGCGACGCGCAATGGTGAATTGATTGCCGCGAATCCGGCGCTCGTAGAAATGCTCGGATTCGACAGTACTGAAGATCTTAAGGGGATTGGCAACACGACGATGTTGTATGTCAATCCGATCGATCGTGAGCGAGTATTTGCACGTCTGGAAGCCGAAGGTCTGGTGAAGAACTTCGAGTATCGACTGCGGCGCAAAGATGGCACGGAGATTGTGGTGCTCGAGAATGCGCGTGCCGTGTATGACGATGACGGATTCATCATTGCGCACGAGGGCACAATCACTGACATTACTGAGCGCAAACGTGCCGAGACACGCGTATTCGAAGAGAAGGAACGTGCTCAGGTCACCTTGCAATCGATCGGCGATGGCGTGATCACGACCGATGCCGATGGTTGTGTCGACTACATTAATCCGGTTGCGCAGGATTTGACCGGCTACGACATGCGCAGCGTACGTGGTCGTCCGGTCACGGAAATAATGACCATCATTAATGAGCATACGCGTGCGACCGTGGAAAACCCGGTCATGCGCTGTTTGCAGGAAGATCGAGTCATCACGCTTGACGATAACTCTGTATTGATTAACAAGAATAGTGACGAAATTCCGATTCAGGATTCGGCCGCGCCGATTCGCGATCGAATCGGCAACCTGATCGGCTCCGTTATGGTTTTCCACGACGTGAGCAAAGAAACGCGGCTGTTCCGTCAACTAAGTTACCAGGCATCGCATGACTCGCTTACCGACCTGATCAACCGCCGTGAGTTTGAAAACAGGCTCGTGGCGTCGATTGACGACTTTCGGTCGAATCCGGAGTTGACGCACGCACTGCTGTATCTCGATCTCGATCAGTTCAAAGTCGTCAACGACACATTCGGTCATGCAGCGGGTGACGCGCTGTTGAAGCGTGTCGCGGATATGGTGCATGGCAAAATACGCTCAACCGACGTTCTGGCGCGTTTGAGCGGCGACGAATTCGGTATATTGCTTGAACGTTGTAGTGAAGAGCGTGCCATGGAAGTCGCTGAGGCGATTCGTTGCGAGGTTGAGGGATTTCGTTTCGAATGGAAAGATTCTTTTACGACAGTGCGCTGTTCTATCGGCGTTGTCCTGGTTAGCAACGAAAACAAAGATGTTGCGAGCTTGATGAGCTCAGCTGATGTCGCGTGCTACTCGGCCAAAGACATGGGCCGCAATCAGATTCACTTGTATCAGGATAGTGACACCGCATTGCGCCATGAAGAAATGAAGTGGGTATCGCGAATTAGTAGTGCCGTCGATGAAAATCGTCTCGAATTGTTCTTTCAACCGATCATCGGCATCAGCAAGAATCGTGACAAAGCACGCGGTCACTACGAGTTGCTACTGCGCATGCGCGATGAAGATGGAAATCTGGTTAATCCTGATCAGTTCATCCCTGCTGCAGAGCGATACAACCTGATGTCCACTCTCGATCGCTGGGTGATTCGCGAAGCTCTCGCAGAACTCGCGGATCGAAGCGACGAGGACGAAGCAAGGTACACGCTGGCGATCAATCTTTCGGGTACGTCATTAAGCGAAGATCGGTTCCTCGAGGATGTCATTAAAGAACTTGAGAAACAGAAACTGCCGAACGGTGCCATTTGTTTCGAAATCACTGAAACTGCAGCAATCTCCAATCTTTCGCGAGTTGTACATTTCATGCAGTCATTGAAGGCTCTGGGTTGTAAGTTCTCGCTCGACGATTTTGGTAGCGGCCTGTCGTCATTTACGTACCTTAAGAACCTGCCCGTTGACTACTTGAAAATCGATGGTCAGTTTATTCGCAATGTGGCCGAAGACGCCGTCGATGAAAGTATGGTCAAGGCCATTCGCGAAGTAGGGCACGCCATGGGCATTGAGACGATTGCCGAGCGTGTCGAGACCAAGAAGGTCCTCGAAAAACTGGGTTCACTAGGCGTTGAATTTGCTCAGGGCTACTATATTGCGCGTCCCGCGTCGGTGGCATCGTTCGAGCCGTGGGGCAACAATCGTTTCGCCGAGCAGCTCGCCTGACTGTATACTGAGTCGTATGCCCGAAGGCTCAAATAACAACTCAAATTCTCTTCTGTCAGCCGGCGAACCGTCGCCGTACTACATTCTCAATGCCGTATCGGAGACGCCGATATTGCTGGTCTGCGATCACGCCAGCTGCCGTTTTCCTGCTGCCTTGGGTGATATGGGCCTGGATCCGTTCGCGCGTCGTTGTCATTTGGCCATAGACATCGGGGCAGGTTCGCTCACTGAATGCCTTTCCGACAGTCTTGGCATCACCGCGGTGCTTGCCCAGTACTCACGTCTGGTCATTGACTGCAATCGAGAATTGCTTGACCCCGGTGCGTTCCTCGAATTTGGGGACGGCATTCTGGTCCCCGGCAATCGAAATATGCGAGCCGCGGACAAAGAGGCCCGCGCCGAAGCTATTTACTGGCCGTACCACGAAGCGATTGATCAGCAGATCAAACGCTTGCAGTCCATCGGTCCGCCACCAGCATTTATTTCTGTACACAGCTTTACGCCAGTGCTGAATGGTGAGTCTCGCGCGTGGGAGGTCGGCGTACTTTGGGATAAGGACTCGCGTCTATCCGACATTTTCATCGATGGATTTCGCGCTGCTGGTTACCTGACCGGAGACAACGAGCCATATTCCGGCAGGGCGCCGCAGGACTTCACGATCGATCATCATGCAGAGGAAATTGGGATTCCGCACGTCGGCATTGAAATCCGCCAGGACCTGATCGACGACATCGCCGGTGTTGAGATGATTGCGGCTGTTATGCACAAGATCATCGAATCGATACCTGCGAGAATTGGACTCAGTGATACAAAAATAACCGCGTAAGCAAAACTAATCACATCGGGGAGTGCGATGGACAAGTCCGGGCCAAAATTTACGATGGGTGTCGAGGAGGAGTACTTGCTCGTCGACAAGGAAACGCGCGCGTTGATTGTCGACCCGCCCGAAAGCCTGATGAAGGAGTGCGAGGAGGGGTGTGGCACGCAGGTTACATCCGAACTTCTGCGATCGCAGATCGAAATCGGCACTAAGGTCTGCAATAACGTTCAGGAAGCGCGTGACGATCTGCAACGATTGCGCAAAGTGATCGTTGACGTTGCCAACAGCCACGGTCTCGCGCCGATTGCTGCATCGACGCATCCGTTTAGTAGTTGGGTCGACCAAAAACAAACGCAGAAGCTCAGATACGAAGCGCTGACTTCGGAGATGCAGGCCGCAGCGCGTCGCTTGTTGATATGTGGCATGCATGTTCACGTTGGCATTGACGACGATGAGTTACGCATTGATCTGATGAATCAGATGTCGTACTTCTTGCCGCACCTATTGGCATTGTCGTGTTCGTCGCCATTCTGGGAGAGCCGCGATACCGGCCTGAAGAGCTACCGTCTCACGGTCTTCGATGCGCTGCCGCGCACCGGAATTCCTGAGCGCTTTGCGAGCTACGCAGAATATCAGCGGCATATTCGAGTCTTGATGGACGCCGGTTTGATCGAGGATGCAACTCGAATATGGTGGGACCTGCGGCCTAGTGCGCGTTATCCAACACTCGAGACTCGGGTCATGGATGTCTGCACGCGCCTCGATGACACTGTAGCGTTGGCAGCGATGCTCGTTTGCATCATGCGCATGCTTTATCGCTTGCGAACTCACAACCAGCGCTGGCGTATCTACACACCAATGCTGATTCGCGAAAATCGCTGGCGCGCGATGCGTTATAGCTTCGATGAAGGTCTAATCGATCTTGCCAAGGGTGTCGTCGTTCCCTTCGAAGAATTGCTCGAGGAAATGCTTGGATTGATCGCCGAAGACGCCGACGCCCTCGGATGCACCGAAGAGGTCAGCCACATCCGGACTATTCTCGAGCGTGGCACGAGCGCTCACCGTCAGTTGAAGACCTTTGAGATCGCCCAGGCCTCGGGTGCGAGCACCGAAGAGGCCTTGCAGTCGGTCGTCGATACCTTGATCGAGGACACTGCAGAAGGCCTTTAAATTCAAGGTTTTAAGGTCAAAATGCGGCCTGGGTCGCATTATGTCGTCTGCGCGGCCTATAGCATGGCGAGATGCCATGTAACACTGACATTTCTATGCCTGGGGCGAAGTGATGTTCGAGATTCTCGATGTCGCATTGCGCCCCGCATTCGCTGTTGCAGCCGTGTTCTATCTCGGGCTGGCGATACGTGTTGCACGCTCGTCGCCGCAGAATGCGAACAGCATAATCGCGTTCTTCATGTTCCTGATCGGGGTCCTCGTTGCGGGAACAGCGTTTTCCTACGGAACCCAGGACCCAAACATTTATGGCATCGGCCGCACCCTGTCATATTTCGCATCCGGATTCCTGCCGATCGCGTTTTACGTCGTCTATCGCGAATATACCGTAGGTCCGCCAAGCGCCATTTTCGTCGCTATGCTGTCGGTCATCCCGATCGCGACCACGGTGTTGGCATTTACTAACCCGATGCACAATATCATCTGGTCGGTTGTCGAAGCCGAAGCTGGTCTTGTTTTTACAGATCTGTCCGAGCACTACTGGTTCAATCGCGTGCACGCGCCGTTCATGTACGGCTTGTTCATCTACACTGTAATATCATTGGTAAGCCGCTTACCGACGATCGCGCCGGCACATCGGCAGACAATCATAGTGCTGATCGTTTGTGCGTTGATGCCGTTTGTGGTCAGCATCAGCAATAATTACCTTGGTTTGGGACCGGTCGGCTTTCCGTTTACGTCGTTGACTATGGTGGTATTACTGCCGGTCTATTGGTACGCAAGCATAACGCTGCGATTCTATGAGTTCAGTCCGCTCGCTTACGAAACCCTGTTTCACCATGTGCGTGATCCGATTATCGTCCTCGATACCAACGACACGATTATTTGCGTCAACAAGACCGCACAGGAATTTCTCGACGCCACCGAATCTGAACTTTTAGGGCAGCAGCTCTGGGAGAATTTCCCGAAAGCGCGAGCGTTGCTGAAGAAGGCAAATGAACTCGATCTCACGCAAACTTTACGCATGGACGACGAGCATGTGTATGAATTGAGTTCGCGCCCGCTGACCGGACCTAAAGGGCAGGAGCTGGGTCTTGTCGTCGTTTGCAGAGACGTAACCGAGCGACGCAATGCGCTTGATAAACTTGCCGACAATGAACATCTGATTCGGACACTAATCGAGACATCGTCGAATGGTATGTTGCGATTTGCGCGTGATGTCAACGACCAGAACCGACGTTTTCGCTGCGTGTTCGCGAATCGTGCGGCCGAGTCCTATCTGGGCACAGGTTCGGGAACGCTGGTGGGCATGCCGCTCGACAAGCTCGAGCAACTCAACCCTGAGAAACTCATCGAACATTTCGAAGGCGAATCCGGCCGTCGCTCAACGGTCAGCTACGAAACCGCGGCAGAAACTCACAATGGCCGCGCGTGGTTGCGTATTTCCGGTGAACCCATTGGCGAGGATTTCAGTGTCACGCTTCTCGATATCACCCAGCGCAAGCACAATGAGGACAAAATGCTGGCCGATGCATTGCGAGACCCGCTGACCGGTGTTTTGAATCGGCGTGGCTTCGAGAAAGAGGGCGTAACGTCGGTGCGCGCGCACGATATAGGCGCCGTGTTATACCTCGATCTGAATCACTTCAAGAGCATTAACGATCGATTTGGTCACCAGGCAGGTGATGCGCTACTAAAAGCATTTGGGCATCGCCTGGAATTCTGTCTGCGACCCGAAGATGTGCTCGGTCGCCTGGGCGGCGATGAGTTCGCTATCGTCCTGCCCGGCGTCAATATTGAGGATGCCAAGCATGTCGCAGAGCGACTGGTTGTGACAGCGTCCGAGGCTTACATTATTCAAGGTGAGGAAATTACCTGCTCTGCGAGTGTCGGTATTGCCTTGATGCCGCAACATGGTGAGGAACTCTGGCACCTGATCAGTGTTGCGGATGAGGCCATGTATAACGCCAAGTCGATCTCCCAGGAAGACGCCGCGAACGACCGTTCTGCCTATATCGAGGCTGCCACGGCCAATTAAGACCCGCTCATTCAAACCTGCGGTTGACGATCATCAATATATCGACTATTCTCGATATATGGATATAAACATGGCTGTTGATTCGCTTGAAGCGCTCGCCCACGAGACCCGACTTGGGGTGTTCAGATTACTCGTTCGGGCCGGGTCCGATGGTATGTCTGCCGGCGAGATCGCCGAGCAGATGGGCGCACTGCAAAACACGATGTCCAGCCATCTCAACAAACTGGGGCGAGCCGGGATCATCGCGAGCCAACGCGATGGCCGGCACATTATCTACCGTGCAAATTTTGCTGCGCTTAGCGGCTTGATTTTGTATCTGATGGAAGACTGCTGTGGTCGGAAGGCTGAATTGTGCGAGCCGATTGCAGCATCGATGAACAACTGAGGAGTATTAAGCCATGAAACGATTTCACGTCAATCTTGCCGTTGCCGATCTGGATAAGTCGATCGACTTTTACACGACCTTGTTTGGCCAGGCGCCGAGCGTGCACAAAGATGAATATGCGAAGTGGATGCTCGAAGATCCGCGCATCAATTTTGCAATTTCCCAATCGTCACGGAGTAGCGGAATCAACCATATCGGCTTGCAGGCGGAGAGCATGCCCGAGCTTGGTGAAATTCAGGAACGCTTGTACGCGGCAGGCGAGCAGACTTTCGAACAACCAGCTGCCGAATGCTGCTATGCGTCGTCATCGAAAACCTGGGTTCGCGATCCCGATCAGGTAGCCTGGGAAACGTTCGTGACGCACGGACAGAACACCCACTATGGTTCGGACGGTGTGCCAGAATCGGACGAGACGCGCTGCTGTGCCTGAATCGATTTCGCTGTCACGAAAATTGACGGCAGAAGCCGTGGGTACGGCGCTGCTTCTGGCGACCGTTGTCGGCTCGGGCATCATGGCGGAGAATCTTGCAGGCGGAAACGCTGCAATCGCCTTGCTCGGCAACACGATTCCGACAGGCGCTATTCTCGTCGTCATCATTTTGATGTTTGGCCCGATTTCAGGTGCACATTTTAATCCTGCCGTAACGCTGGCTTTCGCGATCCGAAAAGACATCAGCGTTGCTACAGGAGGCTTGTACATTGCTGTGCAGATCGCTGCGGCGATTGTCGGAGTTTGGGTCGCCCACGCGATGTTCGATGTCAGCCTGCTGCAAACCTCAGAGCATGCTCGAACGGGCGAGGCGCAGTGGTTCTCGGAAGCTGTAGCGACGTTTGGTCTGGTATTCGCAATTCTGGGTACATTGCGTTGGGGTACTCGAGTCGTTGCTCCGACTGTCGGCCTTTATATTACGGCGGCTTACTGGTTTACGGCATCCACGAGTTTTGCGAATCCCGCAGTTACGATCGGGCGTACACTGACCGACTCATTTTCGGGAATTCTGCCCGCGCACGCACCGGCTTTTGTTGCAGCACAGCTGGCGGGTGGCGTTGTTGCGGTGTTGCTCGCGAATTGGATTTTTGCTGGCGTCAGGGCAGCGGAATAGCGACCAGATCGGCAATCGCCGGGTCAACATTGTTGTAAGAAATATAGTCGAGCACGTCCCCATATACCGGACTGATCGCGATCGGACCTGCCAGAACGGTCGTCTCACCTGAGGGAGTGAGGTATAGCTCGAGATCACCTTCGAGTAGGTCTACCAAAACTGGCGAAATGCCAACGGACAGATTGAAAAAACGCGGTAGCGCCTCAGCAATATCTGTACCGGGTTCGACGATATACAAGTCGACCAAGTCATGATTTGTTGCTGTGTGCAAAAAACTGAATTTGACCAGTGTTTCTACCGAGCGGCGATCAGGTACGAGTAGCAAAGAGATATAGGCGTCCATCTCCCCAACCACATAATATTGATTATGCACGCCATCGAAGAAATTCGTCGTGTCCTCATACAGAATATTGCCGATATTGCCGGCCTCGGTATACGTGATTGGGAACGACCCTGCCGCAACCGGAAGGTCGCCAGTCACATCAAGAAAAGTGTGATTGTTCAAAATCTGGTCGGTCAACATTTCATCTATGTAGACATCCGATGCAATGAGATCTGAGGATGCGTGAAAGAAGCGGACCGTTGGCATTATGCCGACGTCCACGACGCGGGATTCACTGCCGTTGTCATCAATCGAGCGAACCGAAAGCGGACCAACGTCGTTGGCATCGGTATCGAAGATAAAAATTGTAAACCCGGCTCGCACCAGCGGCGTCACTGTTGACGACGTAAACAGGATGTCATTCGGATCTCCGGCCGTCGTGAAGTAGATAATGTAATCACCTGCCGGGTAGTCGACCGCTGCTAACAGTTCGTCAAATGCAAGCGTGCCCGCTTCCAAACCGATGGCTGGTGCAATGCCAGGCGCCAGGAAGTAAACGTCGACCGGACCCTGCGATGCAGCTACATGTGCGAATCGCGCTTGAAACACTGTGTCTGTTTCGAGCCACTCGCGTTGGCTCTCTTCCCAAACCGTGATGTTTGGCGACGCTATCGGGCCGGTCAATACAAACGTGTATTGCATGTCGCGAACGGTCTCAACTGGAACGCTGGCCACCCTTGTACGTGTTAAATCACCTGCAAGTCGCAATTCAAAATTAAAGATGTAATCGAGGTCGTCATATGTTGACGAGCCGGTTGCGTTTTTGAAATCGACATTTGCTACCAGACGTTCTTCAATCAGCATTGTGACAGTAGGCGATGTTGGCATTGCGTTTATCGCTCGGAAGCCCGCAGTGCCGGAAGCGGTCGGTCGGCTTGATTCTCCGGTGCATGCAGCTAATGCAAACATCGCGGTGCAGCTCAAGAGCAGGAGCGTCTTTCTCATTTTATTGTTCCGATTGTCCATTACGTTGTTTCTATTCGAGGCCACAAATTGACTTTACTTCGAGAAATTCATCGAGGCCATGAGATCCCCATTCGCGGCCATTGCCTGACTGCTTATAGCCACCGAACGGGGCGCCTGCATCGAGATTGGCGTTATTGATGTGCACCATGCCCGTGCGCAGACGCGAGGCAACGCGGCGTGCGTGCTCCATGTCAGTCGATGAGACGTAGCTGGCCAGACCATACGGCGTGTCGTTGGCGATTCGGATCGCATCTTCCTCGTCCTCATAAGGAATGAGCGCCACAACGGGCCCAAAGATTTCTTCGCGAGCAATTGTCATATCGTTACTGACATTCGCGAACACCGTTGGTTTCGCATAATAGCCTTTATCAAGACCATCAGGACGCCCAACGCCGCCTGCAGCCAGGGTTGCGCCTTCATCGATGCCTTTTTGAATCAACCCCTGCACCTTGTTCCATTGCAATTCGGAAACCAGCGGCCCAACTTCAACGCCTTCGCCGCGTGGGTCGCCGACGACAGTCGCGTCAGCAACAGATGCTGCGAATGCAGCTGCCTCGTCCATGCGGTCTTTCGGCACCAACATGCGTGACGGCGCATCGCAGGATTGACCTGTATTGAAAAACACTTCGGCGGCGCCAGCTTTCACAGCGCTTTCGAAGTCCGCGTCTTCGAGCAAAATATTCGGCGACTTGCCACCCAATTCCTGAGCAACGCGTTTGACGGTCGGTGCGGCATTCTGTGCAACGAGTATCCCGGCACGCGTTGAACCTGTGAAAGAAACCATGTCGATGTCAGGATGCACGCTGAGCGCCGTGCCAACGCCAGGTCCGTCGCCATTAATGAGATTGAATACGCCGGCCGGAACACCTGCGGCGTCGAGAATTTCGGCGAATATGTAAGCATCAAAAGGTGCGATCTCGCTCGGCTTCAATATCATCGTGCAGCCGGCGGCTAACGCTGGTGCAACTTTTACGGCAATTTGATTCTGCGGCCAGTTCCAGGGCGTGATCAGACCGCATACGCCGATGGGCTCTTTGACGATCAGGGTAGCGCGGCTGTTGCTCTCGAACTCCATGCTCTTCAGAGCTCGAATCGCTGCCTTGATATGTTGCGTGCCGCTGGCGGCTTGAGCACCACTCGCGACTTCCCAGGGAGCGCCCATTTCGTCCATGATCGCTTCGGCAACGTCGTCAAAGCGCTTGATGTATTCGTCGAGAATGGCTTGTAATAATTTGAGGCGCTCGTCGCGCGTAGTCTGCGAGTAGCTCTCGAAGGCGCGTTTTGCTGCGGCAACCGCAATGTCGACGTCGGCGGCGGAGCCAATACTGATTTGCCCGCACACCTCTTCAGTGGCCGGATTTATGACGTCCAGAGGGTTCGGGTTGACTGGATCAACCCACTTTCCGTCAATATAGAATTGCAGCATTTCACGCATGGTGTTTCCTTGATCTGGTCGCAGCGAGCGAGCCGCGAATCATAGCGCAAATTGGCAGTTTCAGGGTGCTTTCGGAATACTGTATTATGCTCGGGTCTGCCGTTACGAAAAAAATATAAGAAACAATGGCTTATGTTACCACTCAGTGACATCGCACATCTGGCGATTACGGGTATCGCCCAGGGCTGTGCCTATGGGCTGATCGCCCTGGGTTTCGTACTTATATATAAGGCGACCGAAGTCGTTAATTTCGCACATGGCGAATTCATGATGCTCGGCGCTTTCGCCGTGCTCGCTTTCTCCGAGGCACTAGGCTGGGGGTTCTGGCCGGCATTCGTGCTCGGTTGTCTTTCTATCGCTGCCGTTGGTTACCTGATCGATGCCCAGATCATGCGCCGCATCATCGGTGAGTCGCAGGCCAGCGTATTTATTCTGACAGTAGCCTTCGGTTTTATCTTCCGCGCTCTTGCCGGAATGATTTTCGGCTGGAACACACGATCGCTGGATACGCCGTTCGACGGCAAGATCGCGATCGGCAATCTCGTGGAGATCAATTCAGATCGCGTTGCGATCATGGTTGCGACAGTGATATTGGTCGCCGCGATTTACCTGTTCTTCGGTCGTACTCGCTACGGCATCGCCATGCAGGCGGCATCGCAAAACCAACTTGCTGCCTATTACATGGGTATCCCGGTTAAGCGAATCGTGTCGTTTACCTGGGCTATTGGCGCATTTATTGCGGCAGCTGCTGGCGCGTTGCTTGCGCCCGTTACGCAAATTGACACAACGATCGGCTTGTTGGGTATCAAAGCGCTGGCCGGCGCTATCGTCGGCGGGTTCGGTTCTATTCCGGGCGCTTTGCTTGGTTGCATATTAATAGGTGTCATTGAGCCATTCGCCGACTACTACCTGCCGGGCATAAAGGGCGTGTCTGCTTACGTCGTCATGCTCATCGTATTATTCGTGCGGCCCGAAGGGCTCATCGTTCAGACTTATCAGAAGAAGGTCTAGACGATGCAGTTTCTTTTCAAGACCGCGTATAACGATGACATCAAGTTTCTCGCTAAGACTGGCGAGAAGATTCGCGTTGCTCTGGTTGTGGTCTTCCTGATTGCTGCGCCGCTCGTATTGCAGGACTACTACCTGGCTGAACTTGGCCTGTTGCTTGTGTATGCAATTGCCGGCATTGGATTGATGATTCTCACGGGTCATACCGGTCAGGTCAGTTTCGGTCACGCGGCATTTCTCGGCATTGGCGCGTACACCCATTCCGTATTGATGTCGAAAGGTGTGCCATTCAGTCTGTCGATAATTGTGACGATCCTGTTTTCAGGGGTCATCGGCATGATGATCGGCCGCTCGGCATCGAAGATGTTCGGCTTTTATCTCGCCATCGCGACGTTGGCCTTCGGCATATTGATCGAGACCGTGTTTGGCGAGTGGGGCAGCGTCACGGGCGGACATCAAGGCTTCGCCGTTCCCAGCCTCAAAGTTTTTGGGATGCCGCTGGCAGAGGCCTGGCAGCAGTACTACCTTGACTTGATTCTGACCTTGCTGGTTATCTGGGGCGCATCAAACCTGTTTCGCACGCCGACAGGCCGCTCGTTTCTGGCCGTGCGCGACTCAGAATTATCCGCCCGCTGTCTCGGCGTCAATGTGGAGTGGGTCAAGATCCAGGCTTTCGGCGTCAGCGCTGCGATCACCGGCCTGGCCGGCGCGCTGCTCGCGCATCATCTCACCTACCTTGTTCCTGAAGTCTTCGGCGTTCTTGAGTCCCTGAAACTCATGCTCATGATCGTGGTCGGCGGGCTGGGCAGCATTCTTGGTGCCGTTTTCGGGGCCATCTTCATCTCTGTGTTACCGGTTGCCTTAAGTTTCCTCAAAGACGTGTTGCCACCGTCGATCGGTCAGACGGCCGGTCTTGAGCCGTTGCTGTTCGGCTTGCTCATTGTGATTGTCATCGTGTTCGAGCCATTGGGGATCTATGGCCGTTGGATGAAACTGCGGTTTTTCTTAGAGTCGTTTCCGTATTACCGAAAATCGTCCTTTGTGCGGCAGAAAAGCTATCTCAAGACGGAGCGCATGCGATGATCGCTGCGCAGACGCTTTCAGTCAGAAACCTGTCCATCGAATTTGGTGGCGTGCATGCAGTCGAAGATGTGTCGTTTGATGTCGAACCCGGTGAGACGTTTGCGATTATCGGTCCAAATGGCGCGGGCAAGAGCACGATTTTCAACCTGATCAGCCGCTTGTATACGCCGACGGCTGGATCGATTCATTACGGCGAGCAGGATTTGCTGGCACTGCCCGCACATAAAGTCGTTCGTGTCGGCATCGGACGAACGTTTCAAAATATCGAATTGTTCGAGCACGCGACCGTGCTGGAAAATCTGTTGGTGGG
>JBPCYB010000033.1:0-35833 GCA_051007995.1 Woeseiaceae bacterium | reverse complement strand
GGCAGGTCGTCTTGAATTAGAAGATTGGTCCCATTCAAGCGATAGCGTAACCGTGCCTGATCAGCGATTCGACTCAGAATCTCCTGCAGCGGCCGCTGCACAGCATTTATCGTCACGGTCTTGTTCGCCGATGATTGAATATCAACGTCCAGATTCGCATCACGCGCGAGCGAGAATAAGAGGTCAACAACAGGAACGTCTTTCACAACTACCGTATACGTCTCAACCGGCGGCGCTTTGACGGGCTCCGGAACGACAGGCGCTTCAACAACCGCCGGCGGTGGTTGGCGTGCAGGCTCGGGATCCTCTACCAAGTGACCACTTGAGAGCTCTACAGTTGGGGTTCCGGCGCATCCGGCAACCGCTAGAAGCACCACAAGAGGTGCAATTAGTTGACGCAATGAGCAGCGTTTTACTGGCAACATCGATTTGGGCCCTTTCTCATCATTGAGGGTACGTACTTGGTTGTCGCCCTTTTCGCGAAAACCTTTAGTTTTGGCTGTCTAAAGATTCATCGTTCAGCGCCGTTAGTAGTGATATCCATAACTGTGAGTAGCACCCTTGCTCGAGAGCGCCGCCAAAATATCCGGAACGCAACTGCCGCCTACGCTGCGCGGTACCGTCTTTCGCTTCCTTGAGGCGGCTGAAGAAGACGATATAGCGAGCCGAATTATTGATGTTTTCCTGATCATCTTGATCGCCGCGAGCGTTACCGCAGTTATTCTCGAATCCATACCGTCATTCGAAAGTAACTACGGAGCCGCTCTGGACTGGTTCGAAGTCATAACCATTTCGGTGTTTTCGATGGAGTACATGCTTCGCATCTGGAGCTGCGTAGAAAAACCGAATGAATTTTCGCGAGGCAATTTCGAGCGTCGAATTCGCTTTATGTTTTCGTTTCACGCCATTATCGACCTCCTCGCGATACTGCCTTTCTATATGTTGATTTTCGGCGTTTTCGACACTGTCGACATGCGCTTCTTACGAGCGATCCGCTTGGTCCGAGTACTCAAGCTGACGCGCTATTTTCCGGCATTGAATATGTTGATCGTTGCCGTCAAGGAAAACAGCCGCGCTCTTGGCGCTTCCTTCGTGATCCTGGTAACGATCATGCTGTTGGCGGCGTCAGGAATGTACTACTTCGAGAGAGTGTCGCAGCCGGTAGACTTTGGCAGCATTCCTGCCGCAATGTGGTGGGCGTTCGTAACATTGACGACAGTTGGTTATGGCGATGTCACGCCAATTACCGTAGGTGGGAAAATTTTTGGTGCGCTCATTACTGTCGTAGGCATCGGCATGGTTGCCCTGCCAACCAGTATTCTTGCCTCCGGTTACAGTCAGCAACTGGAACTTAGTCGAGAGGCATATCGCGACAAAGCCACGGAGGCATTCGATGATGGCCATCTCGATGACATCGAGAAACGTGATCTAGAATTGCTGCGAGTTGATCTTGGCCTTGGCAAGCATACGGCCAGTCAGATTCTGGACGAGCGAAAAGTCCGCAGGCTAATGCAAGAGCAGGAAGAACATGCAACCTGTCCGCATTGCCACAAGTCTTTAGGCTAATTCGATCTAGCTATTAATCCTGCAGGCCATAGCGCCGGATCTTCTCAACAAGCGTAGTTCGCCCCACACCTAGTAACTCAGCGGCACGCTGGACAACACCGTCTGCCTCACTTAGCGCGTTGACTATCATGTCGCGCTCGATACCGGCCAGATACTGCTTTAGGTCAATGCCACCATCGGGCAAGGCAACACCAGATTCATCGGCGCTTTGCACGAGATTGGCGCTGAGTATCTCGGGCAACTCATCCACTTCGGGCTCCTGCGTGCTGATTGGCCAGGGCAGATCCTCTTCGGTGATTGCACCATTAGGCCGAATAACCGCGAGACGCTCCATGAGGTTTGCCAATTCACGGACATTTCCCGGCCAGGCGTATTCTTTCAATACCTGCATCGCCGCATTGGACAAACTCAGTGCTGCTGAACCATTGTCAGCGAGTCGCGCCGCGAATTCATCGATCAGCGGTGCTACATCGTCCGGGCGCTCCCTAAGCGGCGTAATCTCAATTGGAAAAACCGACAGTCGGTAGTAAAGATCTTCGCGGAAATCGCCTTGTTCGATTTGCGCCGGCAAGTCTCTGTGAGTCGCTGCGATCAGGCGTACGTCCACAGGTATTGATTTCGTGCCACCTACGCGCTCAATTGTCCGTTCTTCCAGAACTCGAAGCAGTTTGACTTGCATTACGAGCGGCATGTCACCAATTTCATCGAGAAAAAATGTGCCGCCTTCGGCCATCTCGAAACGACCCGCTCGTGCGCTGGAGGCGCCGGTAAACGCACCGCGTTCGTGCCCGAAAAGTTCGCTCTCAAGCAAGTGCTCAGGTATGGCACCACAATTGATTGCTACGAACGGCCCCTTCCGGCCGGACTGTTCGTGAATTTGCCGTGCAACAACTTCCTTGCCGGTGCCTGATTCACCTTGAATGAGCACCGTAGCTCCGGATGGTGCAACCTGCGTCACGAGTCGACGGACAGTCTGTACGTCAGCACTCTCTCCAATAAAACGAGTGCTCTTCTGAGGTTCTGAGTTGCTACGAATTCGACTGTGCGCTGAGTGGATCTCATCAAGAACATCGCCGAGCGCGTCCAGTCGGACCGGGTATTCCAACATGTGGAACCGTGCCCAGGGAAACTGACGCTCCAATTGTTCTTGTATCACGCTGAGAGCTCCCCGTTCAGAATGACGATCGGCACATTCGGATCCAGTTTCGCGACACCATCCAGAAGACTGTCGACCTGATTTGACGACAAGTCAGGACCCACGAACACAGCTTCAAGACGTCGATCCCCCAGCGTCTCTTGCCAATCAGCCGGCGCTGCAGTGCAGACATTGGGTGTATCCATGAACTCGATGAGCTCGCGTAAGTTTTCCAGCTCGGCGGCCACCGAGTCGACGATCAGGACAACACAGTCAGTGCCGTTCATCATAGTTTTCCGCCGATTTTCTCGAATAAGATCAGAAACATATAGCCGATATGTCGAGAGCGCTTAGCCCTGTTTTCATTAATTACCAAACCTATTCAAAAAACCCCATATGAACAATACAATATGGAAGAAATACCATATATGGTCTTTTTTACCTTTATATTGCCTTTTTCTCAAGAACTACGGGAACTGGTCGATAAAAAGGTATCTACAACTGAGGTAATTGATATGCGACTGGTTTCCCGGCTAATTGGTAAAGACGTTGAAGAAAAAGACGACCAGGTCGACGCCAGGAATGGCTATAGCGAACTCGCCGACGGTGCGTTGGATACGCTTGGCAGCCTGGTTCGGGTGTTTGGCGACGACTCTTTCCCACTGGACCAGGAAGCCGATACCGTTCTGTTCGCCGGCAAATGTGGCCAGATCGCGACCCACATCGAAAACGGCGAACCCGCACCAGCAGTTGAAATTCGGCAATCCTCAGCTGGCACACGGCACTGGTCACAGGTACGCGGATTCTTGGTCGATCGCCGCAGAGCAGAAAAAATATTCGTAACCGAACGGCTGAATAGCTACCGGACGCTCGTCGAAGATCTGGTCCTTGGACTGCGACAAATCGGTGAACGAGATCAGGTAACCGAGAATCGCGTCGTCGACGACCTGGAAAAGCTCGAGAACAC
The DNA here is from genome assembly GCA_051007995.1 of Woeseiaceae bacterium. Lineage (GTDB taxonomy): Bacteria > Pseudomonadota > Gammaproteobacteria > Steroidobacterales > Woeseiaceae > UBA1847. The sequence continues at coordinate 32,165 of JBPCYB010000033.1, read as the reverse complement.
CGTAAATACAGGGAATCTGCAAGATATACAGTCGGTTTTGGCCGCTACAGTCGAGCAAATAACGAATACGTTCGCGGAGCAAAAGCAGGAGTATGAATCGCAGTTGCTTGAGCTCAATTCTCGCATGTCCAACCTCCGCCAGGACCTGATGGCGGCACGTGAGGAAATGAAACGCGATGCGCTAACGGACGCATTCAATCGAGGAGCATTCGATACGGCGATTGAGCAAAGTGTCAATCTGCACGCGATTCTCGATCAGCCCGTGACATTGGTCATGGTTGATCTCGACAACTTCAAACAAGTCAACGACGGCTATGGCCATGCCGCCGGCGACAAGGTATTGCGCGCTGTTAGTGAGTGCCTGGAACGTTCTTTCATTCGCAAAGGCGACCTGGTCGCCCGTTACGGCGGTGACGAATTCGCCGTGATACTAAATGACACCATGGCCAAGGACTCGACCAAACTTGTAGAGCGCTTCCTGCAACTGGTGAGTTCCATACAGATCGATGAATCAACCCCGGAATTGAGCATTTCCTGTTCGGCTGGATACACCGAACTCCGCGACGACGACCAAATAGAGACCTTGATCGAACGGGCCGATCGCGCCCTTTATGAGGCAAAGGCCGCAGGCCGCAACAAAGCGACGTTAATTTAGCTAAAGAGCCCGCCAGCTCTGCCGATAAACAAGCATGGAGGCGCGCTCTGGCCGCCCGCATACATGGAGATCTAGACATTGGATTTGGCGACACTTATTGGACTGATTGGTGCCTTCGGCATCGTATTGTCGTCAATCATTCTCGGCGGGTCTGCGGGTACTTTCATCAACACGCCATCGCTGCTCGTCGTGCTCGGCGGCACCGTCATGGTGACGATGATGAAATTCAGCCTCGGCAAATTTCTCGCAGCGGCGAGCATCGCCCTCAAAGCCTTTTTACACAAACCGAGCAAGCCTGAAGACCTGATCGAAACCGCCGTTGATCTTGCCAAGACAGCCAGACAGGGCGGTTTGCTGGCTCTCGAAGATGCGGAGATTCCGGATGCGTTCATGAAGACCGGGCTCGGCCTGTTGATCGATGGCCATCCTGCCGAAACCGTTCGCGCGATGTTGATCAAGGATCTCAATCAGACGCTGCAACGACACGCTGATGGCCAGGACATATTCAAGGCTATTGGTGATGTTGGACCGGCCATGGGCATGATCGGAACACTCATAGGACTCGTACAAATGCTTGCGAACATGGAAGATCCGAAACAAATTGGACCCGCCATGGCCGTCGCATTGTTGACGACATTGTACGGCGCTATTCTTGCCAATATGTTCGCCCTTCCGGTCGCAGACAAGCTTGCGGTGCGAAGCCGCGAGGAAAATAACACCAAATCCTTGATCATAGACGCGCTCCTTAGCATTCAGGGCGGTCAAAACCCACGCGTCATTGCGAGCATGCTTGAGGCTTACCTGCCACGCTCGCAACGTAAGGCTGAGGAAGGCGAGCCCTAGTCGGGCGCCTTTGTTATAGCTATGTCAGAAGAGGCCCCAGCTGCAGAAGAATCGCGCGGCGTCCCCGCGTGGGTCATGACCTTTGCCGACCTGATGACCTTGTTGATGTGCTTCTTTGTTCTGCTGCTGTCATTTTCTGAAATGGACGTGGCGAAGTTCAAACAACTCTCCGGTTCAATGAAAGACGCGTTCGGTGTGCAATCTGAAATAGAGGTCAAGACGATCCCGAAAGGAACCAGCGTCGTCGCACAGGAATTCAGCCCGGGCAAACCTGAGCCAACTTCGCTGAATCAGATTCGGCAATTTACAGTCGACTCGAATCGAAACACGCTCGATGCACTTGAACGTGAGCTCAAGGAGCTCGACGCGACCAAAGAACACGCGCGAAAACTACGCATGGCACTCAAAAACGAAATTGAAAAGGGCGATGTGTCGATTCAAACACAGGGCATGAAAATAATCGTGCACATCATGGAAAACGCGTCATTCAAGTCCGGGTTCGCTGAAGTGCGGCCCGACTTTTTACCGGTTCTCGAAAAGATCGCCGGTCTGATCGACAACAACAGCGGCGACGTTACAGTATCTGGTCACACGGATGACGTGCCAATTCGCAATGAAAGATTTCGCTCGAACTGGGAACTCTCCGCATCGCGAGCGGTGTCTGTAACGCATGAAATCTTAAAGACGGCCAACATTGAACCCGGTCGAATTATTGTCACCGGCCATGCAGAAACCCGACCACGAGCTGACAATGACTCGGCAGAAAACCGTGCCAAGAATCGACGCGTCGATGTGAGTATCGTGCGTGGCAATGAACTCGATGAGTTACGCAGCCTGAGCATACTCGAGGCTGCGGCAAGCATGGCTGAACCACTTATTGAAACAAACCTAAGCGAGGAAATATCGCCATGAGCGACCAAAAGGAAAATCGGCGATCCTTCCGGGTCAGTGAATCGGTCTATATCAAGTATGACCAGCTCTCTGAACAGGAATACGAAGAAGGGCTAGAACATCGCAATGTCCGGCTCGGCCAAAGTGATAGCGCACAGGCGATGCTCGTTGATATCGACGCTCGACTCAGCGAGGCCATGTATCGTCTGGGCGGCGAATCCGAGCAAGTAGGAAAATGCATTACATTGCTCAATGACAAGATCAATATAATTGGCGGAGAATTGCCGGGACTGCGGCAGACAAAGGCTGCATTGGCAAAATCATTGCCAGTCACTTGCGACGTTGGCGCCGATGGCATCGTTTTTCCAAGCGAAAGGACTCTGGAACCCGGTACCAAGCTTTCAATGCAGCTTCTGCTTGCATCGGACAATCGGTTTGTTGAGTCGTTTTGTCGTGTTATTCGAAAGACCGACACTCCGGTTGGCAACGACCCCCAAAAATATCCATACGGTATCGCGGTGGAATTCCAGGGAATGACGGGCGCGCAACGCGAGGTTTTGATTCAGCACATGTTCAATCGCGAATCCGAAACACTACGAATGCGCCGCCTGAAAATCGACCACGAAACTGGCTAGGTCGACTCGTTTTTTTAGTTAGGCGGCGTTCGATCTTCCATGTAGCTTGCGCATCAACTGCGCCTCGCCAATATTCAACCCGCAATTTCGAATCAGATCATCGATACTCGCGCCGTGCTTGGCCATTCTTACTGCGTTTTCAATAGGCAAGCTGGTAGTCTCAGGCTCGCGCACATCCTGAGCTTTCTTCGCCAGCGTTTTGACCACGCTCTGCAATTCCGCTACGCGTCGTTCGAGCTCCGGATTCGATTCAGGGACTGCGCGTGACTGTAGCGACTGCGTATCGGCAAATGAGACGCCTGTCGGACTGTCCCAAAACTGCTCGAATCGGCGCGCTTGCTTACGGAATCGAATAATTGCAATCGTTGCGGCTGCCAACATCGTCGCGTTAGCAAACAGCAGCAGGTTTGTTGCCATTGTCGTTGTCATTTCCATTATACGTGCTCATCAATGTGAATTTGATCGTCGTCACTGTCAGGCTTTTCGGTATCCGGTTCTTGCGGTTGCTTGCGTCGTTTGCCCGCCTCGCGATCCTTGTTCGCTGGTTGCACGGGTATTACGGGATAACTCGGCCCGATCGGTTTAATACCACTTGCAAAATTAGACATTGCCCTATTCTCCTCTACCACTTGGCTACCGCAGCGCGTAGGCGCAGGGTTGCCTGACCGTGAATTTGGCAGACGCGTGACTCGGTAACCTCGAGTACTTCGCCTATCTCTTTGAGGTTCAGCTCCTGTTCGTAGTACAGCGAGAGAACAAGCCGCTCACGCTCAGGAAGCTGTTGAATCTCGTCAGCCAATCGTTCGCGAAACTGCGATTGCGAAAGCTCTTGCTCCGGCGTTGCGGAGTCCGACTTCGGCGCCGGCCTGCTCATTGCCGGTTCTTCGAGTGTCTCTTCGAGACTGAATAGTCTGCTGCACGAGCTATCCGCCAAGATCTTATGATATTCGTCGATTGAAATGTCGAGCCTGGCAGCGACGCTTGCCGAGCTCGCTGGCTGCCCGGTCTCACTTTCGATCATATGAATCGCTTGCGCGACCTTCCGATATTTGTGATGCACGGATCTTGGCGTCCAATCGAGTTTACGAATAAAGTCGATCATCGAGCCACGAATTCGAATTCCCGCGTAGGTCTCGAAGCTGGCACCGAGTGTGGGATCGAAATTGTTGGCCGCCTCCAACAAGCCGACCATGCCCGACTGCATAAGATCGTCAATATCGATTGACGACGGCATTCGAGCGATCAAATGGTGCGCGATACGCTTCACCAGGTCGACGTTTTGAGTAATAAGATCTTCGTTCGAGCGGCTCTCACTTGCCACCGCGCTACTGTAGGTATTCATGCGACCAGCCCTCTTCCTTTTTGATCAGCCAACATCATCCTTTCAATAAAAAACTCGATTCCACCGTTTGATTTCTGCTCCGTTGGTAGTGCGAATGTTCGCTCTGCGATTTTTCGAAACGCTCGACCTGCCGGGCTTCGCGGATACGCATCGACTACGGCGCGTTGCTCTTGCACGGCCTTGACCAGATAACTGTCCTGAGGAACGTCACCAAGATGATTTAGTGCGACATCCAGATACGAGTCTGTGACTCTTTGCAGCTTGGAAAACAGAATTCGACCTGCGTACGCATTCGGGCTCTGGTTCGTAATGACCTGAAAGCGCGAAATGCCGTAGTTCTGACTGAATACCTTGATCAATGCGTACGCATCCGTCAGTGAAGCGGGTTCGTCGCGTACCACCACAACCGCATGTTGTGCAGCCTGTACAAATCGAGCGACCGTTGGAGCAATCCCGGCTGACGTATCGACGACCAGCACATCGGGTTGTCTATCAAGATCACTGAACGCCTGAATTACGGCAGCTTGCGACACGCTGGGGAGATCGGTCATCTGAAAATTGCCCGAAGAAGCGGGTATGACCGACAAATCACTCGGTCCTGCAAGCAAGGTCTCGGACAAAGGGACCTCGCCACTCGCAACATGCGACAAGTTGTATTTGGGCTGCAGGCCCAGCAGCACATCGACATTGGCCAGGCTGACATCGGCGTCCAACAAGCAAACTTTGCGTTTCTGAGCGGCCATTGCGACTGCGACGTTCACGGCCACATTGGTCTTGCCAACTCCACCTTTGCCGCTACAAACAGCAAGCACCCGGATCGGCTGGCAACTCATGAATCGCTGCAGGTTAGAAACTTGTGACTGACTACGCATTGGCCAGCCTCGTGCCTGAGTATTGTTCCGCCATGATTCGCTCATCAATCTTCGGTTGGCTGCATTCCATGCAGTCCACTGCTTGGTTGATAAGCCACAGCTTCTTGTGTGCGGCGGCATGCAGGTCTTCAGGAATTCTCTGACCGTCGGAGAACCAGGCTGCTTTCAGGTCGTTTCTGATCAACGTACTGATTACGCAACCTAGTTGGGCCGCCTCATCGATTTTCGTAATGATGCAACCTTCGAGCGGTACCTTGTCAAATTCGCGAACAGCCTCATCCAAACCTGCTTCCTGGTTTGCTGCAGACAGCGTCAGATAAAACTTGATTCGATCCTGATTGCTACCGTAAGCCGCTAGTCGATTCGCGAGATCCCGGTCACGCGGACTCCTGCCTTCGGTGTCGATCAGAACGAGTTTCTTGTCTTTCAGTCGGTCTAAGGTTTCCGAGAGTTCGTCGGCGCTACTCGCCGAGTAAACTTTTGCACCGATGATGTTCGCGAACGCCATCAGATGTTCTTTAGCGCCAATTCGATAGGAATCGGCACTGACCAAAGCTATATCGTCAGCCCAGTTGTTGATCGCAAATTGCACCGCAATTTTGGCGATTGTGGTTGTCTTGCCGACACCGGTCGGTCCTACTAATGCGAATACGCCGCCTTCCTGCATCATGTTGTTTTCGGTAACAGGCAGAATCTGCGCCAATGCCGATAGCGGGTCGTGCCACATGCTTCGCGTGTCGTCGATCGGTTCCAATCGATCGACGATAATATTTGCGATATCTGGCGCTAATCCCAGCCGCGCGAGATTCCTCAGCACTTGAGCGCGAACGGGGGAGCGCCGTGACGTATCTTTCCAGACGAGTCCAGACAATTGCGTTTCAAGCAAGCCGCGCATCGAAGACATCTCTTTCTGCATGTCGCGTAACGCAAGATCACCTCCACCTTGATTTGCCTTCAGGTCGGCCGATAGAATTTCCGGTTGTGGCCGCGGGGTTTCTGGCGCGAGAACCACATCATCCTCGGCAACCTTGACCAGCGCATCGGTACTAATTTCGCTTTCCGAGTCCGGTTGCTCGCCTAGCGCGTGGCGCACCAGCGCCTCGTCGTAATCAATCGCAGCTATAACTTCAATGCCCGATTCGATACGACGATTCGAAAGTATTACGGCATCGGGGCCTTGGTCCTCGCGAACCCGGCGCAGTACATGGCGCATATCCTTGTCCAAATATCGTTTGATTTTCACAGCCGTACCTCTTTAAGTTTTTCGCTCGTTTCCATTTTCCTAGCCAACCGCCGCAATCATCTGAATGCGTTTGTCATCCGGTACTTCGTTGTATGCCATTACCGTCAGATTGCGGATGTTGCGCATCATGCGAGACATCCATGGCCTGACCTGCGGCGCGACCAGTAAGACAGCGGGATCTCCCGCTATCTCCTGGGTTTGCGCCCTTTCGCTCAATGATTGGTGCAGTCTTTCGACCATCGCCGGTTCCAACCCAACATCACCCGTTTCAGAAACTGATTCATTCAATATTTGCTCAAGCTCAGGATTGAGCGTTAACACCGGAATTTCTTCTCGCATGCCTGCAACCGATTGAACGATTGACCGGCCCAGCGAAATTCGAACCGCTGCGGACAGTAAATCCGGATCCTGCGTCTTGGTTCCCTGCCGCGCGAGTGTCTCCGCGATCTTGCGAATGTTGCGGATCGGGATGTGTTCTTCGAGAAGATTTTGCAGGACTCGTGTAATGACGCTCATCGGCAACAGCTTCGGCGTCAATTCTTCGATAAGTTTCGGCGATGCCGTACCGAGACGGTCCATAAGTTGCTGACACTCCTCGTGACCCAGCAACTCGTGAGCATTTGATTGCAACAACTGGCTCAGGTGAGTCGCGACGACGGTGGCAGGATCGACGACCGTGTAACCGAGCATCTGCGCTTCCTCACGCTGCGCGGCATCGATCCAATACGCCTCTAAACCGAACGCAGGATCTTCGGTTTGTGCACCGTCGATCTTGCCAAACACCTGGCCCGGATTGATAGCAAGGTCTTTGTCAGTCTGAATCTCACCCTCGCCGACCGACACGCCTGCCAGAGAAATTCGGTAGCTGTTCGGAGCAAGATCCAGATTGTCTCGAATGTGCACGGGCGAGATCAGAAAGCCGAGGTCTTCAGTTAGTTTCTTGCGTACGCCCTTAATGCGCGCAACAAGCGCACCGTTGCGTTGCCGGTCAACCAGTGGGATTAGTCGATAGCCGACTTCAAGTCCAATCAGGTCGACCGGATCGACGTCCTGCCAGCTCAATTCCGGTGACGCCGCCTCCGGAGAAACCTGTTCAACCGGCTCCGGCGGCACCGTTTGATTTCTGTGCCGAATGCGCTGCGCCGCGATGGCACAAACCGCTGCCAGAGTCAGAAATGCGAAATTCGGCATGCCTGGAATGACGCCGAGCGCACCAATGATTGTCGCAGTGACGAGCAATGTGCGATGGTCACTAAAGAGCTGTGAAAACACTTGCTGCCGCATATCTTGAGAACGCGACACACGCGTGACGATGATTGCAACTGCGGTTGACAGTAATAGCGATGGAACTTGCGCTACCAGGCCGTCACCGATGGTTAACAATGTATAGTTGCGACCGGCATCTGCCATCGTCAGGTCGTGCTGCGTCGTGCCGATAATCAGCCCGCCGATGATATTGATAAAGAGAATCAGTATTCCCGCGATGGCGTCACCGCGTACGAACTTACTGGCACCATCCATTGAGCCGTAAAAGTCGGCTTCTTCGCCGATCTCTGCGCGGCGTTTGCGTGCTTCGTCCTGATCGATAACGCCGGCATTGAGATCAGCATCAATCGCCATCTGCTTGCCCGGCATCGCATCAAGAGTAAAGCGAGCTGAAACTTCGGAAACGCGACCGGCGCCCTTGGTTACCACGACAAAGTTGATGATCACCAGAATGGCGAAGATCACGAGGCCAACTGCGTAGTTACCACCAACTACGAAGTCACCAAACGCTTCGATAACACGCCCTGCAGCGGATGTACCTGTATGCCCGTTCAGTAACACCACGCGTGTCGATGCGATGTTCAGTGCAAGACGTAGCAGCGTCACCACCAATAAGATTGACGGGAAGACAGCGAAATCCAGTGGCCGACTAACGTAGACCGTGGTTAGCAGGATCGCGATTGACAGCGCAATATTGAACGTAAACAGGACATCCAGCGCCAATGGCGGCAACGGAACCAACATCATCGCCAGCATCGCCAGGAGCAGCACAGGCATTCCTAGTCCACGTATGATTTCGCCGAGATTGCCGCTAGTTGAATTCATCTTCATTCACTTCAATAGTTGGGGGCAGCATTCTTTGTTGGCCTGGACGCAATGTTTCATTGAGTTGAAAAATGTAGGCCAGCACTTGTGCGACAGCTGTATACAGTTTCGACGGCACTTCATCGCCGATCTCAGCACTACGAAATAGTGCTCGCGCAAGTGGTGGCGCCGAGAACAGAGGCACTTTATGTTCCGTCGCTACTTCTCTTATACGTGCCGCAAGAAGATCCTGGCCTTTTGCGATAACACGCGGCGCGCCCATTGTTGATTCGTCATACTTCAAGGCGACCGCAAAGTGTGTCGGGTTCGTAATGACGACATCCGCGGTCGGGAGTTCTTCCATCATGCGGCGTGTTGCGATCTGCATCTGTAGCGAGCGGATGCGAGATTTAACTTCCGGCCGGCCTTCTGTTTCTTTCAATTCGTCACGGACCTGTTGCCGCGTCATGCGCAGCTTTTTCTGGTACTGCCACAATTGAAACGGCACATCGATGCCGGCAATGAAGATCAGACCGCAACTTACAATTAGAAGCGACAGGCCACAGATTTCGATTGCACGACTTACAGCGGAATGAATGGGTTGACGTCCAAGCGAGAGCAACTCGTCAACCGAGAACCAGAGCCAGCTGACTGCGATAATGGCTACTAGCGCAAACTTGGCGATGGCCTTGACCAACTCGTTAACACTGTTGGCACCAAATATGCGTTTCAGCCCTTTGATCGGATTCAGTTTTTCCGCCTTGAAGCTCATCGCTTTGGTACTGAAAGAAAGGCCACCGATAGCCGCTGAGCTGAAGAAGATCGCAACTAACAGGACTACGCCCAAGGGCATCAGGCCGACGAAAATTTCGCCGCTGACGGTTGCAAAACCCTGCACGATATAGCTCGTATCAAATGCCTGGGCTCTGTCAATCGTCAATGCATTTGCCATGGCATTCAAAAGTCGACGCCCGAAGTTTTCGGAGAACAACAACATGGTTGCAGCGCCGGTTAGCATGACCGCGGTCATCGTTAACTCACGCGAGCGCGGAACGTCACCCTTCTTACGGGCTTCTTCACGCCGTTTGGGAGTCGCCTCCTCGGTACGCTCTTGTTGTGGTTCGTCAGCCATGTCGATTAGCTCGTGGCGCTCCAGTTATTCAAATAGTTGCGAAATCAATGCCAAGGTCAGACGGATAAATTCCGACACGTTCTCGACAAGGACTCCCATGTTTAGAAAAATGACCGCGAAGCCCAACAACATGGCTACCGGAAATCCGACTGCGAAGAGATTGAGCGTCGGTGCAGCGCGACTCATCACGCCGAATGACAGATTCACGACCAGAATTGCCGTTATCGCCGGCAGTGCGATTTTCGTCGCGTAGACAAACATCTGACCTGTCCAGAGCAACAGTTCCGTGAGAATCGGTACGGTCAGTCCCTCCACACCCAGCGGCCACGCCCGGAAACTCTCTGCCAGTAGCCGGATCATCGCCAGATGACCGTCCATCGACAGAAAAACCAGCATTCCGAGCATCAGGAACAGCTGTCCAAGCACTGGAATATTCACGCCTCTTGCCCGATCCAGAAATACGGCGAAACCAAGACCCATACTCATGCCGATCACCTGCCCTGCCAGCGCTATAGCGTCGAAGACAAGCTGCACTAAGAATCCCATTGCGACGCCAATCGCCACCTCCTGAACCACCGTGACCAGACCCGCCACACTCAACACGTTGAGGTTCGGCATAGTGGGCAGAACCGGCACTAACGCTACTGTTAGCACCACGGCCAGCAGCAATCGCACCCTCGTAGGTACGAAGCTCCCGCCGATAACCGGCATCACCATCATGAATGCGCCGATCCTGACGAACGGCCATATGTGAGCCGCCATTTGATCGATCAATGGCGCGATCGCTATTTCGATATTCACTGTTTTGTCTCTTAGTCATGTCGATAGCCTTTCCCATAACTCATGCGATCAGGGAGGGAATTTGCTGTATTAGCTGACGCGTAAAATTACTCATCACGTTCAGCATCCAAGGACCGGCAACGATGAGTGCCAGAACCAACACCAAAAGCTTTGGAATAAAACTCATTGTCATTTCGTTGATCTGCGTCGCGGCCTGAAACATGCCAACCAACAAGCCGACGGCCAACGCGGACAACAGCAATGGGCCGGCGATCAACATCGTGACCCACAGCGCTTGTTGCCCGATCGAAATTACTGTTTCCGGTGTCATTTACTGTTCCTCATGTCATGAAGCTCGATGCCAACGTGCCGAGAATGAGTGCCCAACCATCGACGAGCACGAACAACATGATCTTGAACGGCAAAGAAATGAGCATCGGTGACAACATCATCATGCCCATCGACATCAGGACACTGGATACAACAAGGTCGATGACCAGGAATGGAATAAACACCAGGAAGCCGATCTGAAAAGCGGTCTTCAGCTCACTAACCATGAAGCTGGGAACGAGCAGTGACAGCGGCGCGTCTTCCGCGGAAACGATATCGTCTCGACCAGCAATCGACGTAAACAACGCAAGATCACTGTCGCGTGTCTGGTTCAGCATGAAGTCGCGTAGTGGCGTTATGCCTTTTTCAAGCGCTTGTTCGACCGAAATTTCGCCATCGATGTATGGTTTCGCCGCGTTTTGATGAATGTCACCTATAACCGGTGCCATCACGAAAAAAGTCAGGAATAAGGCAATGCCGAGCAAGACCTGGTTGGGAGGAGTCTGGGCCGTGCCCAAAGCCTGACGAAGAATCGAGAGAACGATGATGATTCTTACGAATGCACTTGTTGACAGTATTGCGGCGGGCAGCAATGTCAGCAGTGTCATCAATACAAGAATCTGGATACTGACTGACCATGACTGCGTGTCAGCACCCTCTACCGCAAGCGCCAATGCTTCCTGTTGCGCATCCGCCGTGGGACAAACCAGGAACAACGCGATTAGCAGCAGCGCAAATCTCATTGATCACGCCTCTTCAGCGCCGTTCGCAATTTGCTCGCGAAACCGGACGATTCCGCCATATCCTGTATCTCGATAGCGGGTTCGCCGAATGTATGCAGCGTCTTGATCTGCATCGTAGTGACGCCGATCAACAGCTGCTGATTAGCGATGTCGACGAGCACGATGCGCTCTTTAGGTCCCAAAGCACGACTCGCGACAATGTTGATTACATCGCCGCTGCCACCACCGGTGAATCGCATCCGCGTGTATAGCCAGCCAAGCGCGACTACCAAACCGATGACGATCAACATACTGGCGCCAAGGCTCAGGATATCGGCACCATCAATGCTTGGAGTATTCATCGGCGGAGATCCACTTAGTTCAGGTTTTCGATGCGTTCGGTAGGACTAACGACATCCGTCAGTCGTACGCCAAACTGAGAATCGACGACGACAATCTCGCCGTGTGCGATTAACGTTCCATTGACCAGGACATCCATAGCGGCGCCAGCGTCTTGATCAAGAGAAATCACAGACCCCTCGACGAGCGACACCAAATCACGAATTGAGATATCGGTAGATCCGACTCGTAACGAAATATCGACCGGTATATCCAGCACCAGGTCGAGATTGACGTCGGCCTTGGCCGTGCTCCCGCTCGTTTCATTGCTGGCTAGCTCATCCGGGGAGAATTGCGGCGCATCACCCTGTGACTCGTCGCCCGTTTCCTCGTTGCCAGTTGTAGGTGTATCAGCCATTAAATTCTTCCTTTGGTTTCAAATACTGGATTGCATCAGGCCTGCTGCTCGGCCTCAGCGGCGAGCCAGTCAGTTGCCTCAATAGCGTGCTTACCTTCGTGAACACCGAAGCGGCCAGTCAGGATCGGAACGTGTTTTACGAACAGCGTGCTTAGTCGAGGATCATCGATATCAATGATGTCGCCAGGCGCCAGAGCAGCTACAGCCCCCAATGTCATTCGGCCTTTGCCGACACGTGACGCTACGCTGACCATTGATTCGGTGAGGCGTGAGCGCAGCGAACGCTCCCACATCGCGTCCTGTGCCGGATCGCGTTCACGCTTTTGCCCTTCGAACACAGGCAATAGTGGTCCGACCATGCTGAACGGCCAAACAACTTGAAAATTCTGTTCATGCGAAAGGAATTTGATTTCGAAATCAGCGCATATCAATCGATCGCTAGCCTCAAGGCCTTCCACGATGTCGGTATTCTGGTGCGACGTAACTTGCTGATGCTCGGTACTCATCACCGGGCGCCATACATCCTCGAGCGTTTGCATGACGTCTTTGCTAAACAGCTCAGCCACACTTGTTTCACCGCGGGTAAAGTACTCACTCGATTGTCGTGCTGGTTCGTTACCCTGCCCGCCGTAAAACGCCTCGACCAGATGGCCAATTAGTTCTGCATCGAGAATGATCAGTCCATTTCCCTCAAGTGGGCTCGCTGAAAACTCAATGATCAGGGACATGCCCGTCATGCGTTCAGAGAACTCGCCATATGTGCGAGTCTCGATAGCAACCGCAGACACTTCTGTCTCAGCACTCACCATTTGTTCTGTTAGCTTGCTAACTCGGCTGGCAAATGACTGGTTTAGTTTGTGCAGTCTTGGAAAGCTGTTCGAAACCAGCCGCGAACGTTCGGCGATCTCGTATTTCTGAACATCCGCATATGCGGGGCCGCGGCTGGACAGCACCTCCACCTCTCCGGTAGCTACGCCATCAAGAAGGGCCTCTTTTTCGTCATCGGTGAGTACTTTGTCAGTCATTGACGTTTTGCTCCCGATTACTGGATAACCAGGCTGGTGAAATAGACGGCTTCGATGCCAGTCTCACCAGTGGTTTCCTCCATGACCCGTTGAATTTCCTGCAGCCCGTCCGCGAGCATTTGTTGTTTGCCCTCGGGCGTTGTCACTTCTTCGTACACTGCAGCGCTGTAAAGCAGAATCAGGCTGTTTCTTACGGCTGGCACATGGTCGCGGACCGAGTTGATTAGATTCTGATCGCGGGCCATGACTTCCATCGTGATCTGCATGAAGTGAGAATCACCAACAGAATCTTTAAAATTCACGACCAGTGGCGGATGCAAACTTGTGTATATAGCCGGATCCTTACTCGGTCCCTCGTCCGCAGTTGCTTCTTCCTCAACCTCCTCAGGTGGCGAAATCATGTTCATGATCGCGGGCCCCGCGAATACACCTATACCCAGCAGCACTACCGCACCCACAGCGATCATGATGATCTTCATTTTGCCGCCGCCAGATGCCTCTTCTGCGCCTTCAACTTCGTTTTGCTCGTCAGCCATTGCTTGCTCCAATGTTTCCTGTAGTACTCAATGCAAGTGCCATGCCAATTGCTCGACCGAAGCTCTTTTTCTTTAATTAACAATGATTTATAGGATTATTGTCGAAAAAATCCAGACCTGAAAAGCGCCAGGATTCCGTCGCGACAGCATGCGCCACGACCGCTCGATCACGATCGTCAGATTTTTGACGGCGAACGAGAAGAAATGCTGTTGAGGATTAAAGACTTGGCCGTTTCGGCCGATATAGAACTTACATAACTCATTGATTTTTGTAGGGTCTATTGGTGAAGCAGCGAACTGCAGTGTGGCCACTATTGTTGGCCCTTTGCGTATGTCTTAATCCGGCACAATTGCTGGCTGCGGACGGTTCCGTCGAGGCGCCATTTCGCTTTTACACGGTTCGCGATGGACTAACCCAATCTCAGGTCAATCACATTGAGCAGGATCGAGCGGGCTACCTCTGGTTCACTACGGCGCGCGGCCTCAATCGTTTTGATGGCAAAGAATTCACGCACTACACGATCGCCGACGGACTGCCGCACAACACGTTGACCGCCATACACATTGGCGACAGCGATTCGATCTGGGTTGGTGATACGCGCGGCAATATCTCCGAAATTCAGGCTGGCCGAGTAGCGCGCAGCATAGAAATTCCGTTGTTCGAAAATAAGGCGATCACCGACATCGACATGATCGGCCAACGAATGTTGGTCGTCGTTGAAAATCTCGGAATTGTCGAGATTACGTCTGACGCTGAGAATACTGAAGCCAAGCTGCTCGGCGGTGGCAATGCTGGCATAACCGGATTATTCGTTTACGGCACTGATGTCTGGCTTGAATCTGAAACAGGTCTCTATGAGCTGACATTTGGTACCGACACACGTCTGACGCCAAAAGCACCAAGCCTGCGTCGAATTGGTCTCGATAATTCGGGCACGCTTTGGGCGATCGACGAACACAACAGGCTCGGGACGTTTGGCGAGGATGGCTTTGACGTTGTTGCCGAGGTCAAGACTGAGCAGTCTGCTCTTAGCCTCGAGGTCGACAATCAAGGGCGTGTTTGGATTGCTACGAATGACGAGCTCTTTCGATTCGACAGCGAAAATCAGCAAGCGAACCCCGACCTGAAATCCTACAGCGGGATTGATCAGGTCACGTCTTTGTTCGTAGACAATGAAAACTCCCTTTGGCTTGCCAGTGGTACCGCATTGGTTCGGTTTCTGGGCGATCGATTTCGCCACTACCCATTGCGTACCAGCGTCGACCCCGAAACTGTCTGGTCAATTGCCGAGGACAGCAGAGGTCGTTTCTGGTTCGGAACCCAATCCAAATTGCTACTACGCGAGCACGATGAAAGCATCGTTGTTGTCGGCGCCGATTATGGTATTCCTGCAGGCGCCGTTCGTGATGTTGTCGCATCCCCCGACGGTTCGTTGTGGTTGGGCGTTCGCGAATTCGGCCTTTTCCGGGTCGATTCCGAATCCAGAACAGGCCAACACATCGAAGCCTCAGGCAAAGCCGATATCCTCGATATCGATGTTTCCGCCGACGGTTCCGTCTGGTATTCAACCTTGCAAACGGGTGTATTCCGATACTCACCGTCGGACGGTCAGTTACAGCGCTTCGAAACTCCGCAAGGAACGTCGTCCTACACCATAGACGCAGCTGCAGACGGAAGCGTTTGGTACGGAGCCGACGACGTCGGCCTCGTGAAACTCGTTCCCGATTCGGCCGGACGCTTCAATCAGGAAATTATTGACAGTCCGGACCTGCACAATATGTTGTTCGACCAAGTGCAGGTCACCGGCCCCGAATCTGCATGGATCGCGACTGAGGAAGGCGGAATCTTTGAATACAAGGACGGCGACTTCCGGGATTTCGGAGCCGGAACGGACATCGCTGACCAGACCGTTTACTTCGTCGAACCCCTACCCAACGGATCAGTCGTCGTTGGCGGCGAACAGGGTGTCTACCAGTTCATTCCGGGACAACCGGGCTTTGCTTACTACAACGGTCAGCTGGGTTTCGTCGGCCTCGAGACGAATGTTCACGCCACGCTCCTCGATTCGGACGGCTTCCTTTGGATCGGGACTGTTGATGGCGCTTCGCGCATGGATACCGAAAAACCGATGCCGCAGGAACTTCGACCAACTCCAGCGATTATTCGAGTCGAAACGGAGCTAGATCGTCATCCCATTCTCGATGGCCGCGAAATTGAACCGACGCAACTGGGTGCCCATGTCGAGTTCGCTGCGATTTCCTTACTAAGTCCGCGCGGTGTTGAGTACAGCTACAAACTGCACGGTGTGGATGACGCGTGGGGCCCCAGTACGCCGAATCGCTCCGCAAGTTATCCAAGAATTCCGCCCGGCGACTACGAGTTCATGGTGCGCGCCAGATACTCTGACGGCGAATGGAGTCAGGAGTTCGCCAGCTACAGATTCACGGTGCTGCCGTTCTTTTGGCAACAAGCCTGGTTCATGTTTGCCGTAGTTCTTATCGTGTTGCTGGGCTTTCGTGCGGCCATGATTTATCGGACACGTAAGATCGAGTGGACAAACAACACATTGCGAGCACAGGTCGAAGAACGAACACGGTCAATCGAACTTGCAAGGCAACGCCTTGAGGACAGCAATGAAGAACTATCAAAACTGGTCGAGGCGCGATCGGAACTTGAGGCGCGGTTTCGCCGGGCATTTGAAAACGCGCCGATCGGCATGGGCTTGTTGAACGCGAAGGGCATATTATTTGACGCGAACCCGGCGCTTAAGAACATGTTCTGGCCCGACGCCGATACAGCACCGGAAGTTTTGTTCTTTGACAAAATCGTGGCCGATGACGTCACTGAATTTCACACAAAATTCTTCAAGCTTGTTGCGTTTGAATTGGAAAACCTCGATCAGAAACTCACCTGTAAGGGTGCAGATGGCGAGGAAATTCAAACGGTCGTCAATATTTCAACCGTAAAGAGTGACGCCGGTGAGTTCTTGTACGCTGTCCTGCAAATTCAAGACGTCACTGAGTCACTAAAACTCACGAGCCAGCTTGAATACCAAGCCAGTTATGATGAGCTAACCGGCTTGCTTAACCGGCGCGCATTCGAGGCACGATTAGAACAAGTGTGGGAGAACGCCGCTGACCGGCCAATGCCAAGTCACCTCATGTTCATGGACCTGGATCAGTTCAAGGTCGTCAATGACACGTCCGGTCACTCGGCAGGCGATCAGCTGCTGCGTGCTGTCAGCGAAATCCTGCGTGAGAGCGTGCGCGGCGATGACGTCATCGCGAGGCTGGGCGGCGACGAGTTCGGCATCGTTCTTCTCGACTGTCCGACTGAAGTGGCAAAAAGAATTGCAGAGTCCATACGATCTGCCATCGAGTTATATCGGTTTCATTTTGAATCCGAGGTTTACCGAATCGGCATAAGCATTGGCGTGATTCCGGTTGATCACAGCATCGGTGATATTAGCGAGTTGCAACAACTGGCTGATGCTGCTTGCTACGCTGCCAAGGAAGCTGGCCGCAATCGAGTGCACATGGTTGCCGGCGAGAAAGACTCGGCTCGCGATCGTCGCGGCCAGGTACGTTGGGTGCAACGCTTGCGCGAAGCAATGGACAACAACCGTTTTGCCATTTATGCGCAGGTGATTCAACCACTCGACGAAACTATTGACGAACCCGAACATCAGGAGATTCTGCTCAGGCTGCGCGACCCGGAAACTCGTCGACTGATTCCGCCGGGCGCATTTCTGCCCGCGGCCGAGCGTTACGGTTTGAGCGTTGAGCTGGATCAATGGGTTGTCGAAAGTTTGTTACACGCACTGTTCATTCATCAATCGTTTCACGCCGAAGATCGCAAGTACTGGATTAACTTGTCGGGTGCGAGCATAGGTGACAAGCGATTTGCCGGGTTTCTGATGGAGGCGATCAAGAACTCACCCCTACCACCAGGAACGATCAATTTCGAGATTACCGAGACCGCTGTTATCCGCAGCGTCGCAGAAGCCGGGACGTTGATGGCTTCGCTACGTGATATGGGTTGCAAATTCTCGCTCGACGATTTCGGCAGTGGCCTGTCGTCATTCGGATATCTGAAAAAACTTCCAGTCGACTATCTCAAGATTGACGGGATGTTTATTCGCGATCTCCTGACCGACAAGACTGATCGAATCTTCGTGAAGTCCATTATCGACATTGCGCACACGCTGAACATCAAGACCGTGGCCGAATTTATCGAAAACGACGAGCTACTCAAGGTCGCTCGTGAGCTCGGCGCTGACTATGCACAGGGCTTTGCGGTCGGCAGACCGTTCGTGCTGGCGCCGCATTTCCCTCGTGCTGAGAGTTCGAATTCCGAGCTCACAGATATACAAACCAAAGCAGGATAGATAAAACTATGAGTTTGGCAAAAGATGAAAGTGAGACCGCGAGTCAATTTGCAGAATGCATTGCGGCACTACCCCCTTTGCCCGCAACCGCGCAGGAAATCCTGACGTGTTTCGGTGACGAATTTATCGATGCCGATAAGGTAACTGCGGTGGTTGATCGCGACCCCGGAATTTGCGCAAAACTTCTGGGACTTGCGAATTCGGCGTATTTTGGGCTTGCGGAACCGGTCAACTGCATAGGCGAGGCTATCGCTCGCGTTCTGGGTGTCGACACTGTCAGGTCGTTGGTACTCGCACTCGCGATACAGCAATCGTTCAATAGTAAGGACTGTCCCGCATTCAATACAGAGCGATTCTGGCATCAGTCTCTGCTGATTGCCGAGTGCAGCAAGAAAATCGCATTGGCTGACGATGCTGCTGACGATGCAGTTCGAGACCTCGCCTACTCAGCGGGCCTGTGTCACAACCTCGGATTGATGGCTCTTGTCCATATGGAACCTAAGCGAGCGAATACCGTGCTGTCAAAACACATCAAAGGCCAAGAGGCGGACACGCTCAGCAAATATCTACTTGAGGAATTCGCGACCGACCACAAGATCTTGACCGCCGAACTTGCGCGGGTCTGGTCTTTGCCGGAACCGATGATAAGCGCCTATCAATACCGGGCGTTCCCGCAGTCAAGGTGTGAAGAGAGACTCGGAGCGGTACTGGCAACGGCTGTTGCAGCCGTTGAAAACGATGCTATCGAGGAAGATCAGCGTGCCAGCCTGGATTCCTGGGCCGTAATGCTGGGAGTAGAATCCGAGGACCTTCAGGATATGGCCAAGTTGAGCCCGCGGCAGGAAGAACGCGTGCTGTCATTAGTGAGTAATATGACTCGTTAACAGTTTCTTTAGGCGAACGTATCGACGAGCTTGTCGGAGCGCGGCTTCAATATCAGTTCAGTTGTTGCGCTGTCAGCGTCTGATTCCTCGTCCATGCTCGCTGCCGCTGCATCTGCGGTTGCCTGGGCATTTTCTTGATCATGCTTGCCCTGCTGCACGCCGTGTCCGTCGGATTCAGCAATATTGCTCTGCTGCAAAGTCAATCCGTTTTCAGCGAACAATTCCCGAAGTCGCGGCATTGCTTGTTCGAGCGCTTCTCGAGTAGCAGCGTGCTGTGCATTAAAATTGACATTCGCGATGCCGTCATCGACGGCGATCCGAACACGCAGCGGTCCTAATTCTGCCGGCGATAGTCGGATCTCAGCCGACTGCATCTTGTTACTCGCCATTAGCAACAAACGGTCACCAACCCGATCGCCCCAAGCAGATTCATTGACCGGTGTATCTATCAACCCTAGTGTTGGTGGAGGCGCTATGTTGGTCTCTGCACTGACCCTGTTTACTACTGGGGACAATTGCAGCGGACTGACCTGAATCTGCTGAACTACATCACCGTTGTTGTTCGCAACCGGCGCTATTGGTGCAAATTGCGTTGTTAATGGCGCTGTCGATGTTGGTGTCGGCTTAATGCTTTGTCCGTTGTTATCGCGTGGCGCTTCGGTTACCGGCTTAAGTAGGTCTGCAGACTCAGCTGTGAGTCGCGGATTGTTTTGACTAGTTGGCACTTTCTTGGTCTGAGCTGATTGCTCAAGCACATTTGCAATCGCTTCGCCGCTAATTGGAAGAACGGGTAACTCGGTTGCAACGCGCAATGGGGATGATTCAGGCCCCGGCGTGGGTCGATGTAATCCCGCATCCGGCGTCAGAACCAGATTCGCTCGCTCTTGTACTGCCTGTACATTTGCGCGGCCTTCCAGATGCGATTTCATGGCGCCTTGCAGAATCGGTGTTAACGATTGCGGCGGGTTCAATGCAGGTGTTTGGGCAGCGAGTTCAATTGTTACGGGCGCAGGTGTGCTTATTGGTAGTTGTGGCGATGCCGCTGCTGCTACTGGTGTGGGCGCGGGCGTCGCGGAACCACCTGTAGCAAGAGAAATTTGTATAGGCGTACTGATCGGTACGAATGCGGCAACGGCCAGTGGATTGGTCGCCGGAACTTCAGGCTGCAACAGGTCAGCCTCAAAGTCTTCGACTAAGCTTGCAACTGGCAGGTCGCTCAGGTGATGCGGCAATACATTGCCGGCTGGCGGCAACGGATTACCCGTTGCAGGCTGCAGGCTCGGCAAACCTTCTGGCTCCAGCCTAAAGATGTCGGCGAAGATCGTATCAGGCTCAACCCCTTGACCCTGAAGCGATACAGAGTAGTTCAAGCCGGGTTCAACAGGCGAAATTTCGATAAATGGCAGATTTAGTCCTTGCAGCACGTCTGTTCCTTTTTCGAATGAATTAAGAGGCTACTTAGATAAGAGCAAGATGCATGCCAGATTATCGACGCATATCAATCATCCTCTTCTTTATCGGAATACATGTCAGGTCGCGGCGGCATGTCGTCGATCGATCGTTGCAGAAGCCGCTCTCTGTGCGCTTCTTCCTCACTACGATAGCTGTCACGTACACGCTGCAGCGAGTCCAGTCTTTGACGCTTCGCATGCCAACGCTGGCGGTGCTTTTCAAGATTCATCTCGGAATCTTTAACAATCTGTTGTTGTGATGAAACAGCATTGTCCAATCGATGCATGAAGCTCTGGTAGTCTTTCCAATGCGCCGACGTTGCTTTGGTCAATGTACGCGAGCGTTCTAGGTAGTTTTGGCGGTAGGCGTTGAGCTCGCCGAGCCGTGCCATGTGATCATCATAAACACTGCGCGAACGAGCAATCTCACCGCCAAGCCGCTGTTCTTCCGACTTAGTGAGTGACACAATCTTGTCGAGTTTCTTAACGCGATTCTTCATCTAGTCGGGCTCGACCGCTGCCTCGTCTGAGGCCACAGAAGACTCTGCGTTGAACAGTTCACGAAGCGCAATCATGCTTTGATCTGCATTAACACTATCCATGTGCGGCTGACGCAGAAATTCGATGATGGCCGGCCACAATGCAATTGCCTCATCGAGTTGTGGATTCGACCCAGGCTGGTAAGCACCCACAGCGATAAGGTCGCGATTCTCCTGATAGAGCGAGTAAACCCGGCGAAACCGCGATACCAACTGCTGCTGGCTGCTGCTCGCGAATTGTGCCATTGCACGACTGACTGACGGTTCGATGTCGATAGCCGGATATATGCCCGCATCTGCCATGCCACGCGACAATACGATGTGTCCGTCCAAAATTGCGCGTGAGGCGTCGACAATCGGATCATTGGGGTCATCTCCTTCTGCAAGTACTGTGTAGATCGCAGTTATAGAGCCGCCCCCGTTGCGGCCGTTACCGGCGCGTTCGACGAGCTGCGGAAGTTTTGCGAACACAGAGGGTGGATAGCCTTTGGTCGCCGGTGGCTCGCCGATCGCAAGCGCGATCTCACGTTGCGCCTGTGCGAATCGAGTTAGAGAATCCATGAGCAGCAAGACGTTTTTCCCTTGGTCTCGGAAATATTCAGCAATCGCTGCAGTCAACCACGCACCGTGCATGCGCATTAGTGGTGTTTCGTCGGCTGGCGTCGCGACAACAACGGAGTGCTGCATTCCGTCGGAGCCCAACGATTCGTCGATAAATTCGCGTACCTCTCGACCGCGCTCGCCCACCAACCCAACTACGACAACGTCGGCATCGGTATTGCGGGTCATCATCCCGAGCAACATACTCTTACCCACACCACTGCCGGCAAACAAACCCATACGTTGTCCACGTCCGATCGAAAGTAAGGAGTTTATTGACCGGACACCAACATCCAGTTGCGAGCGAATTGGTTGGCGTTGCAAGGGGTTAATCGGTTGGCCGAATAGCGACACACGTTCGCCGCTCGTTAGCGGCTTCCCTTCATCCAGTGGCTGCCCTCGTCCGTCAAGAACCCGACCAAGTAATTCATCGCCAACAATGACCTCAGGTGTTCCCGAAACCGGAATCACACGTGCATTAGGGACTACGCCGCGCATCTCACCGATCGGCATAAGAAAAAGACGCTCACCGGCAAAGCCAACCACTTCTGTCTCAATACGCTTGCCATCGTCGGCTATGACGTCGCAACGCCCGCCCAGAGCCGCGTGACAACCTTCAGCTTCCATCGCCAGTCCGACGGTGCGCCGCAAAACCCCTTCGACGGTGAGGTCCGCCCGGGTTTCGAGTGCACGCTCCGTCAATGAGCTAAGTCTTTGAGATCGCTCTAAATTTCGATCCGGATTCGGTCCTGCCAGCACGGCGCCTTGTTCTTCCATCACTGTCGCTCATCGCCAGTCAAAGAGCTGATAACGGCCTGCAATCTGGACTCGGCGGTTGCGTCGATACTCGAGTTCTCCGTCGTAACATTGCACCCACCCCGCGTCAGCAACGGGTCTTCAACGACAACCCAGGCGGGCTCGCCTTCAGCCGGTGACAAGGTCTCGCGCACCAGCTCCGCGTCGTCCGGATGCAGGTGTAGCTGAACATTGCGACTGGCGATTGGCAGCAATCTGATCGCTTCGCGCACGACGCCAATAATGTGCGTTGGTTCTAATCTAATCTCTCGTCGAAACAGTTGCCTGACGACAGCCATCGCAAGATCGACCAACTGTTCTTCGACAACCTCATCCAATTGCTCGAACGGACGTGATAGTGATTGCAAGATTTGATCCAATCGTTCGGCCCGCGCTGCAGCAGCGCTTTCACCTTCCCGCATCCCGTCGGCCAGACCCTTTGCCCAGGCTTCGTCATAGGCCTCTTTCTGCAATGCCTGCAATCGCGCTGCCGTCAGAAAACCGTTGTTCTCGGATACGTCGATGGTTGGGACATCCCACGGAACTGCGGTATCAGTCTCCTCAGACATACTCCTCGCCGCCTTGTCCGAGATCGATGTCGCCTGATTCTGCGAGACGACGCGCCGCATCTAGAATTTCTTTTTGCGCCACTTCGACATCGCTAAGTTTGATGGGTCCTTTAGCCTCCATGTCCTCACGCAACAACGTGCCAGCGCGTTTCGACATGTTGCCGAGTATTTTGTCGCTGATTTCCGGATCACAGCCCTTCAAGGCAACCACCAGGACCTCATTCGAGATCTCACGCAGCAATGCTTGAATGCCGCGATCGTCCACTTTCAACAAGGTTTCGAATACGAACATCATTTCTTCGATCCGAATGGACAAATCTTCGTTCTTTTCCTTGATCTGATTCAGTAATTCTTCACCACGCTCCGGTTTCAACGCGTTGATGATTTCGGCGGCAACTTTGTCGCCACCGACTTTTCGAGTCGGACCACGACTCGTCTGCTCCGACTTTGTCGCAATCAGGTTTTCGATTTCGGCCAACGCGCTTTGTTGTACGTCCGTCAAACGGGCTACGCGCATGATGATCTCATGTCGAATTTCCTCAGGCAGTAGTTCTACAACCTCCGCCGCCTGCGAACTCTCAAGATACGCAACAACAATAGCGATAATTTGTGGATGCTCATCTTCAACGATGCCTGCAACCTCTCTTGAGCTCATCCACTTCAAAGCATCGAGGCCTTGCGCATCCTCGCCAATCATTATTCTTTCAAGGAAGGCGTCAGCCTTGCTTTCACCGAAAGCATTACCAAGAAGTTTTCTGACATAGTTTTCTGAATCAACACCAAGCGCAGTCTGGTCTTCAACATCAGTGATGAAGACATCCAGGACATTTCCAGCCGCGTCGCGCGATATATTGCTCAGCGATGCCATTGCTGTACCCAGCTCCTGGACTTCCTTCGCGCCCATATACTTGAGTACCTCGGCCGCTTCATCCTCGCCCAGCGTCATCAATAGCAACGCAGCCCGCTCGGTGCCGTTCATCTGGCTCTCGTTGTCACTCATTTGCGGAGACCCACTTCTTCACTACCTGCGCCACACGCGCAGGGTCATGCCCCGTGATGTTCTTGGCCGCCGCCACTTTTTCTTCATATTTTGGCGGCTCCAGAGCTGCTGTTCCGCCACCCAATTGCTGCACGCCACCTGCGGCAACAAGATTCGTACCTCCCGCCGCGAATTCGCCCGATCCGACCGGATTGCTTGCCATGACGCCACGCAGCATTGGACGTACAACACCAAACATCAGCGCTAATGCCAGTGCCGCACCGAGGACCTGTTTCGCGGTATCAACAAGAATGGGCTTTTCCCAAAATGCCGGCGGCTCAGCGGCCTCGACCGGTGCGACACTGCGAAACGCCGCGTTAATAACGACAACCGTGTCGCCGCGTGCCTCATTGAAACCGACCGCCTCTTTGACGAGTGCTGTGTAGCGCTCCACATCATTTGCGGCGAGTGTTGTCGTCTCGCCCTCGGTCGTCTCCGCACCTCCTGCTTCCACTGGGCTGTCGTCAACTAACACAGCTACGCTTAGTTTTCGAATCGTTCCCGCTTGTGGTCGTACCCGACTGATTGTCCGGTCAACTTCAAAATTTCGCAGACTTGAGCGCGACGTATTAAGCGACTCTGACTGCTCAGCTGCGGATGCTGCATCGACTGCATTGTTGGCCGCACCCAGTGTTTCAGGCGGCTGATTACTCAATGCCCCTGGTATACCTGCTGCGGCCGCTGATGATCCGGGCCGAGTCTCTTCGTTAACTTGTTCGCTCCGTACGACTGTGCGAGCGGGGTCGAACGACTCACGTGTTTCTTCGGCTACCGTAAAATCGACATCGGCATCAACTTGCACTCGTACTCGACCGACGCCGACGAGTGGCGTCAGCAATGCTTCGATACGACTCTTGTACGTGTCTTCGAGCCGGCGCGAATAACGAAATTGACTTGTTGCTTGTGCATCGATGGCTCGATCATCGCCGGAACTCAAGAGTCGGCTATACTGATCGATGAGCGTGACGTTTTTTGCATCAAGGTTCGGAACACTTGACGCAACGAGATTTACAATCGCCGATGCTTTATCTGCGTCAAGACCGCCGCCGCCTGTCACATGCAACAGAACTGACGCAGAAGCGCTTTTTTGATCGCGAATAAAGGTCGTTTGTTTGGGTAATGCAAGATGTACTCGCGCTTCGCGCACCGCGCCTAGACTCGCAATCGTTTGTGCCAATTCAGCTTCCTTTGCATGCTGGTAGCGAGCATTTTCCATGAATTGACTAACACCAAAACTCGACTGTTCGTCGAGCATGCCCATACCTGAATTTATTCCTGACGGTAGGCCCTGCGTCGCGAGTTGCATTCTGGCATCGTGTAAACGGGCCTCGGGTACAAGAATGGTGCCTGTCGTATTGTCCAGTTTAAATTCAATGTCGGTGCCGCGCAGCGCATCTGCCACGTCTGCGGCGGCCAGCCCTTCAAGATCACCGTAGAGTTGCGTGAATTCCGGCGTACGCGACCAGAGTACAATTGCGAATCCGGCTGCAACTGCTGCAGCTACACCGACCAACAAGACAATTTGACGAACTGCGGGAATTTGCAACAGTCCCGCCAGGTTCATCTGATTTCTCGAAATGACAGTTCCTTCAATAACGTTATTGTTTTCCATAGTTTTTCACACAATCCTCAGATTTCGATTGGCAGTGTTCATACCGGCATGTTCATGATGTCTTGGTAGGCAGCGACTAGTTTGTTTCGAACTTCAGTTACCGCACGAAATGATAGGTCCGCTTTTTGCGATGCAATCATGACCTCAGCAAGGCTTGCATCGCCTGCGCCAGTCTCAAAGCCGGACTTGAGTGCACCAGCTATCTGCTGTGCCTCATTAACTGAACTCAACGACGTCTTGAGCATGTCGCCGAAGCTACTTCCAGTCACAGATTCTGACTGGCCCAACGATGCCGGCGTTTGCAGCTCCTGGCCCAACGACCGAATTTGGCTCAAGAGTTGTTCAGGTCCGATTTTATTCATGATGCTCTCCTGGAATCTGTATGCCCGCGTCACGCATGCGAGCCAGTTTGTAGCGCAGTGTTCTCGGACTTACTCCGAGCGCTCTGGCCACTGCATCGCGCTTGCCACGATTCGCTGCCAGCGCTGTGAGAATTATTTGCTGCTCGTGAGTGCGCAAATCCTGATGTAGGTCGTTATCAAGCGCCTCAGTAGCGACCGGCTCTTGCATCGCCTCGAATGCCAGATCTGTGGTTTCGATAGTGTTGCCGTGCAACAGGATTGTCGTCCGCTGAATGAGGTTTTCGAGCTCACGGACGTTGCCCGGCCAGCCATACGCCAGTAGCGCCGCGCGTGCATCATCCGAAAGTTCTATGGACGGCAAGCGCTGATCGCTGTGGCGACGCAAAATCATTTCAGCGAGCGGAAGAATGTCATCTTGCCGTTCGCGAAGCGGCAGGATGTGCAATGGAATTACGTTGAGGCGATAGTAGAGGTCCTCTCGAAACTTGCCATTGGCAACGTATTTCCTGAGATCACGGTTCGTTGTCGCCAGAACCCGAACATCAAGAGTCAGCATCTTGCGCCCGCCTATACGTTCAACTTCTTTCTCCTGCAATACGCGCAACAGTTTTGCCTGTAGCGCGAGATCCATTTCTGAAATCTCATCGAGCAACAAGGTACCCTGGTTGGCCTGCTCGAACTTGCCAGCGTGCGCGCTACTCGCGCCTGTGAATGCGCCCTTTTCGTAACCGAACAGGACGGCTTCCAACATGTTTTCGGGTATAGCTGCACAGTTGATGGCGACGAAAGGCTGTGCCGAACGCGGTGATTGCTCATGAATGTAGCGTGCGACGATTTCTTTGCCGCAACCGCTTTCACCACTAATGGTGACCGTCGCGTCGGTAGCGGCAACCCGTTTCGCGATACGCATCAATTCGACCGATGCGCTATCTTCAGCAATAACTTCGTCAACACTCGGGCTGCGATCAATGTAACGACCGACGATCTGTTTTAGGACATCGTCGGCGAAAGGCTTAATGAGAAAATCGGAGGCGCCGTCGCGCATCACGTCTACGGCGTTTTCGACCGTTCCTTGTGTCGTCATGATCACCGCAGGCAGTGCCGGATGTTGCTCACGAATTTTCCGCAGCAGCGTCGCACCGTCCATCGGTAGCATAGCCAGGTCACTTATCACCAAGCCAATTGACTTTTGCTTGAGTATCTCGAGTGCGCGAGGCCCGCTGTCGGCTGTAAATACCGGTTGTGCATCGCTTTGCAAGGTTTCGCATAGCGCCTGAACCTGGACAGCATCGTCATCGACGATTAAGACGGCAGGACTAGTCATGTCTGTTCCCACGATAAAATGCCCTGCCCGGTAAGCGAATCGTAAACCGCGTTCCTGCATCATGCGATTGCGCAGAAACCGTACCGCCATGTGCCTGCGCAACAGCTTGGACAACAGCGAGACCTAGTCCCGTACCCTGCGGACGTGTCGTGAAAAATGGTTCAAACAGTCGCGGAAAATCATGCTCCGCGACACCGGGACCATCATCGGTAACTGTTAGTCGCACATTTCGTCCGCAGCAGGTCGCACCGAGCACGATTTTGGATGGCCCGGTACAGGACTGCACTGCATTAGTCGCCAGGTTGAGAAGCGCACCTTTCAGGGCCTCTTTGTTGCCAGACAAATACAGCGTGTAGTCATCCAGAGCCAATACCAAATCGGTTACTCCATCGAGTTGCGGTGCGATAGCGATCTGTACTTCGGTCAATAATTCGTAGACGCTGACAATTTGCTCGGACGGCTTTGCCCCGGCCGCAAAACCGAGCATGTCGTTTACCATTCGTCCGAGGTCATCCAGCCCGGCCGCGATTTGCCTCGCAGTTTGTCGCTGCCGATACATCGTGTTGTCGATGTCTCCGACGTGGTGTGTCGTAGACTCCGCTGCTGCATGTGCTTGGGTTTCGGGCATGTAAAACTCCAGATGCTTATTAGTCTCTCCTACATAGACCTAAGCAATTTGCATGCCAGAACTGTTTTTACTTATAAAACAATAAGTTATGTAATTTTCGAAACTGACAGGAGCGTCAATAAACTGACGGACGCCAGCGAAATGACTGCGACTAGTGGATGTCGTACTTGCGGATTTTTTCGACGAGCGTCGTGCGCTGCATTTTCAGCAGCTTGGCGGCCTTAGCTACGATCCCACCGGATGCCTCTACTGCCTGTTGAATCAGGTCTTGTTCTACCGATTGCAATTGAAGTTTGAGATTCGACTCGCTCATCTTCATTGCCGCAGCGACGTTATTGACCGACTCATTACAGCTTGGCGCCGCCTCGCGATATTTCTCCGGAAGGTCGTCGAGCTGGATCGTACCCGTAGGCTTTATGATTGCCAGACGCTCGACGAGATTACTCAATTCACGAATATTGCCCGGCCAGCTGTAACTCGCTAGTGCCCGCAACGTCCCTGAACTTACGCGAATATCATTGCCCTTGTTTCCGTCGTGATGGATCAAGAGTTCACGCATCAACTGTGGCAAGTCGGAGACACGCTTGTATAACGGCGGCATTTCAATAGGGAATACATTCAAACGGTAGAACAGATCCTCGCGAAAGTCGCCAGCGGTGACTGCGGCCGGCAAATCACGGTGTGTCGCTGCCAGAATGCGCACGTCACAGGCTTCAGTCTTGTTGCTGCCGACACGCTCGAATGATCGTTCTTGCAAGACACGCAGCAACTTGACCTGCATATCCAGACTCATGTCACCGATTTCGTCCAGGAACAGCGTTCCGCCTTCCGCGAGCTCGAAGCGGCCGACTCGATCGCTTATTGCGCCGGTGAATGCACCCTTCTTATGCCCGAAAAGCTCGCTCTCGAGTAGCTCTGCCGGAATTGCACCACAATTAATGGGTACAAACGGTTTGTCTGCCCGTTCGGATAGATCGTGAATCGTACGTGCGACCAGCTCTTTGCCGGTGCCGGACTGTCCAGTGATCAGAACATTTGTGTCGAAATCTGCGACTTGTTCGATGAGCTGGCGTACTTGTCGAATAGACGTTGATTCACCTGTCAGACGATGCCGACGCTCGCGACCCTGATAACGTTCAGCTCGTCGCAGCAAACGTGTCAATTGCGACTTCTTCAGCGGCAGGTCCAGCGCCCAGGACGTGCATCCTTCCATGCCCTGCTCGTTAGCGGCGCTCTTCGGCAAACAAAGGCGCGGCAATTCGGGTTGGAAATTCTTTAGATCGCTAGCGGACCAATTCGTCTCGTCAGAATCGAGCTCGCCGACGACAACAGCGATGTTATTCGCCGATGAAATGGATTCTGGTGATGTGTCAGGCGATGCGACTACGGGTTCATAATTCAGGAATCGTAAGCGCGAACAGAGATCCCGAGTCCGCGCCACGTCCGTGTCGAGGATTAAGATTTTGCCCTGGCTTGAGGCCGTTCCCGCCATAAGTGTTGTCGCCTTTTGTCGATGTCAGTTCGACTTGGCAACAGCATAGACCCTGAAAACGACTACATTTGTGATCTGAGTCACAAATAGGGCTATATTTACTTAATCTGTGAACTCGTAAGCTTTTCTTGCGTCCTGGCCGCGACGCAACACCGATAGCTGGTCGCCGACTTCGTTACGCGCGCCCTGTGCCAGGGTATGCACCTGCTCAATACTGCGCTGCACCGCTAGCAGAGCGTCTCGTCGCCGCCGCTCAGGCACCTGCATGATCGCGCCGCGCAATGTCTCTGCAATTTCCTCAACCCGCTCCCACTCGCCGGAGGCCGCGCAAGTCTCCATGACCTGCGACATTTCCAGCACGATACTGTCGGGACTCTGTTGAACTTCTGCTTGAGTGGCTGCCATTGTCTTTCTCCTTGAACTTCCTAGGTCTCGAGTTCGACCTGCGACTCTACCTCGTCCGTAATTGCGTCCCAGGCTTCCTTAAGCTCCTGCAACAAGCCGGACACTTCATCGAGAATGCTTGGATCGTCGCGTAAATTCGCTTCTAGCAAGCGACGCATCATGTAGGAATACAGTTCGTCGAAATTTGCTGACAATCTGGCGTTCGCGTTGTGATTAAGACTCGCTTGCAAGCCACTAATGATGCTGATGGCATCACCAATATTGTCGCCTTTTTCACGAACTTCCTCGCGCTCCATGTGATTCTTGGCGATGCCCATTTTCGCCAGCGCGCGCTCCATCATGAGTTGGATCAATCGGTGTGGCGTCGCTGCTGCAATGCTGCTATGCGTATCGATTTGTTGATATTGCCGAATACCGGCGTTGTCACTGGGTGTCATTGCCTAATTACCTATGGGTCATTGACTACCCGGCCTCGAAAAGCCCGGTAGATTGTCTAGTTGTTGGGTTAAGAAGTTGCTTGTGGAGGAAAGTTGAGCAAGCAGCGAATCAAGTGCATTGAATTGTCGGAACAAGCGCGTCTCCAAAGAGGAAAGCCTCTCATTCAGGGCCTGACGATCATCGTTAAAGCCTTCAATTTTGTCAGTCAGTCCTTTCGTTCGTGCTTCGATGATGCCTTCAGTTTCGAGAAACCCATCGGTCAGATCGAACAAGCGGACTGCATAACCGTCGGTATTTGCGAATAGTTGCCCAAACTTGACGAAGTCGTCTGCCAAGATTGCGGAGAGTTCCTCATCGTTAATCTGCATTTTTCCGTCGAGTTGCACCTCAAGACCAACATCACGTAGCACTGAGAACGGTGCATCGATGTCGGTAACGGCCTCGCTCAGTTCGCGCCGAATCTGGTCGCGAATTCCACGAACAGTGGCATCGCCGAGAAGCGGTGCGGCAACTTCGAATTCTGCGTTGTAATCGGTTAGCCCGTCGAACATCGTGATCAGTGCGTTGTAACTCTCGACGAAATCCTCGACCAGCGTTCGGGCGGCTGCCTCATCGTTTTCTACGGTCAGGCTTTCTGTCGCGCCGCTGGTTTCGGCCAGCACATTGATCGTCACGCCTTCAACTGCGCCGCTAAAACTATTGGTTTCACTCATGACGTCGAAACCGTCAATTCGTATCAACGCATCCTGTGGCGCGATCGATTCAGTCAATGCAGTCAAACCACCTACCGGGTCGTACTCAAGTGCACTCAATCCACCATCGCCACCCGTTTGCGTGATTGTCATGCTTTGCGTCGCGCCTGTCTCTTCGGCCGTGAGGATCAAATAGCTACCACTGTCCGCGTTGACGATAGTGGCGGCGACGCCGGGGTTGTCAGTCGCAGCATTGATGGTGTCGCGAATGCCGGCCAACGTGTTGTTCTCGGCAGTGATTTCGAAATCTGCGCTAATTGCACCCACCGCGATATTCAAAGTTCCGGTGCCTACCACTGCATCTGAATCCGCGAACGCTCCCGATGTGAGCTTTTGCGCCTGTGCGAGTTGCACAACTTCGAGCGAATAACTTGAGGGTTGAGCTGAGGTACCAGCACTGACCGTGAATGCTGCTTCGTTCCCCGAAATTGCCTTACGGCTCAGGAACTTATCCAGCGTCTTCATGGTTTCCAGTTTGTCACGCAGATCTGCGAGCGCCGACTTCAGGCTGCCGAAAGCGGACAGCTTCGCCTGGGCTCGTGACTCCTGCTGCGTGATTCTGGTATCCACTGGCTCACCTTCTGCTGCGACTAGCTGCTGCACTATTGCAACAATATCCAGTCCGGATCCGATCCCGCTTGAGACGATGCTTGCCATAATTAATTCTCAGTTAGTACGTTTGCTTTGATGTTTTGCTCGCATACCGTTTTAACTACAAGAAACGTGCCAAATCGATCAGACCCGATCATTGACCAACCTGATTTGCACCGCGCCGTTACCGGCGATCGAAATCTTGGCTTTTTCAGGCGGAATCTGGCGAATTACCTCACCAGTTTCACGATCAAGCACCTGAATCACCGAGTGGCCACTTTCCATGTCCACCTCAAAACGCAAATCGCGGCCAATACTCTGGCTCGCGACATTTAATTTGTGCGCCAACTCTTCCATGTCGGGCTGCGGTTGCTCTGCAACCGGCACTTTGTTGCCAGTCTCTGGTTCGGACTTGCCGCTCTGTACCGCACCCGCACTCGCACTCGGCAACTGCGGCCTAAGT
>JBPCYB010000032.1:0-73773 GCA_051007995.1 Woeseiaceae bacterium | reverse complement strand
GCCGACGATCGAATCATCAAACTCATCGACTTCGCGAGGTCCTTATCGCGCAATCGAACGCCAAGCACTTCGGCGGCCTTGGCATCCGAGTACGCTAATGATTCGAGAGCATCGCTCGAATAGGACTTGTAGGGGTGTTGTTCTTTAGGATTCGTTCGTACGCAATCGAGAAGTTCGAGCACCGTCCCATCGCCCTTGGCGATGTACCTTGTGACAATCTCGCAACCACCATCCTGCGACGTTTCGAATTCGACAGGTGGGCTTGCGACAATTGCTGACGGTTGATTGCGATTTATGACGGCCGGGTCGAACAAGTCATTCGACTCGACTGTCGAAACAGGATCAGGTGCTGTGGCTACAAAGCGCGCGTCCCAGACGAAAAAGCCCACTGCAAGCGCCAGCGCCGGCACGAGCAGGAATACGGGTCGTGTTTTCATTAGACATCTCCATGGTCATTGATCTTCCGTGATCAATGATTCTCATATGGGATATCTGGACTATAAACAGCTCTTTTTGGGCTGTCAGCCCGAATTCAGGACTCGGCGGGGATTATCGTTGCCTGCCAAACCACAACCCGCCAGGCACCGTGACGTTTCACAAACGTGCCACTGTTGAAGTACTTCTGTCCGCTTGAACCGTCGTCCGGCGTGCCGACCAACTTGAATGTCACCACAGCTGTCGTACCGAATACCTGCACGTTTACGTCTTCGCCTGTGTACACGACATTGGGTTCATCGCTTGCTTCTTCGGCCGATTCTTCCGGCTCCGCAAATCCCTGCATGATGTCGTCCTTGCCAAATCGCGTGCCATTCGACGATGTGTAGACGAGGTCATCGGCCCAGAATTGAGCATGAGCATCTTCGCTGCTCGAATTCGCGAGGAAATAGTGTAGCTGGGCAGTCAGTTCCTTGATGGCTGGGTCCGCTGTCGAATCCATTGCATCGATCGCTTTCCGAGCTTGTTCCTCAGCAGCAACAGGAACATTACCGATTGAAACGGCAATAAATAGTGCAGCTACAAATTGGCAAAGACGTATTGTTCGCATTTCACATTCCTCTCTTCTTCCAGGTGGCGCGAAATTCAGTGCTCCCGAGAATACAGCGAAAGCCCTCGGATGCCCTACAGCGTGCTAGAATTTTTCTTCGGCAACTACCTGGATCGGACGCTCTTGAAAAAGGTGATATTTGTGAGTGTATTTTCTCTTCTTTCGTTTTTCACGAGCGCGAAAGCGAACAAGCCGTTCGGTATCGACGACTATCTGGCGCTCCAGAGTATTTCGGAGATCAGCGTCAGCCCCGACGGACCGAATGGTCAGTTTGTCGCTTATACGGTGACATCCAGCGACCTAAAGAAAGACGAAACTCACGATGTCGTCTGGATGCAGCCGACGGACGGTGCTGAACCGTTGCGCATGACTTCGCTCGAGAGCAACGCCAGCAGTCCGAAATGGAGTCCGGACGGCCGGTACCTAAGTGTTCTATCAGACCGGATAGATGAGACAAGCCAGGTCTGGCTTCTCGATCGCCGCGGCGGAGATGCGCAGCAACTGACCGATTTCAAACAAGGCATCGATAGCTACGATTGGGCACCCGACAGCAATAGTCTGTTGCTATTGGTAGCCGACCCGTCGCCTGAAGATCTCGATGAAGAAGAACCGCCGAATCCAAGACCGTACGTCGTTGATCGATTGCAGTTCAAAGAAGACTACGTTGGCTATCTCACTCGCCATCGCATGCACGTACATGTGATCGACGTAGCTAGCGCCGAATCACGTCAGGTCACATTCGGCGATTTTGACGACAGTGAGCCGGCGTGGTCGCCAGACAGTCAGCGAATCGTCTTTGTCAGTAATCGCACCGAGACGCCAGATCGCAATCGCAACACTGACCTGTGGATTGTCGACGTCGACAGCGCAGGCGCTGAACCTACGCAACTCACAACGCACGAAACGGCCGATGCCAGTCCGTCGTGGAGTCCTGATGGACGGACGATTATCTATACTTCGACGGTGCCCGATGCAAAACGGCCAATCTACGCAATCCCGCAACTCACCGTGGTCGATATTGAGACGGGTAAATCAGCCGTAAATCCGTCGCTCAGTGAAACGCAGGTTTTCTATCCACGCTATGCACCAGACGGACAATCATTGCTGGCGATTACCGAGTATCACGGCGAACAGCATCTCGTACGAGTCGAAACCGAATCAGGCGCTGTACAGTCGCTTATCGAAGGCAGCGATGTGGTCACAGAATTTGACGTCGCGGCTGACGGCACAATCTATCCGCTCGTTACCCAGCCACAGCTTCCTGATGAGATTTTCGTTTTCAACGACGGTGATCTGACGCAACTCAGTTTTGTAAATAAAGATTTACTAGACAGCGTCGCACTCGCTACGACAGAGAAACACAACTATCAAAGCAAAGATGGAACGAACATTGACGCGTTCTATGTTTTCCCGAGTAACTACAAGAAAGGCAAAGCCTACCCTGCAATCTTGTACATTCACGGTGGACCACAGCAGCAATGGGACTATCGTTTTGACGTCGAAGCTCAAATGCTTGCAGCAAAAGGCTACGTCGTCGTACTGCCAAATCCGCGCGGCTCGTGGGGCTATGGTCAGGAATTCGCGCAAGCCATCTTCCAGGACTGGGGCGGCCCAGACTATGAAGATGTCATGGCGGGCATGGACTTCGGCATAGAGCAAGGTTGGATAGATGCAGATCACATGGCCGTATACGGCTGGTCATACGGTGGCATGCTGACGAATCATGTCATCACCAAGACCGAACGCTTCAAAGCCGCAATCACAGTAGCCAGCGCGACTTTGTACATTGCGAACTACGGCCACGATCAGTACCAGCGCTGGTGGGAAGAAGAACTGGGCCTGCCGTGGTTACCTGGGAACCGCGAAAAATACGATCGCATGTCGCCATTCTATTCACTCGACAAAGTAACGACGCCAACGCTGATTGTCGGTGGTCAGGACGATTGGAATGTGCCAATCCAGAACTCCGAACAGCTGTACATCGTTCTCAAACGTCTGGGCATTCCGACTGAGCTTGTCGTCTATCCGGATCAGGGGCATACCTGGGAAGACGTACCGTCGTACGAAAAGGACTTGTATGAACGCTACTTCGTCTGGCTCGAACGCCACGTAAGTAATTAGTCACTGGCTGTCTGAGCATGCGACACGTAGATTAAATCGTCTGTCGCAAAACCCAGGGATTTCGCTTTCCCGACCAAACGATTCGTAATTTCCTGATCAAGACCGGGATCGCGAGCGAGAATCCATAGGTATTTTCGGCTAGGCCCCACAACCAGCGAGTACTGGTAGTCAACCTTGTCCAACTCGACAATGTTGTAGCCGCCGTAAAATGGTCCAAAGAAAGAGACCTTCAACTGGCCGACATCCGAGGCACCAACAAAATAGGCTTTGCCGATCGCCTCGTCCCATTCGGCTTCGCCGTCGCTGTATCCTCGGTTGACTACACGTACGCCACCATCGTCACGCATACTGTAGTTGGCAGATACCGAAGAAAGACCACGTTCAAAGCTATGGTCCAGGCGAGCGATTTCGTACCAGGTGCCGAGATAGCGATTCAACTCAAACTCGTCGACTACCTCGATGCCGTCCGGCGTACCGCCACAACTCGCTAGTAACGGTAACATCACGGTTAGGAATTTAAGTTCGTTCTTCAGTTTCATAGTGTAATCTGGCGCTTCAGGAAAATATTCACCGGCCTCAAGGGTCTCGTCGGCATAATTGAATACTAACGCTATCCGCTTCGTAATTCCGTCATTATTGGGTGTTCTGATATTCCTGACGCCCATCCCATGGGATGGTCATCTGACAATCGGCATCGGT
The DNA here is from genome assembly GCA_051007995.1 of Woeseiaceae bacterium. Lineage (GTDB taxonomy): Bacteria > Pseudomonadota > Gammaproteobacteria > Steroidobacterales > Woeseiaceae > UBA1847. The sequence continues at coordinate 69,908 of JBPCYB010000032.1, read as the reverse complement.
ATTATCACGGGCTGGATCCGCGCGTTAATGGGCGACTATGGATTGCATTTCGTCGTTAGCCTTACGGTAGCGACCAGCGTCTTAACGTTGCTCGGCTCCGTTTTGCGCGTGCAATGGATTCAAGAACGAGAATTGCTCAAAGGTTTGTTCGACGTACCATTAGTCTGGATCGCCCTGCGGCTCGCGGGCATGTGTTTTGCCCTGATCTATTTCTTTCAAGCAGGCCCGGAGCTGCTCAAGTCCGAAGACGTTGGTGGCGCGGTGTTTGTCGGTATCGCTGTCAATGTTGCCGCTGTCTACATCAGCGCGTGTTTGCTACTGCCTCTGTTGACGGATTTTGGCTTGATGGAATTCGTCGGCACGCTGGCTCGACCCCTGTTTCAAAAAGCATTTCGCCTGCCGGGCCGTGCTGCTATCGACGCGGTCGCTTCGTTCGTCGGCGCATCGGCAATTGGCTTGTTGATTACGATTGGACAGTACGATCGTGGCAACTACACGCACCGCGAAGCCAGCGTTATCGCCACCAACTTCTCCATCGTTTCGATTCCGTTCAGTTTGGTCGTCGCAACAGTCGCTGGCATTGAGCATTTGTTTATCCCCTGGTACGGCATCGTTGTACTGGCTTGTCTGGTCGCCGCGTTCATCACTCCTCGCTTGCCGCCGTTATCGCGCAAGCGCGATTTGTACCGCGTCGCTTCGCAGGACGTCGCGCCCAGTACCGATGGAAAATCCATTTCCAATGAAGCATGGCTGAGTGCCGTGCAGCGGGCCGCGCATGCGCCAAACGTCAGGCAGTTTTTCACGACTGGCATAACCAACCTGATGTTTTTCCTGTTCTCGGTAATCACTGCAGCAATGGCTTTGGCAACGGTCGCCACCTTGCTCGTGTTTCACTCACCCGTCTTCGAGTGGTTGGGCTCCCCGTTTGTTGGACTCTTTGAACTAGCACAACTTCCCAACGCGTCTGCAGCCGCCACTGCGTTGTTTTCCGGATTTCTTGACCAATACATGCCGGCACTGGCCGCCGCCAGCATTAACACTGAAGTAACGAGTTTCGTACTTGCCGGCCTATCCGTCTCTCAGTTGATCTTCATGTCAGAAACCGGCGTCATTATTCTGCGTTCGAGCCTGCCAATCAGTCTCTCAGAACTGGTCATCATTTTCCTGCTGCGCACGGCTATAGTGCTGCCCGTGTTGATTGTTGGAGCACATCTGGTCGCGGGTTGAAACCTGCCGCGTGTTCCCAAATGACTAGTCCGATTCTATTTCGCCAGCTGGTGACAACACATACCGTCTAAACCGCCAGTCGATACGAAAGCTACCGGTCTCGTTCGGGTTCTCAACAACGTTGATTTCTTCCGGACCGATCGGTTGGCTTATATGATCGCTTAGCAGTTTCGCGATACTTGGTTTCTCAGCTGCGTAAATGATGTCCATCTCGTTCTCCTCGAGCATCGGTTCCTGATGCTTGAGATCAGAATAGACGGGTAACGCTTAATCAAAGCTGAAATTTTTTTGAACGACAGCTGAAGAACTTATGTAAAGAACCGCACGATCTCAACCATCCCTTCAGTATCGAACTTGCAGTAGCGCAATAGTTGTTCCTCAAGTTCCAGTTTTCGAACCATATCGGTATCAGGATTGATCGCTTCGAGAAATCCATCTGAAGCGGCTGTGCCTTCGTTGATCCCCTCCAATTTGGCGTAGTTCATGTGTGGCGCGATACAGGGCAGCACGGCCTTGATTGACCAGGAACCCAACATGTCCGGATGGTAATAGTTTTCTTTGACGATCGGATGCAAGTCAAACAATCGATCAACAATACTCTGCAACGGCGTTTCGAATTCAGGAAACAGCTCGATCAAGTTCCTTGTGACCCGTTCTTCGTAGTTGGTGTACATCAACACCGGACCCGAATCTCCCAAGACGTCGATCATGCGTTCAGCCAATGCCTGCATCGGTGCCATGCCGGACAGATCAAGAAACTCTTCATGGCGTAACTCGTCCTCTTCTTCTATATGCACCGACCATTGCACAGGCACTGCGGCATAAGGCCGCGTGTCGCGCCAGATTGGCACGGCAGGCGCGATCGTTTCGAAGTCGAGGTAGTAACGCGGGTATGGCAAAGCGGCCAGCGCTTCGCCGGCACCATCGAAAACTTCGGCTTCGCCTTTGCAGGTCACGCGAAAAATTCGTTGCTGAGTCTCCGACGAAATGCTGTTTTCGTCCACATCAAGAATGTCATGTGCGCCAAGTGCAACCCAGTTTCCGAGTTTGGCTTTGCTGCCACCCAAACCCGTGATCGGGTAACGCGTATCGGTTGGCCAGCAATACGCTTGAAATTGACAGTCATACGGTTTGTTGCATTGCGCTCCAACGTTGACCTCTGGCATAGGACCCGTGACCGCATCGCGCGCCTTGGCGAGCAATTCGATGACGCTTGGTTCAAGCCTTCGAACTTGCTCAGTAATATCGTCCTCAATCAATAGACCGTCAAAATTGCCGTCGCCTTGGAACACGAACTGGTTGTTGACGTACGCCAACGATATTGACGTGACATTGATGCCTGAGTTTCGCAATACCCAATCCTGAATCGCGCAATCAAGCACGTGATATTCCTTGACCGAAGTCGACGCCTTCACTTCGATCAGTCGCCAGCCGGGACCATCTGGAATCAGCACGTCGGCACGAATGAGAACGCCTTCGTATCGAAACGTAGCTTCAAAAATCGGGACTTTAACTCCGCTGCTGAACAGTGCGCTTGTGTCGGCAACCATTGTTTTGAAATTGAACGCCACCTCGACTGAGTCCGCCGTTCCATACAGTTGCTGAGCAACATCGCCCACCTGATTGCCGGTCGCAAACAACGATTCGGTTTGCGCCGACACCACGGCCAAGTCCTTGTGGTGTTTCTCGAGATGCAGTTTCTTCGGACACTGCCAGGCGGAGATCAGGCGGGACTTCGATAGATAGGGTGTTTGGGCGGCCATAGCGCCAATTTTACCTGACTCGATAGCGGCAACCGGCAATTTCCTCAACTACACTTAGGCAATCCACAAGCTCAAGAAAAGGATCAAATCATGAGAAAATTGCTACTGGCTTTGCCATTTTTCCTGATGATCACGGCCTGCGATCAAGGCGCGTCGGCAGGCGATCCATCCGAGATTACCGCGCGGTCTGCGGAGTGGGATGCAGCAATTAACGCCAAAGACGTAGATGCCGTTGTGGCGATATACACCGATGACGCTCGCGTGATGGCACCAAACCGACCAATGACCGTCGGCAGTGACGGCGTACGCGCCGAGTTCGGCGGCATGATCGAGGCCGGCTTAAGCGTCAAACTGACGAGCATCGATGCGGTTGTTGCCGGGGACGTTGGCCACAATATCGGTACCTACACTCTGTCCGCCGGCGACACCGTGGTTGATGTCGGCAAATTCATCGAAACCTGGGCACGTGGTGGCGATGGCGTCTGGCGCATCTCGAACGACATCTACAATAGCGATAACACGCCAGCGGGTAACCAGAACGAACATCTCGTGATCTTGCACGAGGTTGATGATGCCGACCACTGGACGGCCGCATGGCGCGGTGAAAACAGTCGACACAACCTGTTCGAGGAAAACGGTGCTGCGCACGTACACACATTCCGCAGCGTTGATAATCCGCACCTTACGGGGCTTGTTGTGAGCGTCAGCGACATGGCAGCACTGCAAACGATGATTGAATCGGACGAAGGCGTTGCGGCAGCAGAAGCCGACGGTGTGCGCCGGGATACGATTAAGGTTCTAACAGAGACTGAATAGCGTCTCAGACTTTTCTGCCTGGAAACAACAGGACGGCGGCTGTAATTGCTGCGCCTGCAAGGTCCGACCGCCAACCTTGTAGGAGCAGTAACAGGCCAGCAACAAAGGCCGCAGCTCTAAGGACTGCCGGCATGCTCTGGCGCGCAAATCCAACCATTGACGCAGCAATTAGATACACCCCTGCGAGTCCACTGGCGATTGCAGTTCCGATGTCGACCGCGTTTCCGTTGAGCATCAGTGCCGGCCCGAAGAAGAACATGAACGGCAATACGTAACAGGTTATGCCATAGGCAAACGCCGTCCAGCCAACTTCATTGATATCTGCTTTGGCTATGCCCGCGGCGACGTAGGAAGCCAGCGCTACCGGTGGCGTGATGGTGGAAACACAACCAAAGAAAAACACGAACATGTGCGCCGTAAGAAGTGGCACGCCGATTTCCGCCAGGGACGGCGCAACAACAGTTGCGAGGATTAGGTAGGCGGCGGTCGTTGGTAAACCCATGCCCAGGATAATCGCAGTGACCATTGTCAGGATTAGCGCGATGATCGCGATGCCACCCGAGGCCGAGATTATGATGCCGGAAATCTTGATGCCCAGACCACTGACGGCAAGACTTCCCGAGATGATTCCTGCTGCCGCGCAGGCGATCGATATAGGCACTGCACTTTGAGCACCCTTTTGAACCGCCGACGAAACCTTGCTCAATAACGAACGACCGAACTGCCTGTTCCAAATTGCGAAAGTGACAACTAACAGACCCATCGAATAGAAACACGCCTTGAACGGCGAATAACCCTGCACCATCAATGCAATCAACAGTGCAAACGACATGACGTATGGCAGACCATTCCACAACGTCTTGCCGACGGACTCGTCGTTGGCCGACGCTGCACTACTCGCCTTGATGCCATTCTTTTTCGCTTGCAGGTGTACAACAAACAGGATCGAAGTGAAGAACAACAACGATGGCACTAGCGCCGCTTTCATAACGTCGACGTACGGTGTACCGACAATTTCGGCCATGATGAATGCTGCCGCGCCCATGACAGGCGGCAAGATCTGTCCGCCTGTCGATACAACAGCTTCGATCGCTGCCGCCTGGCGGGCCTCATAGCCTTCCTTCTTCATCATGGGAATCGTGAACGAACCTGTGACCGCCACATTGCCAGCCGCAGATCCCGAAATCATGCCAAGTAGGGAACTGAATACGACAGCGGTTTTCGCCGATGCAGCACGCATGCCGTTCGTCGCTTTGCTGGCGATCCGAAAAAAGAAGTCACCAGCGCCGAAACTATTCAGAAATGCTCCAAACATCGAAAACATGATTATGTAGGTGGCGGCAACACCTAGCGGAATACCGTATATACCTTCCGTTGTAGTCGTTAAGAAGTTCGCGACCCGATTAGCGCTAACACCACGCCCATGAAGCACTCCTGGCAGGTATGGACTGATGAACGGGTAGACCAGGAAAGCGAATGTGATGACTGCAAGCGTTAGGCCAATGCCGCGACGTGTTGCGTCCAACACGAGTAGTAGCAAGACAAGCCCGACATAGAGATCCGAGTCGGTTGTGTCGCCGCCGCTCAGCGCTATCGCTTTCCAGCGACTCAGGAAATAAATGCCGACGGCGAGCGCTATAGCGGCCGCAACAACCGCGTGTACTGAACGAATTGGCACTTTTGCCGACACACCCAGGTAAATAAGCACCATCATCAGCATGAGGTGAACAATGCGGATTTCCATGGTCGAGAGCAGCAGCATGCCCGCGACATTGAGCAAGTGAAAAACACCGATTGCTAGCGCGCAGACCGCGATAGCTACACCAAACGATTTGGTGACCGGTCGATCAGTCATTCGGTAGGCTTTCTTCGAAGTATCGCGCTGCACCGGGGTGCAAAGATATCGGCAGTTTTAACGATTGGGCCGGGTCAATCTGCTTCGCTATCGCATTGTTCTGTCGAAACTCATCCATGTGCCCATAGATTGCGCTGGTCAATTGATAGACCTGCTCGTCGTCCATGTCGCTGCGTACGATCATCATGTTGTTGACGCCTATTACGGTAACGTTCTCGTCCAATCGATACGTCGCGGCGGGCAAGTCGCGACTCGTGTAATACGGATACGATTCAAGCGTCGCTGCCAGTCGCTCTTCGGACAATTCGATGAACGCGAGCTCGTGCGTTGCCAAAGTCTGCATGACAGCCGCAGTCGGAAATCCAGCCAATGCGAATGCCGCATCAACGTTGCCGTCACCGAGTTGGGTAAAACCGTCGGTATAGGACAGATAACTCGGCGTGATGTCGTCGATAGTCATGCCATGCACGTCGAGCAGTCGCGTAAGAAAACCGTAGGTACCACCGCCCGCTGGGCCAACGGCGACACGCTTGCCACGGAGGTCTTCGAAGCGCCGAATGCTTGAGCCATCTAACGTGACCATGTGGAGAATGCTCGCGTGCAATGTTCCCAATGCTTTCAAATCCAGTGGTTCAGCGTACGGTCCACTCGCATTCACAGCCAGCCATGCCATATTGCCGTTAGTCATACCGACATCGACCTCACCCGAATGAACGAGACGTGGATTCTGAATTGCACCGGCACTGACAACGGGCAGCATTGAAAGATTCTCGGCGTATTGCGTCACAAGATTCGATGCGCTTTGACCGACCGGATAGAACGCACCGCCGAGACTCGCGGTCGCTAAATGCAGTTCCTGATGGCTGTCGCCGCGCTGCCCACAACTCGCGATCAAAGTTGCAATCGAAATTACTAGCAGCATGTTGCGTAGAGTTGGCACGCAAGCATTCTATGTTATTCACTCACTTCGCTTGCTACTATTTATCGCGTCCAGGCTCGCACAAGAGAAAACTATGGCAATTCCAGTCCGCCGCGTTGTCACCGGGCACGATGACAAAGGCCGCGCAATATGTGTCTCAGACAGTGATGCCGAAAACATATTGCAACGACCAAATCGTCCAGGAGTGACATTGACCAATTTGTGGCAGTGCGCGACTATGCCGGCCGAGTATGACGGTGATGAAGAAACGGTCAATGGACCCTTTGTCCTACGTCCGCCGGAAGGTGGCAACGTGTTTCGCATCATCGAATTTGAGCCTGAGGACCCGGAAATCATGAAGACTCTCGACGGCAAAGCGGCATTTGCGGAGATGGGAGCTTCAGGCGCTATTGTCGAAGATGCGCGCCATCCATTCATGCATCGCACCGATTCCGTCGACTATGCTGTCATTCTTAGCGGTGAAATAACGATGCTGCTCGACGATAGCGACGTTCTCCTCAAGACCGGCGATGTTGTTGTTCAGCGAGGTACGAATCATGCTTGGTCCAATCGTGGCAAAGAAACCTGTCGTATCGCTTTTGTGCTGGTCGATGCCGTCGCCAAGCTGGACGATGGAGACAAGCAATGAGACTGATTACTTACACGCATGCTGGACACGAAAAAATCGGTGTTAGACAAGGCGACCGTGTTATCCCGGTTGCCGATATTGCGCCCGAATTGCCCGACAACCTACGACAACTGTTAGCGCACGACGGACTGGCAGAGCTCGGCAATGCGCTAGATTCCAGAAACAACAGCGGCATCGCTATAGACGAGATCGAATACCGACCATTGTTGCCCGAACCCGGAAAGATAATTTGTATTGGCCGCAATTACGCGGCGCACGCCGCTGAAGGCGGTGCCGAAACACCGACATTTCCCGAAATTTTTTATCGTGGCGCTTCGTCATTGGTTGCGCACAATGCTCCTATCATTCGGCCGCTTGTATCCGAAAAGCTCGATTTCGAGGGCGAAATTGCGTTCGTCGTTGGCAAAACCTGTCGACACGCGACTGAGGAAACGGCACTCCACTTCGTTGCCGGCTACACGCTTTTCAATGACGCGACATTACGTGACTACCAACGTTTCTCGACACAATGGACGATAGGCAAGAATTTCGATGGCACAGGCGCCTTCGGCCCGGAACTCGTCACGTCAGACGAATTGCCGCCAGGTGTGGTTGGCCTGAGGCTTACGACAAAGTTGAATGGTGAACTCATGCAGGATGGGCAAACCGACAACCTTGTCTTTCCGATTCCCACACTGATCAAGATTCTGAGCGAGTGCATGACCCTCGAGCCCGGCGACGTCGTAGTTACCGGGACGCCGGCAGGTGTTGGCTACGCGCGCAAACCACCGGTGTGGATGAAGGCTGGCGATAAAATTGAGATTGAAGTCGAAGGCATCGGGAAGCTCGTGAACACGATCCAAGATGAAGCCAAACGCTAATTTATTTGCACAGTTCTCGGAGCAATTCGCAGCACATTCGACCGACACATTACTGTCGACGGCTGCCGGCAAAGACTATTCTTATGCCGATATCGATCGCGAGTCCGCCCGACTCGCCCGTTTTCTTTGCGAACTCGGCATCAAACCTGGCGATCGAGTCTCCGTTCAGGTTGAAAAGTCGCCCAACGCACTTTCTCTTTATCTTGCCTGCCTGCGCGGCGGGTTTGTCTTTCATCCGCTCAATCCTGGCTATCAATCGGGTGAACTCGAATATTTTCTGAATAACGCCGAGCCTTCAGTCGTGGTCTGCGACAGCTCGAAGGAATTGGCGATTTCGCCACTCGCGAATCAAGCTGATGTTGATCATTTGCTGACATTGACTGCCGATGGTCGCGGCTCTCTGGTCGATCAGTCGCGCGATACAACGTCAGACCCAATACAGTATGAATCTGGCGCGGACGATCTCGCCGCCCTGCTGTACTCATCAGGAACGACCGGAGTACCCAAGGGCATCATGCTCACACATGACAACCTGTTCAGTAATACACGTGCCCTGGTCGAGACCTGGGGCTTTACCCAAGACGATCAACTGCTTCACGCGCTTCCTATATTTCATGTGCACGGTCTTTTCGTTGCCATTGGCTGTGTCTTGTTAAGTGGTGCGAGCATGCGCTGGCTCGACGCCTTTGACGCAAAAACTGTCATCAAACAATTGCCCGAGTGCACGGTGATGATGGGCGTACCAACGTATTACACGCGCCTGTTGAACGAGGCGGCATTTACGGATGACGTCACGGCAAAAGTACGGGTATTTATCTCGGGTTCTGCGCCATTACTTGAAGAAACATTCAACGAATTTGAATCTCGTACCGGTCACCGCATTCTCGAGCGCTACGGCATGACGGAAACAAACATGAATACGTCAAACCCGCTCGATGGCGAGCGCAAGCCAGGCACCGTCGGCCCGCCCCTGCCGGGCATTCAGGCCCGAGTTGTAGGCGAGTCCGGCGAATCACTTGCCGTCGATGAGATTGGTGACCTGCAAGTAAAGGGCCCGAACGTATTCGTTGGCTACTGGCGCATGCCCGACAAGACGGCCGAGGATTTCACGAAAGACGGATTTTTTAACACCGGCGACAAGGGGCGCATCGACGCCGACGGTTACGTTTCGATTGTGGGGCGCGCAAAAGACCTTGTGATTACGGGCGGTTTGAACGTCTATCCGAAAGAAGTCGAACTATTCATTGACGATCTGGACGGCGTATCCGAATCCGCTGTGATCGGCGTGCCACACCCTGATTTTGGCGAAGCTGTCGTCGCGGTCGTTGTTTGCTCGGCAAACAGTGCCATCGACGAAAATTTCATCATTGGATCTGCAAGGGCGGCGCTAGCAAGTTTCAAAGTGCCAAAACATGTCGCGTTCGTCGAGGCGCTGCCCAGAAATTCGATGTCGAAAGTGCAAAAGAATGTACTTCGGGAAAACTACGAGGACCTGTTCGCATGAGAGTTTCTTACAAGCACATATTATTAGGCCTGACGTTTCTCGGCCTACCTTGGATCGCACAAGTGGAAGCAAGCTGCTTCGAAAGCAAACTCGCATTGACCAACGGCCAAATCCACACGATGGAAGATGACGACACTGTTGTTAACTCCGTGTTAATCGTTGGCAATCGATTCGTGGCACTGAATCCGGAGTCGAGCGCATTCGACGAATGCACGAAGGTCATCGACCTGCGAAAACGTACGGTCATTCCGGGCCTGATCGACAATCACGTGCATTACATTCGCATTGCAAATCGACCAGGCTACGACCACCGCGACCTGGAAGTAACGTTCACGATAGCCGAGGCGCTCGAATCTATTCGCATGAAGGTCGCCGCGGTTCCTGCCGGCGCATTGATTACGACGATTGGCGGTATACGCCGTACGCAATGGGCAGAGAATCGCTTTCCCAGCATTGCGGAGCTCGACGAAGTCGCGCCAAACAATCCGGTGTTCTTGTCCGAGCGCGGTTTCGGACCCGGGCAAGCCAATACTCTCGCACGCGAGCTGCTACGTGAGCGAAACGTGCCGGTGTCCGACGACGGCGTCGTTGCCGGGCGACCGAATTCCGGCCTGGCTTACTCCGCATTGGCCGAAGGAATGACGAATGATAATCGCAAGCGGCAGATGCTCGATGTCGCCGATTATGCGCTCGCACGTGGCATGACCACGGTGATGGACATGTCCGGCACCGTGCCTGGCGTTGGCTACATCGATCCGGCTACCGGCTACGATTTCTTCCTCGAGCTCGATCGCGACAATCTGCATAAGGTTCGTACACGAATTTACTTCCCGGGGGGTGACGAAGATGAAAATCTCGATCAGCTCATGGGGTACCTGAACAACAAATGGCACCACTACGGTTCTGACATGGCGAAGATTGTTGGTATCGGGGAATGGTCCGTCGGTCGATCGTTGTTTAATGAAAAACCGCTGGGCGATGCCGCGCGTCTTGCACAACGTCGTATCGCCGAACGTGGCTGGACCTACCACCAGCACTTGCACACGCCCGAGGAAATCGATGCACACCTCGATGTCTGGGAAGAACTCGACAAGGAATTCGATCTCGCAGAGTTACGCTGGACGCCCGGACATTTGAGCTTTATCACGCCCGAGCTAATTGAACGCGCTAAAACTATGGGTCTTGGACTTGGCGCACACGGCCAGCGATACCACACGGGCGAACCCGGCGGCCCACCCTGGCGCACACTCATCGACAGCGACCTTGTAGCGTTGGCGGCAGGATCGGACGGTGCTCGGATTAATTCTCTGAACCCGTGGGCCATGATTTACTACATGGTGACCGGCCTCGATGTGGGCGGTGTAATGCTAAATGATGGCGAACAAATCAGCCGCCATGAAGCCGTACGGCTTTACGCCTCGTCGGACCAGGGCTGGTTCACAAAAGAAGACGACTCGCTTGGTGGTATTGCTGTTGGGCGTTTTGCCGATCTCGCGGTTCTCGACGCGAACTTCTTCGACGAAAGTGTCGTTCCCGATAACGCGATACGAAACATGCGCTCGGTCTTAACTATTGTGAACGGAGAAATTGTATTCGGCGACCCGTCCAATTTGTAAGTTACCCAGGCGCACCCCGGTTTAGTCTCGTCCTGCGGTCTGCATAAAATCAATAATCTCTGCGGCGGCTTGCGTGTCAGCTGTGCCAATCGATGCGATATAGGACGTATGATTGTGGCCTCGCATCTGACGAATGCGAGGTCTGCTGCCTTTATCGACGAGTAAGTCTTGGTAAAGCGTTGCAGTCGCTTCGTGAAATTGATCCGGATCAAACTCGGCGACGAGAATTAAGACCGGAATAGACGTTCGTTCAACATTGCCCATTACCTGCTTCTTCGTTAATTCTTCCGCTGAATCTCCGTAGTATTGCGCCACGGCCGTTGACACACGATCCGGACTCAGTGAAATCGCAGGCGACGCCAGGATTGCGCCGGCAATTGCGGGGACCTCGCCGTCAATAAGGCTCGGCCGAAATACAAAATTTGCAACGAGTGCACCGCCCGCTGACTGACCGAGTACGAAGATGCTGTCAGGATTTGCCTTGATGTCCTTCGCATTCGTCTTTATCCAACGCACGGCCGCCGCAACACTTTGTGCGCCGTCCGGCCATTTCGCCTCAGGAGTGAGCGGATAAGTCATGTTCACGACAACGTAGCCCAAGGCTGCCAAGTGTGTTGCCGGTGCTGCAAAATTTTGCAATCCACCGCGGGCCAAACCACCGCCGTGGACCATCAGAACGACAGGCGCCGCATTTTGTGGATTATTTCTATTGACACCGCTGTATACCTGCAGGCGCTGAGCAGGATTAGGGCCGTAGCTGATCTCCTCAGAGATCGTGACATCCGCTTCCGTATACATGCGTGGCAATGTCGCAATCAGCTCGGCCGTTTCTCTGGCGTTAACGCTATTGCCAAGTTCCCGAATTTTGGCTGCGACCGCTGCATCCATGCCCGCGCGAAGCGTATTAGCATTAGGTGTATCGCGTTCATGTGGGTCCGACCAGCGCCAGCTCTGAACATAGCTTAATCCCGTGGCGCAAGTTTCCAAGGTGATCGCACGAGTCGAATTCGGCACCAGGTTTCCAACCGACGAATTCACGAAACGGCGATCGCTCGACAATGTTAAACAAAGGTCCGGATCGTCTGACGGTGTTACGCGAGCGTTGCTATGCATTGTCCACGCGTGTACGTCCGTGGATGCGCAATCAATCGTGTGAACAGCTGCACCCGCGCTGCGGTCGCCAGCAGCAAGACACAAATCGTACTCGGGCATTCGGAAGTGATTGTCCTTCGTAATCTCAAACAACTCATCGACATAAAAGCCTGGTCGACTGTATTTACAGGTGTGTGTATTGATAGGCGCATCCTTTTGCAATCGCGGTCCGAACCCCGGTATGTCCAGACAATACCCGTTCGGATCGCCCAATTCGTGCACGGAACGTATCATCTGTGCATCGGCGTTCGCTCCGTACGAATACCCAACGAGAAATGCGCAAAGCGGTGCATACAGTGTTTTCATGAACAACGCCTCAATAAAACTCTAAAACCTGAATGTATAATTAAACTTGACCGTTGCCGATTGACCGACTGTTTCGAAATTGCGCGAGTCTTCGTCGAACCAGCCGCCGTTGTAGATAAAGTAATACTCTTGTCCTGCCTGCGGAATCCATTGCAAGCGGCTGTTCACGCCCAGTATGTCCGACTGATTGTCGAATTGCGCCGTCGTTATCCAGGCCCACTCGGCATTAAATGCGACGTCCGTACGCAAACGCAAAAGTCGCGTCTCAAACTCACCTTCGGGCAGATCAATATCGTTGTACTCGTACTCGAAGACCCCCGTAAAGTTCTTATTGGGTTGCCATTCAAGCTTCGTGCTTATCGTCGAGCGATCGCCGCTGAAGAAACCGCCATCTTCAAGGTTTAATGTAACGAGAAATTTCCGCTGACCGCCAGTTTCGATTTCTACGCCGTAACGTTCATTAGAATAGTCACCAATCGGAATGACTACACCATCTACTATTTCGAATGGCTGAACCAATACTTCACGTTCATCCAGAGCATACAAGTCGAATGAGTCGCCGGACTGGTTTTGAAATTCCGCCAGCGTGACATCAAAGATCTCTGTTTCAAGGTTGCCGTCCCAATCCTCTACACGCAGCCAGTCAATACCGCTTTCCAGCGACCTGAACATTGAACCCGGCGCAAATCGTTTCGTATAACCTACGTAGGCGTCATTCTGCTTTATGCCGCGTCGATTAACAAAGCCAAGCGCAGGCCTGAAATCAGCGCCGATGCTCTGATATTGCACCCTGGCCTTCCAACCGGTCTGATTTGGTGACCGAATTTTGACACCCCACGCCGATTCATCACCATCGATCCCCTCCGTATCTGATTGTTGATACCAAACATTGCCGTCGATCGTTACGTTTTCGAAGCTGCGCGTATTGAGATAGTTAAAATCTGCACCAACGAGACTATTGTCCGCGTCGCCGGTCGGATTCCCGTAGGTCACGATGCCGCCGATGGTCGACTGCCCAAGGACATTTGCAGAAACGCGACCAACGAATAGCTCACTGTCATCCACGAGACGCCCACCATCCGGCACCTCGCCCGAATTGCCGCCTTGCAGTACAGCGAGCGCGCCTACATTCCACCGGCCTATGCGCCCGGTGAGTTTTCCGCCAGCTTCAAGATCCAATTGCTCGCCGCTTGGTCCGATGCCAATGCGCCGCGAGAAAAATGGCTTGCCATTCTTTTGCAGCCCCCCAAACTCGAAGATATCGGCTTCCTGTAAGAAGAACTTTCGCTGCTCCGGAAAGAAAATACTGAAGCGTGACAGCTGTACCTGCCGTGCATCTACGTCTGTCGCTGAGAAGTCGCTGTTAAACGTCAGTGCCCCAGTCAAATTCGGCGTGAACTTGTAAAAAGCATCCAGCGTCGGCTCCAGGTCTGAATCACTGCCCGATGGGTCGTATTGGCGCCGGTATGTTGCGCTGGCTCCCGGGATTACATCCAGACCTTTGCCTTGCTGCAGCCCCTCAAGTCCGGTTATCGTTCCAAAATTGCTCGGATCGGTGCTGCGGTTATAAGACGTCCAGGCCATATCTTCCGTATTACTTTCAATGCTGCGTAGAAAACTGAGACCCCAGCTATCGGAATTCGGGTCAAACGAAATTGTCTTGTAGGGAACTGCGATTTCAGCAAACCATCCATAATCGGTGTATTGGGATGCGGCATACCAGATGCCGGTCCAATCGAAATTCCTGTCAGTAACATTTTCAAGAATTCCGTCTGTGCGGATGCCGTTTGCATTTGTCTGGAACAGATAGCCGTTGCGCCCATCGTTGAACGGATTGATGTAGACACGAAATTTGTCTTCAAACCTGAGGTTAGCGCCCTGGATCATTTTATTGGCGACGATCTTGCTCGGATCTTCGTAGTACATCATTGCTGAGAAATAGATGAATTCCTCGTCAAACAATATTCGAACGACGGTTTTCTCAGATGGTTCTGCATACTCGATCGGGTCCGTCTGGTGAAAGTCATCAATGAGTGCAGCAGTGCTCCACACTTCGTCCATTTCACCATCGATAACTGGCGGCGTATTCGTTCGTACTACCTGCAGCGTCTTGTCGCGACCCGAACGCGCATCGTCGCCCGGCGCTTCCTGCGCACCTGCAACTGCGCTGCCGAGAAATAATGTTGCGACAACGAGAATCGTATGTTGATTACATTGCGTCATAAACAATACGACCATCAACCATCGTTAAAACAGACTTCAAATTGCGTATGTCTTCGACAGGCACAGTCATGTAGTCGCGATCAATTACGACCATATCTGCCAACTTGTCGACCTCTATTGAGCCGAGAAGATCTTCTTTGTGCATGAGATAAGCATTCGATCGCGTATGCGCAATAAGAGCTTCTTCGCGCGTCAGCGTACCGTGATTAAAGTAGGTATGGCCTGATGTGTACTTGCCACTGATCACCCAATAAAGCGTAAAAAACGGCGAGTCGTGAGCTACAACCTGCGCATCCGAACCCAGTCCAAATTTGATGCCACTATCCTGATACCAACGCACAGGCGGTGCATCCTGCACTGCAGCTATTTGCGGGAATGAGCCATTGGTCGAACGCGCTTCGGGCGAACTCATTGCCGCAGAACTGTGCACGCCTATGCCGACCCCAAGCGCTTTGGCACGCTCGATCGTATTCAATTTCAATCCTTGTGCGTGTTCGAGCCGCCAGCGCAAGTCGGCAATCGGATAGGTCTCGTTTACTTCCTCGAAAATCTCCAGCATCTGATTGGCGACGATGTCCTGACTCACATGCTCGGCGATCTGCCAGCCATTCTTGGCAGCAGCAGTGACGATGGTACGAAAATGCTGCATTTGCTCGTCGGGATACGGCTTGCCCATTCGTCGGAAACTGTCTGATACCGGCAGGTACATGTGCTCACCGAAGTGCGACATCTGATACATCTCGCTACCGCTGTGCGGTTCGTGTTTGGCGAGCCCTGCAACGACTGCCGGAATTTCGTCCGGCGTCCAGGCGCTTACGTTGTTTGCAAAGTGCGGTGGGTAGTAGACGCGCATATCCAGCTCTCCGGTGTCCGCTAGATGTTCTTGAATGTAGCTCAGCGCCTCCTCCGGAAACTCCGGGCCATTGAACGTCATCGACGTAGTAACTCCGAGTTTCAGGTAGTCGGCGATCTCCGCTTTGAGTCCGGCCGCCACTGTTTCTCCGGTCACTGGCGGAAACAACGGGCGCAATTGCCACTTCAAATAGATTGGGCCGGTGAATTTTCCAGTTAGCTTGCCATTGGCATCGCGCCAGATTCTTCCACCCGTTTCTGGCGCGGGATCGGGCATGTCTTCGGTAATGCCGCCGAGCGCCATCGCCTTGTCATTGAGAACGGCTGTTAGCCAACTGACCTGCGTGTAGACGGGGTTGTTCGGTGCGGCGGCGTTGAGCTCATCACGCGTGAACTCACTTTGATCATCGGTGAATTGCGCCGGATGCCAACCACCTAATGCGAATACGATGTGCTCGGCATCGTCGCCCGGACCAAGGGCTTCCGCCTTAGCAGTAATGCGTCGCAACGCTTCGGCGCGTGTGCGAACGCTGCCCAGGCGCACTCCATTCGGCCAGGTTGGCGCGTTAAAAATCAAGTGATTGTGATTGTCGATCAACCCAGGAATCAATACTTTTCCGTCGAGATCTATGACTCGCGTCTTATCGCCAATCAACTTGCTGATGTCGGCCGTCGAGCCGACAGCGAAAATCTTGTTGCCTGTCACTGCAACGGCTTCAGCTTGCGAAAAATTTTCGTCAACGGTCAGAATTTTTCCGTCTATGAAAACCGTGTCTGCGAGCCGCATTTTTTGACAAGATTGCGCAAAAATAACGACTGAAACGATGAGAATTAGGCGACGTGACAAACGACAGTCGAGCATTTCAAATCCTCTCTGGAGCCCTTGGCTGCAGCCATTTTCTAACGTGCTAGGATAAATATAGACCAGCACAAGGAACGACTAATGATGAAGCCAATTAGAAATACACTATCGAGCGTTTTGTTTCTATGCGTGTTTGCCTACAGCGCAACGGTTGCAGCCGATCCAATTCCGGAAGGATGGCAAGCATGGAACGTCGAACCGATTGGTTTTCGTGATTATGACGATCGCTATTCTGGCAAGCTGACGATCAAGGAACACGACGGTACATGGTATCTGTACCAGGCCTACAGCAAGAAGGGTGACTTGCCCCCAGCTTTAGTTATTACGGATGTAACCGACCCGACGAATCCAACACTCATCAAACAGATCGACTACCCGATGGACGGCAATATGTCGCAGGTCACATTGCATGGCGACACTCTGGTTACTGGTCTGGCGCGTCAACTAACCAAGTACGACACGACGCACGCGATCAACTTCATGTCCGAATTTCAGCCGGACGAGCCCGCACCCGACAAACTTAAAGACGAAGGTATCATCATCTGGGACGTCAGCAATCCCACCGAACCGGTCGAATTGTCACGCTGGGAAACGGGTGCGTACGGCACGCATCGCAATATCCATGCGGGTGGCAAGCATCTGTTTCTCTCGGCCAGCGCGCCCGGTTACCGGGCGCAGATATTGCGAATTCTCGACATCAGCGATCGCAAGAACCCTGTTGAGGTCGGTCGCTGGGCACAATTTGGACAACGCAAGGGCGAGATTCGCCAGGACGGCGTCATTCCGAGTTTCCATGGCCCGGCGATCATCAGTGAGGACGGCAATACGGCCGTTCTCGGTTTCACGCCGGACATGGTCAGCCTGGATATCAGCGACATCAGCAATCCGAAGGTGATCGGGCGTTTGCAAATAACGCCGCCGTTCGTCAACAACGTCACGCAATCGGTGCACTCGGTCATCCCCTACTGGGACGAAGAGCTTGTGTACGTGGTTGGCGAACCGAAAATCGAACAATGTGGCGAGTCACTTTCGGCCAATATCATGGTGCAGAATGCAGACCCCACGAAACCGTACATGATCTCCGTATTTCCGACACCGAAGCCGCCCGAAGGCTTTGGCTGGGACAACTTTTGCGATCGTCCCGGACGCTTCGGTCCGCACAACACCAACAACGAAATTCACAATGAGGACGTCAAACAGCCTGACGAAATAATCCATCTTGCGTATTTCAATGCCGGCATTCGTGTTTTCGACATTAGTGAACCCAGATTGCCTGCTGAGGTTGGCTGGTTCCTGCCTGCCGACCCGGAGACACCGAAACGCTCGCAGTCCGGCTTGCTGCCGATCAGCATCTCGCAAGAGGTCCTGATCGACACGCGAGGCAACATTTTTGTGTCCGAATCGAGCGGCCTTTACGTGCTCAGAAATAGCGACGAATTGGCTGAACGCTAGGCGCAGCAAGGACTTCAGGCGCGAATCGACAAAAATGACTAAGAATCAGAAAGAATCGAAATCTATGCGTGAAGGGTGAAATAATCGATAGAAATTGCTAGCATCAAGGCTTCGGCGAACCACTCGCTGTTTATTCCACGTTGTCGGGGGGCAATCATGAATAGCAATTTCGGGATCAGCTTTTTCAAGAAAGCACTTTTGAGCACTGTCGGATTTGTGCTCGTCTATTTGCCGATCTACGAAGCATCGGCACAAATCGAAGAGATCGTTGTTACATCACGTCGCTACGAGGAAAGCATCACAGATGCGCCGGTAGCTGTTGCCGTGATGAGTCAGGACTTTCTGAATGACCAAAAGGTCGACAGCATTCAGGACATCCTCGAATTGACTCCGGGTGCCACATGGAACCAGTTTGCTGCAGCGCAGCCTGGCCTTTCATTGCGCGGTATCTCCGGCGGCACATTTGGCAATGCGAGCCTCGAGTCTGCTGTGCAGGTCGTTTATGACGGTATACCGCTAACCAAAGCGTTCATGATGACGGTACCGACCTATGACCTCGAGCGCGTAGAGATCCTTCGCGGCCCGCAAGGCACGACGTTTGGTCGTAACGCGACGTTGGGGCTTATGCACTTCATCTCAGCCAAGCCAACGCAGGAATCATCTGCGGATATTCGGGTGTCAGTCGGAGATCCTGACTTGCTGGGCGTCAGTGGCCATTTCAACGGTGCACTAAGCGACACTGTCTCTGGTCGCGTTGCGTATCACTACCTGGATGCCGACGGCAACATGGAAGACGCGAATACGGGCAAAGCTCTTGAAGGCGCTGAAAACACCTCGATTCGTGGTTCCTTACTTTTTGAACCCAGCGAATCCTTCAGCGCCCTTGTCAAAGCGGAGTTCATCAACAACGATGACCTGCCGCAGGTTCGACGCGGCGAAGGATGCGTTGCTCCCTGGCTCAACGTAGGACAATTCGGTGGATACACCGACACTTGTGATGACTTTACTGCGCTGCAGGACGATACGCGCAAACTGTCCGTCGAACGCGACATGTTTTTTCTGACGGCGGAGCTGGCCTGGGTCCTGAACAATGATCTGGCATTGACCTGGATCACGGGTTACCAGGATGGTGAACACCATTCGGTTCAGGACGCATTCGGCACGCCTTTCGCCGTGCGCGATCAGGACGTGGATAACGATGCTGAAGTCCTCTCCACCGAGTTGCGACTCGATAATCACGGGACGGACAGCAAAGTACGCTGGCTTGTCGGCGCTGCCTTCACTGATGACCAGGAATTGCGCGAAGAGGTCAATGTCGGATTTCCGGAGCGTGGTGGTTGTGGCGGACGTGCCGCTGCTATCGGCAAAGATTGCCCTGAGTGGGTGTTGTACCAGCGCGGCGACGCAGACAACGAGTCGTTCGGACTGTTCGGCGAGGTGCAATTTGATCTGACCGAAAAACTCACGCTGTCACTGGGTGCTCGCTATACCGATGAGTCACGCAAGCTGGACTGGCTTGTTGACGGTTACGGCGAATCAGGCGGTCTTGCAGGTATTGGTCTTGGCAACACGGACCCGGGACGCGACTGCAACGACCCTGCGAATCGATTCCCCGATCCGTTGGGTCGTTCGAACCAGTCCCCTGCGGGTGGACCCATGGCTATTGCCACGATGTGCGGCACCGAGGCGAATCCTGTTGGCTTTGAAGAAGTCGCAACCCAGAAGTTTGATAATACATCGGGCAAGGTAACCCTGCAGTTTGCCGCAAATGACAACAACAACGTCTACCTGACTTACTCCGAGGGATACAAGGCCGGTGGTTTCCAGCATGACGCACGCAACATTGATGGTTTCAATATTTTCATTGAGCCTGAAGAAATGGAAAACATCGAACTCGGCTGGAAAGGTTCTTATGAACGCGCATTGTTCGCAATTACCTGGTTCGATCAGGAGCAGAAAAACTCCCAGGTTGGCCTATTGCTCGCCGTCGGCTCCGGTAATGCAAATATGGTCTTTAATGCAGCTAGTGTAGAAAGTAGCGGCATCGAATTCGAGGGTACATTTGCTCTGACTGACAACTGGCAGCTCGGCGGTAGCATGGGCTTCTACGATGCGGAATTTGGTCCTGGATCGGTCACGGGTGCAACGTTCGATCCCATGACCGGCGAGCTCGTTCCAGCGGGCGGTGACATTTCGGGCGAGCGACCGAACCACTCACCCGAAGAAACCTGGGCGATCTGGACCTCGTATGAGTTTCAACTCGCTGGCGGCTCGACGATCAAACTTCGCGCCGACACCACACATCGTGGCGATGCCTGGGCACGAACAACGGGCCGTGGCGGTTTGAATATCGCCGGTGATGAATTCATGAACTTGCGTCCCGAACTGGATAAATACGGCGCAGAGATTTCGTGGACATCGGCTGACGACAAGATGTCGTTCTCAATTTGGGGTAAGAACCTGGATAATGATGCCGACATTCTCGCGCCTGGACCAGGCGTAGGCTACATCTTCAATCAGGGTCAAGCCGGACCGGACGGCTCGCTGGAGCGGGACCGTCCGCGCGGTTTTGCAGGTCGCAAGGTCACAGGCGCGACCTTCAGCTACCGCTTCTAAAAGCTGTTTGCTATGTGGCGTTTAGCGCTGCTGCAAAGGGGACCCAAATGGGTCCCCTTTTTATTGCTCGGCCTGCTCTTACCCGCCCTGCTCTTGGCGCAGGCGCCTGATCGCATTCTTCATAACGGCAAGATCCTGACTGTTGATCAGGAATTCTCGATCGTCGAAGCGCTTGCGGTTAGCGATAATCAGATTTCTGCGACCGGCAGTAACGAAGATCTGCTTGGGTTGGCGGACAAAAACACGGACGTCATTGATCTCGAGGGCCGTACCGTCCTTCCCGGTCTTATCGACAGCCATTTACACTATCTGCGCGGAACTACATTCGCTGCCTACGGCACGGAAATCTATGGCGTCACCTCACGGCAGGAAGTGCTGGATAGAATTCGCGCGCGAGCCAACGAGCTCGGACCCGGCAAATGGGTTTTCGTCATCGGTGGCTGGAACGAGCAACAATTCGTCGACGCTCCAGGTGGATTTTCGCAACAAGAACTCGACGATGCTGCACCGGACAATCCGGTGTACATGCAGAAGTCTTACCTCGACTTTTACATGAACAAACGGGCGATCGATATTATTGCGCCGAAGATTGGTGACCTCTACAAAGGCAGTGCAGATGTTCACACCAATGGTCGTGATGGCCGCACTGTGATGTATGCCGCGCTGGAACATTTTCCATTCGCCGAAACGCTCGAAGGTCGAATGCAAGAGGTTCGTGAATTCAACAACTACCTCAACAGCCTGGGTATAACGACTGTTTATGACGTGGGCTATCTCGACGGATCGTACAAACCGGTCGCAGCACTTCACGAAGCCGGTGAACTTAGTCTGCGTGCGTTCTACGCGTTGCGTTACTGGGCGGACTCTCCGCGGACAGCTGTAGCCGCAGCCGAACTGCTGGAACGCGAGGAGCCGTTCCAGCGCGATGATACATTCGGCATGTTTGGAATCGGCGAGCATGTGTACGGCCTGTTGCACGACTTCATCAACAACCCAACCCCGTTTCCACAGGAAATCTATGACAGCTTTGAACTCATCGTAACCGCCGCCGCCAAGAACGGTTGGGCAATCAACGAACACGCGATGCGCGATACGACGGCACAGAACATGCTGGATATTTCCGAACGGATTAGTGAAACATATCCAATCGCGGATCTACGCTGGACCCTGGGTCACGCCGATTTGATCAGCACGGAGAGCATCGAGCGTGCAAAGCACCTTGGCTGGACGATGGCTGTGCACAATCACACGCTCAAAGTGCCCGTCGAAGGACGGCCCTCCCCGCCGATTCGCGCCATACAGGACAGCGGCATTATCTGGGGCATGGGTTCCGACGGCACAATGGTCTCAACTTCCAACCCATTTCATACGATCTGGGAATACACCGCTGGCTTAGTATTTCCGAATATCGTTAAGTACCGCAGCAACGAGGTCATCACGCGTCGCGAGGCCCTGATCGCGCATACTCGCTCAAATGCCTACCTTCTGCATATGGAAGACAAGATAGGCACACTCGAGGTCGGCAAGCTCGCTGACCTCGTGGTTCTGGATCGTGACTATCTCAGAACCCCGACCGATGAGATTCGCGACATCAAAGCCGTCATGACAATTGTCGATGGCGAGATTGTTTTTCGAAACGGCATGTAGCGGCAGCATCACCAGCAAGGCTATAGTTTGTGCATGGCCAGACGACGAACAAAAATAATCACATTGTCCTTGCTGGCAGTTGTGCTGGTGGCAACTGGCGCCATTCTTTTCCTGCTCAATGGAGTGACATCAGACGGCTACGTCGGCCAACCGCAAGTCGTCGGTCTACCGCCCGGATTTGATCCACTCGCCGCCACCAACCCTTACGACGACATTCATCCGGCGAGACGAGGTCGTCCGCCCGACCCCTACTCCTATCCCATTCCAATCGGTGAGCCGGGCCCGGTCGTTCCGACCTATCTGGACGCGCTCGACTACCCATTCGTCTGTCGTACCGAGCGCTCCCTACTCGGTCAGCCGCTGGTCGACAATCACGATGGAGCCGGTATCGCCGTTTACGAAGGCGACAACGGCAGCGGTGAGATTATTGGCTACAGCAAAGACTGCAGCATCAATACACGGGTTCTTTATTACTACCGCAGCGATGAATCAGGAAAGTTCCTGCCGTTAGTTGAATCCGCCGACGACATCGAAGAACTGACTATCGACGAACAGGCTGTGCCGTTTATCGTTCGGCTCGAGATCGGCACGATCAATCGTCATATCTACATCATTGCCATGTTGCGTGGGCCGAACGACACGCCCGAGTCGCCTGACTTGAGTTTGTGGAACCGAAAACTGCTGTACCAAATGCGCGGTGGGGTCGGTATCGGCCGACGGCAGGGGCGCATCAACCCCAACTACATTCCAAGCCGTCGCGCCGTTGAATTGCAACAGGGGTATGCAATTGTTCATTCGACAGCCAACCAAACCTCCACGAGCTACGATATACATCTCGCTGAAGACACGATGGCCCGCGTGAAACGTCAATTCGTCGCCCGATACAGCAAACCGATGTACACAATCGGCCTTGGCAAGTCAGGTGGCGCGATTCAACAATATTTGATCGGACAAAACTATCCAGGGTTGCTCGATGCTGGTGTCGCGATGTACTCCTACCCGGACACGGCTACTCAAATCACGCGCGTTATGGACTGTGAGTTGTTGGAGTACTACTTCGACGTCGTCGACGCTGATAATGAAAAGTGGCAGAAGTGGTCGCGGCGTTCCTGGATCGAAGGATTCAACGCCAGCGATGACATGTCGAACGAGTATGAGCAAGTACGCGCGCTCCAGGCGCTGCGCCTGGGCCAGTGGCCAAGCTGGTCGAAAGGACAAACAGAATGCACACGCAGCTGGCGAAACCTAACGCCACATGTCGCAAATCCTCGTTACACCTATTTCGAATCTCTATTTTCCCAGGATGTTGCGAAACACGTACCGTTTACCTATTGGGACAACCAGAAATTAATTTACGGTACTGATGAGCACGGCTATGGTCGGCGTACGTTCGACAATGTTGGTGTGCAATACGGGTTGGCCGCGCTCAGGAAAGAGCAAATATCGATCGAGGAATTTCTACATCTCAACGACAACATTGGTGGATGGTTGCCGCCGAATGAAATGACGCGTGAACGATTCTGGAAGTCCGGTGGCGGCCAGTCCGATTTGGCCGATATTTCTATCTGGAGTCACCACAATATGTCGGCTTCGCGCAATGAAGCTGATCCCGCTGCGATGGCAGCCGCGTATCGCTCCGGCAGCGTGTTCATGGGTGAAATCAGCATGCCTGTCATCGACTTTAGGCATTACCTCGAACCGCAACTCGACATGCACCACAGTTTGCAGTCTTTCGTTACACGTCTACGCATGCAGCGACATCAAGGTCATGCTGACAATCAACTTATCTGGTTCGCCGACCTGCCTTACGAACCCTTAGGTGATGCCTTGAATCTGCTGGAACGCTGGTTGGAAAGCGGCGCGCGCCCGGACGACGCGACCGATCGATGCTACAGCGACGCTGGTGAACTCATCGCAAATGGTAAAGGCGTTTGGGATGGCGCGTGGAATGGCAAAGATAGCGGTGCGTGTATGCGGCATTTTCCATCGTACGCAAATCCGCGGCTGATTGCGGGCGATGACTTCGCTGGCTATATCATGAAGTGTCATTTGCGGTCGGTGGACGAAGCAATTGCCGATGGCGTTTATGACCCCATCGATATGACAGCCCATCACGATGAATTACGTCGCATTTTTTCAACCGGCGTGTGCGACTACTCGCTCGGCGATGCGGGACGCCCCGATGACGTGATGCGAAATGCATTCGTAAAGCCGTGATGCCACCAGATGCGCGCGATAATCGCGTAGTAAACGCTGACCACAACAAAGGCGTTCCAGGCGACGGTGTTGTTTGACTGATGACGTGGCGCGCCAAGCCACTTCGCAACTTCGGAGGCGAATCCGAGTGCTGGCAATGCGACGCACAGCACGATCAGCCAACGTACGAGTTTGCGCGTCGTAGCGATGCGCATTGGTCGGTACATTCCGATGAACAAAACCTGCGTTACAACGTTGCTCAGAGCAAAGCCATTGATACCGATACGGCGCAAGAAACGATATTCATCCTCGCGCAGACCAAGCGTAACGGCATAGATTGTCAGCGACACGGCCGCGAGAAAACCGAAGAATCGAATCAGGTTTGCTCGCGACGCCGCCTGACCGCCGAGCTGTAAGAAGGTGGCACAACGATGCCACATCAGACCGAGAACGACGGCTGACGACAACATTCCCGCCTTGAAGATCAGACTTTCGGGCAAGTTTCGCCCTGTCGAACTTACGCTCGTGCAGCCTGAGATGTATGTAATGCACGCCGGCAAGTGATCGAGCATCGTTGCGATCAGGTAACAAATATTGATCGTGGCGAGCGGAACTATCGCGGACCAGAGTGGTAAAGCAAAAACTTTGTTGGGCCTTGACATGAAAACCTACCAGTCTTTTAGCGGCCACTCGATCGGCGAGCGCGGCGGCCACACAAGGTCGGATTCTTCAACCAGGCGCGCGAAAGTTGGCGTAAATTCCAGATCAAACGGCGCGCCGCATTTACAGGAATCGGCAGCGTCGAGCAAGGCAAGAAAACCCAAAGGTCGAACATCCGCGGCAGCCGCATATTGATTCGCATGCTCGCGCTCGCCAAGTAACGCATGCATGACGACCATCAGGGAATCACTACCGTCCGTCTCAGGCAACTCTTCGAGGATTGTTTGCGCCGTTTCTGCATCACCGCGTGCCGCCGCAATTCGTAAGCGATGCAATCGACGCCCCGTGGCGCTCTCGATTAGGCGATCATTGGCCGCCGCTGCGTCGTCGAACTGTCCAGTGCCGATGTAAGCCATGATTAGCTGGTCAGTAATCTGGCGGTGCTGTACTAGTTCTAAGCCTTTACTAGCTGTCGCAATCGCCGCCACAAAGTCTCCTTGACCGGTCTGCATACTGGCGATATTCGTCCAATTAGAAAAGTTCAGAGGATCGCAGGCCCGCGCATGCTCCCACATGGCCAGCGTGCCGCTCGGAGGATCCATAAATGAGCCTATTGCGCCCCACCACGCCGGTCCAATGCAATCCGTCGACAATACCGCAGCACGAAACAACTCGGGCAAGCGTCGCCATTCTCCCGCAATCAACGCGAACTCCAAGGTAGCATCTAAGCGTTCACCACTACTGCGCGCAGTACGTGCTGCATTTTGCAAATCACTTTTTGCTGCTTCGATAGCGAAATTAATGGTTTCTTGCGCAGCATCATTAGTAGGTGCTTCCGCCGTCGTCGCTACGTGAATGAAGTAGTCGGCATGATTAAAATATGCGCGTCCCGAATTTGGCTCCAGAGCGATTGTTTTTTCGAATTGGACATTTGCCAGCGCCAGTCCAGCTGGTTGGTCTCCAAAAGCCTCTCCGTGCGCTTCATCGAAAAGGTAAACGCCTTTTTGAAACGCAATGAATGCCTCGGGGTTGCGCAGTCCGGTCGTTCGCATTCGTTCCCTTTGCGCTTCATCCAGTACAATATCAAGCGCCGCCGCGACCTTCTCCGCAATCTCGTTTTGCACACCAAGACTGTCAGCGTTCGATCGGTCGTAGGTTTCCGACCAGAGATGAAAACCGTCGGCGGCTCGAATCAACTGCGCGGTGATCCGCAGCTGATCGCCGGCCCGGCGCACGGAGCCCTCGACCACATGCGCGACACCGAGCTTGGCGGCGATCTCCGGAATCGGCACGTCCTGTCCTTTGAAAGAAAAGGCAGACGTTCGGGCCGTGACGAGAAGCTCGGGCAATTGCGTGAGCGAATTTAGTACCTCTTCAGTCAATCCATCCGCGAAGTATTCGTCGTCCGGTCCGTTGCTCATAGCAATGAACGGCAACACGGCTAACGACTTCACGGTACCGGTTGTTGCGACAGAGGTGTCAGTTGACGGCGCGTCGCGCAGCACGAACTTGTCAAGCAGCAACAAGCCGACGGCTAGCGCCAACACAGTGATAATCAAATAGTCGAGCTTGCGGCCCGTTCTTCGTGTGATCGATCGCGATCGATCAACCTCTTCCTGTTTCTTAACGCCGTCCGGAGTTAGTTCGAACGCCCATGCGAAAAATATTGCCAACGGAAAGCCGAGCGCGAGAATAACGAGCACGGATTTTAGCACCCAGGACGGCGCATCGAAGCCGTCAAAAGCGAGATCCGCTACCTGGGCCAGTACCCATGCAATCACGGAGTACGCGAGCGCAACGCGAATGACGTTGCGGCGCTTTAGTTCAGTGATCAGACCCATGCTTTCACTCTAATGGCAGTCCAATTTGACTACGATATTAGTCGAGTAACCAATTGCCACTCTTGTTCGGACGCACGCTAAAGCGTCCTGGACCCATGAAGAACAGGGCCAACGGTATAAACAGGTAAAATATCTGAATCTCGATCGCCCATTCGCCGTGCGGTCCCATCGCCATCAGTGGAAATGGTGCGACATACAGAACCACCAGCAAGGTGACAACAATGCTCGCGGCTGAAAGTCTCGTGAAAATGCCCAAGATGATAAGCACCGGTGCAACGATCTCGCTGATGTATACGAGGTACATGAAAAACGTAGGGATACCTTTGGCGGCCAAAAGCCCCATCTGGTCATCAAGCCCCGTCTGGACTTTGTGAATACCGTGCAGAATCAGCAGGCCTCCCAGCGTGAGGCGAATAATCAATACGCCAATATCAGCATCCGCCCAGAACTTTTTATTGTTGTTGTTCACTGCTTGTTCTCCCCGTTTATTCGTATCGAACACCTTTGTGTTCCAGCCATCCCCCGACATGCCGACCTTGTGGATCGTGATGCGTCCAGTGTATTACACCGCCGCGCTCATTTGGTTCGAATTCGCCGTAGAATCCGACCGAATCTCCGGTACTTAGCGACGAAATTCTGGGTGCCAAATCGATATTGTGCGCGACCAACACAGTACGACCCGAACTGAGTTCCAATATGAACCGTTGATGTCGGCTACCCTCATTGTCGTCGGACAGAACTCGCAACACCATGCCAACACCTTGAACCTGTTGCCCGGCACTCCAATTTTGTTGCGCCGCTGAATCATCAACTGCCTCGATCGGAATCGCGCGATCCGAGCGGTCAACCTGCTGCCACTCCTGGTACGCATAGTTAGCAGCGCCCGCAAGAATCAAAATGATAAGAATATTCTTCATACTGTATTCTCTGCCGTCCCATACGAAATCTATCATGAGTGCCTGATTGACACATGGCTGACCAGCCCGCTCCCAGCGCTAATTTCTTCACCCGCTTCCTCGGCGTCTTCGGCTACAGCCGACGTGCAATGGGATTGGTGTGGACGACAAGTCGCGGACTGACTGTATCACTGGCCATCCTGACCCTCGTGGCGGGCATATTGCCTGCCGTTATCGCGTACATCGGGCAATTGATCGTTGATGGTGTGGTTGCCGCGATGGCGGCATCCGACCCGGACACAAACCGAGTGCTGTGGTTGATTGTGCTCGAAGCGCTCGTCGTGATCGCGGTCGCGGCGAGCCAGCGTGGTATCTCTGTCAGCCAATCTTTGCTACGTGCTTTGCTCGGCCAGCGCGTCAATGTGATGATCCTCGAGAAAGCGTTAACACTGCAGCTCGCGCACTTTGAAGACTCCGAGTTTTACGACAAACTCACTCAAGCTCGACGTGAAGCCTCAAGTCGGCCCCTGAGTCTCGTCAACCGCACGTTTGGTCTAGTTCAAAACGCAATATCACTCACGAGTTACGCAGTATTGTTGTTCGCGTTCTCGCCATGGGCCGTTGTCATTCTCATCGGCGCCGGTCTGCCATCATTCTTTGCCGAAGCCAAATTCTCGGGTGATGCATTCCGCCTGTTTCGCTGGCGGTCTCCCGACACTCGCATGCAGATGTACCTCGAAACCGTCATCGCTCGCGAAGATGGCGTCAAAGAGGTCAAACTGTTCGGCCTCGGCCCACGGCTCCTGCAACGCTACCGGGACATCTTCAAAAAGTTATTCGTAGAAGACCGTCGTCTTACATTGCGCCGTGATGGTTGGGGTTTTGTGTTGGGCCTGCTATCGACGAGTGCATTTTACGGTGCCTATGCCTGGATCGTAATAACAACAATCAATGGCGGCATCACGTTGGGCGCGATGACCATGTACCTGGTGTTATTCCGACAAGGCCAGAGCGCAGTTGCCGCCAGTTTGACTGCAATTAGTGGAATGTACGAAGACAACTTGTACCTATCGAATTTGTACGAGTACCTCGGCCAGGAAGTACCGTCGCGTGGCGGTGAAGCACAGCACGGTCCGGAACCGGAACGTGGACTCGAATTTCAGAATGTGTCGTTTGCTTATCCCGGTTCCGCGGGCAAAGCGCTAACGGATGTGAGCTTTCAGATTCACCCGGGCGAAAGCATGGCGTTGGTTGGTGAGAACGGTTCGGGCAAGACCACATTGATCAAGCTGCTGACACGCTTGTACCGACCAACCGAAGGCAACATCTTGCTCGATGGTTTGGATCTTCAGGATTGGGATGTTGATGCGCTGCGACAGCGGATTGGCGTCATCTTCCAGGACTTCGGTCGCTATCAATTCTCAGTCGGCGAGAACATTGGTGCCGGAGATGTACGCCACATCGACGACACCGAACGCTGGAAGGATGCCGCCGAAACCGGCATGGCCGCACCATTCATCGAAGACATGCCTGACGGCTACGACACACAGCTTGGACGATGGTTTAAGGGTGGCCGTGAACTATCAGGCGGACAATGGCAGAAAATCGCTCTCTCAAGAGCTTTCATGCGCAGCGATGCCGACATCCTCGTGCTCGACGAGCCAACTGCGGCCATGGATGCGCCCTCCGAAGCTGCGATCTTTGACCACTTCCAATCCCAGAGTGATACCAAGATGACGATCCTGATCTCACACCGGTTTTCGACGGTACGAGCTGCTGATCGGATCATCGTCATCCATGACGGCGAAATATTGGAACAGGGAAATCACGAAAGTCTGCTAGCCGAGAATGGCCAGTACGCGAGTCTCTTCAGATTGCAGGCGAAGGGGTATCAATAGCTGTGTGGCAATTAAGGATAGTGCGCAGACACCACCTGATGGTCTTGCCCAAGCTCGAGACGGACATCCGCGCGTCCCGCAATTGAATTCAAATTGTTTCGGGTGATTCGCTCGTAATTTTGAATAAACCGCTCGACCTGTGGCTCGGTCATTATTCGCGTCTCTTCTGCACTGGTGCGAGCCGCGAGTTTTTGTTCCTGTTCTGTACGCCATCGGAGCACACAGTCGAAGTCTGGCACCGCCATAAACACCAGGGCATCGATCAATTCGAATAGCGGCGGATAGACATCTGCGAGCTGTTGATTGACGTAGCGACGCCAGATTCCTTTCGGATCCTCATATTTCTCGAGATCATTGACTGCAATCAGTAGCTCGTCATCCGTTTGCGGCTGGGAATCGACACACCAGCCTTCGAGAATAATCAAATCGACCGGACCACTGACCAACGACCATTCTGACTCGGCGCTACGATCATCGCTGGCCTTGTCGAACCTCGGTACGCGCAGGCTCTGTCCTTGCCCAAGTCTCTTAAGCGATTGAATAACTGAGAGTCCCAACTCGACATCGTGCGTGCCAGGCACTCCGCGCGTTGCGAGCAATGGATGTACATCCTTCGACAACGCGTGCCGCTGTGCCCGAGTCAGGTACAGGTCATCAATCGATAATACTGCCGTGCGTCGGCCATGTGCTTCTCTCAAGTACTCACGAATGTAATCCGCCAGTGTGGACTTGCCCGTTCCTTGGGCACCGTTGATACCCAATACAAACGGTTCGCTACCCTCTCGCCCTGACAGCCGTCGTTCTACCCACCGAGCAAGCGGCTCATAGAACTCCGCCTCGGTACGCGCGAAAGATTCCGGAAGTTTATGTTTGTCGCGAAAACCAGCGCTCATTCGGTTCTAGTCTTTGACGGTTTGGTAGACCATCATATCTCGATGCTCGCAGCGACTTAATAGGAGAAGGCACCCAGATTAACGTCGAAACGTAGGGAGCATCAGTAGTCGGCGACAAGTAATTCAGGATGCTCGCTGAGCCAGCCGTCGGCCACCTGCTGTGCGGTCGCTAACTGTTCTGCCGACAGACTAGACGCTACGTCATCGCGATCATACTCTGCATTGAAATCACCCAGCTGCGCTGCGATATGGAACCAGGTATAGGCCTCGACGAAGTCCTGTTCCACACCTTGTCCATTTTTGTAGATCTTGGCGAGGCTGATCTGTGCCTGTAGGAAACCTTGATTGGCTGCTAACCGATACCATTTCAATGCTTCCTCGTCATTCATCGCAACGCCCCAGCCGTTGGCATGCATCAGGCCAAGATTGTATTGCGCTTCCCCGTGTCCCTGTTCGGCCGCCCGTCCATACCACTGCAGCGCCAGATCATCGTTCATCGCAACACCGAATCCGTTCGCATACAGCCGGCCCACGCAAAACTGCGCGCCTGCGATACCCTCGTCGGCAAGCGGTTGGCATTCGGCCAGGGATGTTTCGTAATCGCCTTCGAGGTAGGCCGCCAACCCAGTTTCAAGATCAGCAGCCAAGGCTAGGCTTGGTAAAAGTAAAAACCCAACACCAATGAGTATCCGAACCGACGTAAGCATGAAATCAACCTCCGGGCAGTTCCCCTACCCAAAGAGTAGTAGACGATGCAATAGATTTCCTCAAACACCGGACAAAAGGACAATCGGGAGAAGTACTTAGGGGGTTTTTGCGTCTAGCCAGGATGGGCTGGCTCTGGCTGACGTTAGGACACCCGATCACGACCGTGTATTATTCGCCCTTTTTCAGCAGGGAATTTCGGTATGAAGGCTTTGGTTTTGCTGGCGATATTGACCCTGGTCCCCGCTCCGACAATCGCACAGGACGCGTGCATCGATGAGGGTGTCGTCCTGCAGATTCTCGGATCAGGTGGCCCGCGGGGTCTGGGACGCGCTTCGGCCGGGTATCTCGTTTGGGTTGACGGAGTCGGTCGTGTCCTGGTTGATGCAGGTGGCGGCATGTTTGTACGATTTCACGAGGCCGGAGCGAGAGTAGAAGATCTCGAGGTACTCGCGCTGAGTCACTTTCACGCCGATCATTCGTCCGATGTCGCTGGTCTGCTATGGCTAAAGCCGCAGGGCTTTGTTTTCTCCGGTCCAACCGGTAGCGACCTGTACCCTTCTGCTGAAGAATATGTGTCCGGCATGTTCGGCCCCGACGGTGTATTTCGTGCCGTCACCAATGGTAAAGGACTCAACACCGTGATGATTGATGTCACGAAGCCCGAGCCGACCGAAGTGTTTCACAACGACTCAATTCGCGTGCGTGCACTTGGCGTTCCGCACGGTATCGTGCCCGCGGTTGGCTACCGAGTCGAAGTTGGCGATGTCAGCATTGCCTTTAGCAGCGACCAGAATGGATCGGACCCGGCCTTTGCTGAGTTCGCCTCTGGTGTTGATGCGCTGGTAATCCACATGGCTGTGCCGGAGTCCGTTACTGGATTTCCCGGTGATCTGCACGCCAAACCCAGTGTGTGGGGACAAGTAGCAACTGATGCAAACGTAGGAACACTGGTTGTTAGCCATCTCTCCGCTGTAGCGCCAGGCGCTACTGAAAGCGATTCGCCCGCACTCGCCGAGAAACTCGAATTTCTTCGCTCTAACTACAAGGGCCCAATGCTATTAGCCGAAGATCTAATGTGCATCCCGCTCGACTAGCCGTCCGCTTTTAGCTCGGCAACCTCGGCTTCAAGTTTCTCGACACGTTCAAGCAATTCAGTCAGGCTGACTCGTCCCGATGGACCAGCAGATGCGGACACCTGCGCCTGACTGACATGTGCTTCTACATCAATCGGCCCACTAAACAGATGCATGTACTCTGAGTCCTTGCGGCCTGCTGTCCGTGGCAGCTTCACCAATAGTGGTTCACCCTCGTCTTCGATCAGGCTGTTCAATGCCGTGACAACATCACTATTATCCGCAAACGAATGTAGTCGCCCGCTACGAGCGCGAAGCTCACCCGGCGTCTGCGGGCCGCGCAGAAGCAACAAGCAAACGATGGCAACCTGTGCGGCATCGAATTGATGACCGCTGTAGCGTGTGCCGCAAAAGCGCTGCGAATATTTTTCGGTTCGACTTTTGAAGTTTTCTTCTTTGCTCACGAGGTGCTTTTCTTCCAAAGCACGAATCGTATGTTGCACTTCGCCCTGCGAAAGTGACATGACCGGATTCCGAGACGATTTTTGGTTACACGCATTTGTAAGCGCGTTCAATGTCATCGGATATTGATCCGGCGTTACCAGTGATTTTTCAATGAGACAGCCAATCACTCGGGACTCTAGTTCGTTCAATACTTGTTGCACGCTTCAGCTCTCAGACTTTGTTGGCACGAAGGATCTCATATTCGTGGCATACTTTTCCTGGCATCGCCCGCAGCCCGCTGGATCAGAAGACAGAACCTGGTACTCAATGGCGGCGTGATGAGCAGTCCGATCTACTGATTTGCGGCTATAACGCCGGACCCCGCACGTCGGCCCGAATCCATGTCCAAGCCAAGCTTCTGGGTACGGCGTACGAAGGGCCGTATGTAATCGCAGAAGATTTGATGCGTATTCCGGTCGGGTCAATTGGGACGGGCGCCCACCCGTGATTAGTCACAACTGGCAATCCGGCCCCGATTCGTCTATACCAATGTATAAGAATAAACAACAAGTCGAAGGATCACCCAATGCGATATTCGCGCGAGGAACCGCCGTTATCGACAGTCCACCCTATCCGCGATTTTTTTTCGATCGTGCTGTTGTTTTGCCTGATGTCAGTCAACGCGCTTGCACAGGAATCGCCCAAAGCAATTACGGGCCTGGACTTCGGCCTCGTCAAAGAGATTTGCATTGACGATCTGTTTTTCGCCACCGATATCAAGGTAAAGCCGCCTGTAGTTCCAGTAGGCTGCACGTTGATTGACTGTTGTCCCAGTTGTGGCTTTACACCCGATCTGAATGTCTCCATAAAGCTGAGCAGTGCTCTCGATACAGAGGTCGAAGTCAGATTTGATAACCTGGCCGACCCCAGTCTGTTAACACTTAGGCCACCGGGCGCCGCGACATGGTCAGGCAACACGCTCAAAGTAGCGCGAGATGTTGTTGTGTCCGGATTCCGCCGCGATCCAACGACGCCGGCAGTAATGGCGCATACAGAACTTAAGCTCACGGACAATTTGACCGCCGGGGGGATATCTCTGTCTGAGGTCACAAGCCTCGAAGATGCGATCGTCGCGGTCGCAATATCCGCTGGAGATATTCCTTTGTCGGAGTATGACTTTAACGTCCGACCCCGACTTTGTTCTCCGGGCGTGTTTTATCCCCCGCCACCGGGCGATTTCATAACGTTGCTGAACAATACTGGCGCGGATGCATCCGTCGTCATGCTGGATGCCCGCACGGCCGCAGGCTGCGTGGACGACCGCCGATCAGCGACGGCCACCAGCACCGCTTACGAGAATGTCCTGGCCGCGAACACAACATGCCGCAATGAAGTGTCGGTGTACTCTCGGCAGGACGCGGCCGTATTGCTAGATAATGTAAACACTGGTACTTGGGCGGAATGGAAAGACACGGCGGGTGACATTCAAGACGTCAACCTAAACCAGGCGCCCTGGGAAATGCCTTCAAATGTCTGGATATCGGCGCCGGATACGACTGCTGAGGTTTTTCAATTAAATATAATGCTCAGCGCGCTATTGAATTTTCCACTGGTTTTTAATCCGGCCAACACTCCGGCTCTGCTCAAGACCCGAGCCGAAATGGAATTCGATCACGCCGACATGCTGTTCGATCTCAATAAGGCTGGAATTGACGTAAACGAAGAGGCCAATTTCAAGATTGTCGATAATTTTTTCGGTATGTTTGCCATCTACGCAACCGCACTCGCATTGCACAACACGGGCCAGTGTTCGATGACGCAAATCCTCAATTTCCAGAAAACAGTTGTCCCAGGCGATGCGATCTACAAACATGGAGAACTAAATGTCTATTACGTCGCCGCGGATTGGCTCACAGAATTCTATACGAATCCGATTACGGGTCTGGAATGTCCAGGAGTCGTGTTTATCGGTACAGGCGGAAACGAAACGTCGCTTACGCATGAGTTAGGACACGTATTCTCTCTACGTCACGTCGACAACATAGGCGATGGCTGCGATGCGGTCGTGGGCACCGACGATTTTGAAACTAACAACATCATGTGGCCCTTGCCCGCTGGAATATCTCGCGATGAATTCACGATTGGTCAAAACTTTCGCATGAGTTTCAACTCGATTTCCGGACTGAATACATTGCCAACACCCGCGCCAGCACGAACAGCTGGAGCAACTGTTTCCTGCCCTGATGGGACCGACAACGAAGTTTGTCTCTGCTTGAGTCAAAGGTAAACACCGTGAGTACATCAACGAAACGACCACTTTTGGCATTGACGATATTTGCATTCGGGGTGTCGGGTTGCTGCACGTCACCGTCGGCACCACAGGAGGTTGATCGGGCATTGATTGCCTGGCTTGACTGCGGCGATTGCATGGACGAAGAGTTCGACACTTTGACCGACTACTGTGAAAAATACGTCGCGTCGCGACTGGCTCTGATCGTAACGCACGGCCCACCGCCAGAAGTACTACAGGCATACGAGATCGAACTCAGAGCAACCTACAAACGAAGAGTAGCCTACGCAGCTGCAACCCCCGGCGCTAATCCACCGGCCGTGTCGGAAAACGAGTATGTAGCCATCTATACGAATTCGATGATCAACAGGCACAAAATCCGCGCCTATGAGGCGCTCGACGAGGTCAGCAAAAAGGAATACGTTGACTGGCTCAACGAAATTCCGAAGTTGCCGTAACCGTTTATTCGGTACCGCAACGATTCGCACAGCACAACCAGACAACGCAATGCGATCGCGTTGTCTGGTACTGAAAAATCAGTTTAATGTGCTATCAGGCTACAGGTATGCATTGACCGCCATGCACCGCCGGCTTGCCGTCACGCTCAACGATTTCACCACCCGCATCCGGGTCGACCATCGTGCCGTCCGCGCAAATAGTCGGTGTGCAGCAGCCGGACAGCGACAGAGCGGAAATCAGAAGTAGCGCGAAACCGAATCGGCTTCGATACTCGCTAATGCTCGATATCAATCGAATAATCATGTGGATCCCCTTTTGTTTTTCGT
Organism: Woeseiaceae bacterium; assembly: GCA_051007995.1. GTDB lineage: Bacteria > Pseudomonadota > Gammaproteobacteria > Steroidobacterales > Woeseiaceae > UBA1847. Next base: position 33,905 of record JBPCYB010000032.1, on the reverse strand, counting down.
TTTTTGGTCATCAATCGGGCGATAACGTCACCCCCGTTGAGCGGTGAGAACTTGAAACCGCTCCTTCTCCCTTATTGATTCAAATTGTGGGTCGAATTCGATCAGTCTCGTAGAGTAGCCCTTGTCGACTGCTTTTTCCAAAGCATCGAGGCCGTCGTCGATGTCACCCAGCGCCACATCAACAATCGCACGGAAATAATGAATTTCCGGATTATCGTATTCCAGCTGTAACGCGCGAGATATGAACTCCCGAGCCTTTTCTTCGTCGTCGATGTTTATGTAATAGCCAGCAAGATAGGCCAGCGCTTGCGAGTCGCCGGGGTTGATCTCCACCGCGTTTTCAGCCAGAGCGATCGCTTCCTGATATGCATCAGTACTCTGTTCTTCCATACCCGGCACGTAACGCGCGGCGGCGGCCAGTTTTCCCCAAGCACGAAAGTTTTCCGGCGCGATATCGACAGCGTATCGGTGCATTTCGACTGACTTTTCGTATCGTCCCTGGTAATAGAAGAGCGTGCCGAGGTTCGTGTAGATGACGCGCGTCGGATTGAGCAGCAAGGATCTTTGATACGCAGCTTCGGCATTTTCCCAGTCACCCGCGTCAAAATAGGCGACGCCGAGATTTGTGAATCCGTCCGGGTTATCCGGCGTCAGCTCTGTCACGCGTTCGTAAGGTTCAATAGCCTCTTCATATCGCCCCTGGCGGTGCATGAAATTGCCAAGCGCAAGGTGTGCGCCCCAATATGCAGGCTCAAGCTCAATGCCAAATCGAAGTACGCGCTCCGCTTCCTCGAGCCGGCCTTGCCCCTGTAGACTGCGCGCGAGGCCATAATGTGCCGGCTCGGAACGCGGACGAATCTCGATCGCACGACGAAACTCGTCCTCGGCCTTTTCAAATTGGCCAGAATGGCGATACAAGTTGCCAATGGCCACGTGCACGTCAGGAATTGCCGAATCGAGGGTCATCGCTCTATGGCACTCAGCTTCCGCAGATTCAAACTCGACTTGTGCCCTTTCGCGCACAAATCGGGCTAGATGCGTTTCGCACATGCCTGCGTGGGCAAGCGCAAAGCGCGGATCCGCTGCGAGCGCCCTGCCAAAGAGTTCAGCCGCATTCGTCAGATTGTTGTCTTGCCGAGGCCGATCCAGGTATTCGCGGGCCTGCAGATAGTATATGTACGCAGCCTCGTCCTCAGTCGGTCTGCGCTTCAACTCGTTTGCCGAGTCCAGGGAGAGCACTACCTGTAATTCATCCACAACCTCCGCCGCGATACTGCTTGGAAGATCGAGTATTGCGTTGCGGTTTCGCTCAAAGGCCTGCGACCAGACGTGATTTCCGCTCGCGTCGATGAGCTGGATTAGAACGCGGATCTGGTCACCATTTCGGCGTACGCTGCCTTCGATAACGTTCTCGACATTCAGCCTCGCGGCTATGGTCGGTACATCCAGATTCTGGCCAAATAACGACCAGCTGGATTCTCTCGCCGGGACCCTCAACTCCCTGAACTTTGCGAACAGATTCAGCAACTCATCAGATACGCCGTCACTGTAAACGATCACCTCAGGGTCGTCGCCAATATTCACAAAACGCAGGACGGCGATCGACGTCTGTTGACCAATTGTCGTTTCATTCGAAGTCTCTGGCGGAGAACCGACGATAAACAATGCGAATGCGATGAGCGCCGCGCCAACAATGACATAGTCGACACGACGTCGTGCCACAGGCGGCGCCTCAGGACCTCCCGGGCGATCAATCTCAGGCCCGGAGGGCGTCCATCGATACACCCACGCATAAGCTATCGCGACCGGAAAACCTATGACCGAAAGAACCATCAGAAACTTCAGTGACCATGCCGGTATCTCCGGAATCAAACCCAGGACGAAATCGACACCTTGCAATACTGCCCAGGTCAGCGCCCAGTAGGCGATCGAAACACGGATGACGTCTCGCCTTTTTACTTCCTGAAAAAAGTTCAACCGATTGATTTTCGCTTCACCGGCGTACAACGGTCGAACTTTGGCAATGAGACGATATCCGTCCGGCCTATCTTGCAAGTAAGCTGGCCGCGCAGAGGTGTCTCTGAGCGCTGTCCGTAACTCTTGAATGAACTGCTCAAAGTCCGCATCAGAGATTTTCGCCTGACCCCCAATTTCCTCGAGCAACGTATCTCGTGTGACGAGAATTCGCGGACGACTGGCCAGCAAAACCAGCATCTCCATAACCTCTGGTCGCACAGTCTGCGCGCCATCCGGTCGTTCCACTACTCCCAGCGCGGGCTCTATTTCATAGTTCCCAAGCCGGAAGCCGTCAAGGAGTTCCACTTTCATATCGCCACGATTATGACTGCCTTAGGTCGAATATAGCACCTAGAAAATACAATTTTGCGTTTAGGAAACAACGAATTGGACGCCAAGGATGAACTTTATAGTAAAGTAGCTGAGGAACAACAATGATCCGGAGAATCTTCGGTGTGTTTGTTTCTCAACCTTGCCCGGGAAAATACATTTGTACACCCGTACGTCTCGATTTCGGCGTCGATGTTGCCTGCGTCTCATCGATCATAGACCCAAGAGATGCCCGCTGATCCCGTAATCGCCAAGCTCAAATTCCTGGCCAACCTGGATGAGCCGCTCGTCTATATTCCGTCCAAGGGCGGCGGTGACGAGACGGATCACGTGGGCAATTTCACGATGCAGGAAGTTAGCGTCTACAACGGACGCCTACACTTGCCCTCTTCCAGCCTGGATGTCGAAGGGTTTCTCCTAGAATTGCAGCCAACCGCCGTTGACGATTTCTATGACGACAATCAAGTCCAGACGACATATCACCAGGAGGTCAGAACGCTGCTCATGGAAACGACGGGAGCTGCACGCGTTGAAATTTTTGACGACACACGACGATCCTCATCGCTCAAGAAACAACGCGCCAAGACCATTCGCGAGCCTGCGAACATAGTGCACAACGATTACACCGCACGGTCCGGGGTCAAACGACTGCGTGACCACTTCGTCGACCGACCGAACGAAGCAATCGAGCTGCTGCGAAAACGATTCGCTGTCATAAATGTGTGGCGATCAATCGCCGGGACAATACTCGATCACCCGCTGGTCCTGTGCGATTCGACGACTGTGAAATCCGACGACCTCGTTTCTGTCGAACGTCGAGCCGAGGAACGCGTTGGAGAACTGCAAGTCGCGCTGTACGACGCTGCGCAACGCTGGTACTACTTCCCCGAAATGCGGATGGACGAGGTATTGCTGTTCAAGACTTTTGATTCGGAAACGGACGGGCGAACCCAATTCACAATTCACTCATCATTTAAAGACCCTTCTGCCTCTGATAATGCACCGCCACGTGAGAGCATCGAGACTCGTTGCCTGGTGTTTTTTGAATAGGCCCGACATTTTGCATGATGGTAGAATTCGGACATGAGTTTCATATTAGCGACTGCCGAGCAACTCACACGAGAGATTGACGAAATTATCGAAGAAATAAGCCCTGACGCAGGACGCCGATCGATGTACGGCGGCATCGTGTTTGAGTCAGTAGCTGGCAACCCCAAGACGATGGTCTGCGGGCACTTTACATACAAGAATCACGTGAGTCTCGAATTTTCTAACGGCTATCAGCTGTGCGATCCTGAAAAAGTGCTCGAAGGAAAAGGCAAGTATCGACGCCACATCAAGCTCACGAGCCAATCTGATATCGGCGACAAATTTGTTCGTTCGATGATCGAGCAAGCGTTTTCCTGAAGCGGTTATAATGGCCGATCCTCACCTCGGTCCCATCCCATGTCCAAGCCCGCCACTGCCCTGCACGACTACAACAAGTACTGGGCTGAATGCTATGGCATCGCGCCGCAGCTGCCGATGTCGCGCGCGGAAATGGATGCCCTCGGCTGGGACTCCTGCGACATCATCATTGTCACTGGCGATGCCTATGTCGATCACCCGTCATTTGGCATGGCGATCATTGGTCGCCTGCTTGAGGCGAACGGTTTTCGCGTTGGCATCATCGCACAGCCCGACTGGCGCTCCACGGAGGCCTTCGAAGCCCTGGGCAAACCGAACCTGTACTTCGGCGTTGCCGCGGGCAACATGGACTCGATGATCAATCGCTATACGGCGGACAAGAAAGTCAGGAATGACGACGCCTACACACCGCATGGTGTTGGCGGCAAACGCCCCGATCGATGTTCGCTTGTCTATTCGCAGCGCTGCAAGGAAGCGTATACAGATGTGCCGGTTATCCTGGGCGGCATTGAAGCTTCACTTCGTCGAATTGCCCATTTTGACTATTGGCAGGACAGCGTGCGGCATTCCATATTGCTCGATGCCAGTGCCGACATTCTGCTTTATGGCAATGCGGAACGTGCGATCGTCGAAATATCGCACCGTGTCGCGCGTGGCGAGCCCGTCAAAGCAATGACCAACATTCGTGGCACGGCAGTGCTCCGCGATGACACGCCGGATGGCTGGTGGGAAATTGATTCGACACGGGTCGATCGACCTGGTCGTATTGATCAGATTGTCAGTCCGTACGTCAACACTCAGGACGAGAAAGCGTGTGCCGCCAAACAAGCCGAAGTCGTCGATAACGAAAACGTGCTTCGATTCGTTCCCGATGCGAAACGCAATCGCGACAAGACGGTCATTCGATTGCCGTCGTTTGAAAAAGTCCGCAACGACGCCGTTTTGTATGCGCATGCAAATCGCGTATTGCATCTTGAAACAAACCCCGGCAATGCACGCGCACTCGTACAGGCGCACGGCAAAAAAGACCTTTGGGTCAACCCTCCTGCTCTGCCACTAACAACCGATGAGATGGACTACATCTTTGGGATGCCCTTCACTCGCGTTCCACACTCATCCTACGGCGATGCGAACATTCCCGCCTACGAGATGATTCGTTTCTCGGTGAACATCATGCGCGGGTGTTTTGGTGGTTGCACATTCTGCTCGATCACCGAACACGAAGGACGCATCATTCAGAATCGATCCGAGGAATCAATCCTCGAAGAAGTCGAAAAGATTCGCGACTCAGTTCCAGGCTTCACAGGCGTAATTTCCGATCTTGGTGGCCCGACCGCCAACATGTATCGACTCGCTTGCAAGAGTCGCAAAATAGAAGCGGCATGTCGGCTCCCGAGTTGCGTCTACCCCGGCATCTGCAAGAACCTCAACACCGACCACTCGTCGCTAACCGCGCTGTATCGAAAAGTGCGTGAATTGCCTGGAGTGAAGAAGGTGCTTATCGCATCGGGCCTTCGTTACGACCTCGCCGTCGAAGACCCGGAGTATGTGAAAGAGCTAGTTACTCATCATGTCGGTGGCTATCTGAAGATCGCGCCGGAGCATACCGAACAGGGCCCGCTCGACAAGATGATGAAACCCGGCATTGGCTCCTACGACAAGTTTAAAGAAATGTTTGAACACTTCTCGAAAGAGGCGGACAAGGAGCAGTACCTCATTCCTTACTTCATCGCGGCGCACCCGGGTACCACTGATGAAGACATGGTAAACCTGGCGTTGTGGTTAAAGAAGAACAACTTCCGCGCGGATCAGGTCCAGGCTTTTTACCCGTCACCAATGGCGACAGCAACCGCAATGTACCATTCAAGCAAGAACCCGCTGCGCAAAGTGACTTATAAGAGTGACAACGTCGAGACCGTCAAGAGCCCTGAAAAACGTCGCTTACACAAGGCGCTGCTTCGATATCACGATCCAAACAACTGGCCGCTTATTCGAGATACCTTGAAGGAAATGGGTTTGAGCCGGCTGATCGGATCGGGTGAAGAACAACTCGTGCCTGTCGATCAACCCAGTGAAAAAGATGTGCGCGGTTCTGCGCGCAGGAAAAACACGGCGCAAGCGCACCAGAAGCGAATTCGCAAGGGCAAGATATTGTCACAGCACACAGGCTTGCCGCCACGCGCGAAGCACTGATCCAGGAACTACTTCGCCCGAATTAGAATATTCACGCCACCAGAGCCCGAGGAAATAGGTACCTCCTTAATTGTGAGGTACTTCTGTTTGCGGACGAGCTCGCCCAGTTTTTGAAAACCGTAGTTGCGGGGATCGAATGACGGGCTGTTCTTTAGCAAGATACCACCAACCACAGATAGATGCGCCCAGTCATCATCTTGGGCAGCTGCATTGACCGCGGCAAGTATCATTGGCTTGAGCGGTTCTGCTTTGAGTTTCTTCTTTGCATCATTGGATTTCGATGGCTTCAAGATATCCGAGTAGATGAATCGATCGCAGGCAGCCACAAACGGCTTCGGCGTTTTCCGCTCACCAAACCCGTACACAACCAAGCCACTCTCACGTATGCGCGTTGCTAAACGCGTAAAATCGCTGTCCGATGACACAAGACAGAAACCGTTCAGTCCGCCCGCGTGCAATAGATCCATCGCATCAATGATCAACGCAGAGTCGGTGGAATTCTTGCCAGTCGTGTACGCGAACTGCTGAATCGGCTGGATGGCCATTTCGTGCAGGACCTTCTTCCAGCGCGTAAGGCTTGTCGTCGTCCAATCACCGTAGGCACGCTTTACGCTCGCAGTGCCGTAACGAGAAACTTCCGCAAGCAATTCATGAATAACTGACGCTTGAGCATTGTCTGCGTCGATCAGGACGGCGAGATTGTCGTTCTCGTTGGATGCCATAGGTGCCGATCCATTTTAAGGATGATGACCGTCAGCCTACAGCAAGCCCTCCAATCCATCCAGATCGTTGCTGACACGCCATTCACTACCGGCCTTTCGGATCGCAGTTTGTTTACGTTACTCGAACATGATTTGTTGCAGCGCTAGCGTGTTATCTCGCGCACTCTGGATTCCAGCGACTCGCCGCGACTCATGTCCTTGAATGCTATACCAGCGCTGTTCAACGATTGCAGCACACCGACGTGCACCTGGGTTTCCTGCGCGGCTTCAAATTGAACACGGAGTTGTGATCGATCTTCACCAATCGCTTCGACGCCGGTCACTCCCACAATTGCGGCGAGCAATTGCTCCGCTGAGGCCGGTGCCGAGTCTTCCAGAGTGATAGTCAACGCAGACGTGCGGCTAACTAATTCGTCAATTCGCGAATGTTGAGTAACTTTGCCTTGCTTAAGGATGACCACATCCGCGCAAAGATCCTCAATGTCTGACAAATTGTGGGAAGAGATTACAAACTTACGCTCGTGCGCCGTTGTCCGAATAAGTTCGCGTATTGGTGCGGCAGTATTTGGGTCAAGGCCGGCAGTGGGTTCGTCGAGCAACACCAGATCCGGTGTTCCAATGAAAGCCTGGGCGATGGCAGCGCGCTTTTTCATACCATGGCTAAGTGCCTCGGGCGGACGTAATGCCGCATCGGAGAGGTTGACAAGCTCGAGCACACGCGCGGCTTCCGCTGCTGCACCGCGACGTTTGTATCCCTGCAACTCCGCCATAAACGCCAGTTGTTTGACCACGGGAACCGCGGGGGCGAGTGCCGCGTCCTGCGGAAGGATAGCGATTTGACCATGCAGTGCTTTGGCAAGTGGTGGATGTCCTGCAATTCTCACCTGCCCCGATGTCGGATTAAGAAATCCACACAGAACGGAAAACAATGTCGTCTTGCCAGCGCCGTTGGGACCGACCAAGCCCGTGGGCTTGCCATTTTCTATACTCAGATCGATGCCATCCAGTGCCTTGACCGGTCCGAAGTATTTGCACAAAGCCTGCGTCTTGATCATGTCAGATGTCCCGGCGACGAAACACCCACCAGCCCGCGGCGAAATAAACAACCGTGTAGGCGAGCAAGCCAGCCGAGGCAGACAACAGCGTCGATGTCTTGGCGGTCAAGAGATGTGCCTTCAGCGGCGTTGGCAACAGATAACCAAGCCACTCCGCTTCCGACCAACTCATCGACAGCAAGTTAGCAAAAACAGCAATGATTGCGTATGCCGAAATCGCCGTCAGAACGGCGACTGGAGCAGATCCGGTTAATGCGCCAATCAGAGCCATCAGGGCGATATACGGCAATGCGTAGAGTAGGACGATGGCGGCAACACGAATTCCAAATCCAAATGACGCGGCCGAACTGCCCGGATCAGTAAACGACGAGATTACGGTCGCAATCGCAACGATAATCAGATGAAAAGCGCTGATGAACAGAACGGCGCCAATAAATCGTCCGACATAAATCTCGAGACGCCCACAGCGTGGAATTAGAAACCGCAGATGCTTATTGCCGATATCCGACGCTGTTTGATCGCCCGAGCCCCAGAGGACAAACAATGGAATCAAGGTCAGAGCGAGAACAAAAAACGCCGACAACGACGGTGGATTATCCACAAACAGATGTCGCGCAACGACCGGGTCAAGAAGCCATGCCGCGAGCATGTTGCCCTCCGGCTCAGCGAGCCAGGTTGCATTGCCATCGGCCAGTTTCCAAAGAATCCAGAACCAGATAATCCCGTACAGGACAAGAAACAGAACGCCTCTGGCGCTCACGACGGCCTTGGCCAGCTCATAGCGGGCCAATACGAAGACGTGCTGTAAGTTCATTTCGGGAAAAGCAGCGAAACGAACTATCTATGCCATTTCTGGTTCAGGTGATGACGGTGAGCCGTATGAGCGGGCAGCGATAATCGCCAGTACACCGGCAACAAGGCCGATCAGGTTCATAACGCCAAATGAAGTTATGGCGATGCCGAGCCCTTCCGCGGCGAGCGCCATAACACCGGCTGCTGTCGCGAATTTGGCGTTCTTACTCTGGAACAAGAAGACCGCACCGGCGATCAAGATGCCGACCGAGACCAGCAAGAATACGCCCATAGCCATTAACATGCCGCCAGCGCCTTTCATGTCGCTCGACATTTCGGCCATTTCGCGGGCCTCTTCTTCGGTCATGTCGCCGCTTTCCAGCAGTGATGCTTCGACTGCCGATTCGCTCATGCCGCTGAGACCAGTGGTTGCCGCGCCGCCACCGAGGTAGCCGAGCGATGCAAATAGATTGATAACTGCTGCGAGGATCAATAGTACGCCTGCCGCTACACGCATGGTGTTCTCCTTAAAGCTTCAGGATTGAAAATTCGATAAGCGCAGAATTTAACAAAACTCGGCCGACAATTCCGGAACTAGCAACACCTTTTTCCGAGCACATGCTCGTTTTGTGCGCTATGTCGCGCTTTGAATGTCTTTGATCGTGACGAGCTCGCCCCGATCAGTTTGCAGAGCGTGCCATTGGTCTCTGGCCTTGCCCAAGGCCTTGATGCCCGCTGTCGGTCGACCGTCCTTGCCATCGTCCATTTTCTTCCACATCCCGCGGAATCCGGAGACCTGCAGCTCAACGAGCGCGCCACTCGGCAACGCCAACAAACGTTCTTTTAGTGGCTCATTGCCATGTATGTGTTTGATCCATAAGGCATGATCACGAACTTCTACCATACTCATAACTGCCCTCTACCACCCATAATAACTCAATAGCACCCCGTTATACCCCTTCTTGCACCAAAACGTAAGCCACCCCATTAGACCCCATAGTACCCTTTCCTACCCCTACCTTATTCCGTTGCGACGAGTCTGCTGACAAGACAAGCATTTCGCTGACGCACACGGGCTAGCCCGAAAAGGCCAACTGAACTCAATTTAAGCGAATCGCTGCCGATATTGGATAAATACTTCTGCGGAGAAGGACATTGGTAAAGCCACCGATTCCACTCGACGAAACCACACGCTTGATGAGCCTGCATTCCTTACGAATTCTGGACACGGCTCCTGAAGAACGATTTGATCGCATCACGCGTATGGCGCAGAAACTCTTTGATGTCGAAATCTGCCTGGTCAGCCTTGTAGACACGAATCGACAATGGTTTAAGTCCAAACAAGGACTCGGTGCCTGTGAAACACCTCGTGAAATCTCCTTTTGCGGCCATGCGATTCTGAACGAAGACGTTTTTCTGATCAGCGATGCGTCAGCAGATCCCCGCTTTGCAGACAATCCTCTAGTAACTGAAGAACCCAATATTCGTTTTTATGCTGGCTGCCCAATCCAAGGACCTCATGCGCAGCGCATCGGAACTCTATGTCTTATCGACAGTAAAGCCCGTGAGATGAGTGACGATGAGCTGGACATGCTGCGCGATCTGGCTGCAATGGTCGAGGGCGAATTAGAATTGATGGCCCAATCGACAATCGACGAATTGACCAATGTCTCGAATCGACGCGGTTTTCACAGCATCGGTCGACATATGCTGTCGTTGTGTAGCCGCGTAGATACACCGGCCGAGTTGGTCTTTTTTGATCTCGATGGATTCAAGGAAGTAAACGATACGCATGGTCATGACGCCGGTGACGAAATACTCAAGTACTTCGCTAAGCTACTTACACGAAGTTTTCGCTCCACCGACGTTGTAGCAAGGCTCGGCGGCGACGAATTCGTCGTACTTATGGCGGACTCGGATATTCAATCCGATGCTGCATTGAACCGACTACGCAAGGCCTGCGACGACTCCTGCCACGCACTCAAAGGAGCAATCAATTGGAGCTCGGGCCGCGTCGCCTACGACCCGGAACGGCATACAACGATTGAAAGTCTGTTGGCGGATGCGGATTCCAAGATGTATGAAGACAAAGTTCGAAAAAGGCTGGCGACTGGCTAGTCATACAACAGCGCTCTGTACGACTATTGTCGTCGTGCCAGAAGATTTGTAATCGAGTCTTTTACTAGGTCGGAAAATTCGCCCGCATCAAAGAACACACCGCGACAAGACGTACATTCCTCGTACTGAATTTGCGACTGTTTCGGATCAACTCTACGAATCATGCCGCCATTACAGCGTGGGCAACGATAGTCGTGTATCTGATTAGTGTGTTTCCCGACTACAGGATCACCCGTATCTATTGCGGCCGCGGCGTCTTTACCCAACAAGGAGTCATTTTCGCCAATATCAAACCAAATGCCACTGCAATTCTTGCACCTGTCAACTTCTACACCCTCGAAGTCGATGGCCTCCATACTGCTCTTGCATTTAGGACAGTGAATCAATGTTGACCCCTATTCGTTTGCTGGACACTGTCTATAATGGCATTCGGGGAGTCTGGAAGGAAATCGTCATGCACTTGGATCTCAGGAAAAACGTCGCAGACCTGTTTCTCGAAACAGGACAAGCACATCATGCAGCTTTCGAATCGACGGACGGTGCAGACCCGGAGTGGCCAATTTGGTACGCCGAGCACATGCAGGAACAGATATCCGATGTGTTAGAGACGCCGTTCACCAAGAGCCAACTTGTTTACTGCGTAATGGATGCAGACTTTGAACATGCCGCGCGTGACCCTGACAGTGACTGGCCCGAGTTCTATGCAACTCAATTCGTGGAGCGCTACGCAAAAAGCCCTGCTCCGGAGCAGGATAAGCTCATTCTCTATCACTCAAGTACCTGCCCGTTTTGTCATTTTGTGATCGCGGCGATTGATCGACTGGGAATCGACGTAGAAACGCGAGAGGTTTTCGAAGACGAGAGTTTCCGGAATGAACTTGTCTCAGCCCGGGGCCGAGCCACGGTTCCAGTCTTGCGAATTATTGCGCCGAACGGCGACGAGCGTTGGATGCCTGAATCTCGCGATATCGTTCAATATCTCGAATCCCTTTAGGAGAGAGTCAACAATGGCTGGTGGATTCGCGAAAGATGGTGCCGTACAAGATCAGATCGACGCTACGGTCGAAGATGCAGTTAATCGTGCGCGTGATCAGCTACCTCAAGGGGAAAGCCTCAAGAACTGCGAAGAATGCGACAAGGCAATTCCCGACGCGCGTCGCGAAGCCGTGCCGGGCGTGCGCCTGTGCATCAACTGCCAGTCAGAGCACGATGCCAAAGAAAAAGTGTCCAGCGGCTATAATCGCCGTGGCAGCAAAGACAGTCAGTTGAGGTAACGCGGCTCTTACTTGGCGCCACACTTAATATCTAACGACGCAAAGTCTTGCAGGAATGCCGGTGCAGCCGATGCTTTGCGACCGATATTGCCATTGCCGTCCGCTGTGTCGGCGCGCATCCAGATCCCATACTTGGTCTCGCCCTCTACTTGATAAGACGGTCGCACAGACCACTTGTAACTCTTGCACGCATCCAGCGGCGCCGTGACTTTGTGCTGCGAAGCCGAGATTCCTGTCGCCGAATAGACAGGACGCTGCAAGTCATAGATTTCAACATCGAACAGGATCTCCGATTTCCCCAGACCTGCGACCCAGGCCGGATCAAGTTCGTGTCCCGGCAAGGCTAGATCCCAGGCGAGCGTTGGACTGAGCTTTTTGCTCGTCCCTTGCCACGGGTTTTTTTTCACCACACTGACATCACCGCTCTTGGTCGGCACCAGCGTGTGTTTGACAGCAACCGTGTGAAATACTTCTGACGAAAACTCGCGTCCAATGTAGTGACGCGCAAAATTCGTGTAGTCGCGCCAGACGACATTGTCATTGTCCGTCCAGTTGCTGAGCGTATCGCGATCCTGGTACTGCACTTCCCTGCCATAAATGTCGGTCTCGTCACTCACTCGCGTTACCGTCGCCTTAGCCGTAGTCGTGATGATGGCTACATTCTTTTCTACGTTGATGCCAATCTCTTTAATGCTGACATAGACAACGACATCCGCATCCTCTGGAATAGGCGTCGTTGGAGCGAACAAATTGCTGTCAATATCTGGCAATTTACGAATGTCCGAGTAGACATCCAGCGCAATTTTTTCATTGCTAAGCGGCTTGCTTGGAGCTTTAACCAGATCTTTGACTAACGCGTCACGAAACTCTTGAATCTCTCGTTGGGTGGAACCCTTGAGACCACCGAAAATCATACCGGGAAGCTGCAGAATCGGAATCGGAAAATTGACGATGACCGGGCCAATATCGGTTGAAACCGTGCCCATTCCGGCACCCGTCGCCAAGCCGCCATAAAGCCCATCCGTCGGTTTCTGGTAATCGCCGGCTACGGCGCGTTCAGCCGGGCTATCGCCGGGCACCACGACGACTTTCTCGATGGAAGCTCTAAGCGCCTCAGACATATGAGTGTTGAGTTTGCTCGTCACCGGCGTTTCTGCAACCGGTGCCGGCTTGGTGCTAGACGGCGGCGGCGGAACGCCCTGAGAATGTGCCGCGACTGCAATGAACAGGCTTATCGTGGCGCCAATGGCGAGGCACGCCCTGCCACTATGATAATTTTGAGGTCGCATACGCCTATCTTATAACGGCGCGCCTCACCTGACTAATTCACTTGTGTTTTAAGGCGGCTATTGTGTGCTGGGCGCGGGTACGACGGATGTCGTCCAGATGTTTCAACGTCAACGTGTCGGAGGCGCGAATTCGCGCATCCATTTCGGCACCGATGACAGGCGCGTTTTCAATCTTCAGCCGATGGCGACCCAGCATGATGATGTCATCGCTTCGCAAGATAGTTTTGTACACTTCTTTCGAATTGACCATTGTGCCGTTGGTGCTATTCAGATCAATCAAGACCAGTGCATTCGAGTAGATTTTTAGCATCGCGTGAATCTTGCTGGCGTAAGAGTCTTCTATCACGATATCAGCGAGATCACCTCGGCCAATCACATACTGTTTTTCTTTAAGCTCACGTTCGGCGATCGTTGTGCCATCGCAAGTGATTATGATTCTTGGCCGTGGTTTCGGCTCGATGACAGGCGTTGCTTCGAGTGCAACTTCATAAGCAAGCTTGTTTAGCTGGCCCGGCCATCCAAGAGCCTGTTCATGCAGCTGCTCACAGACATCTCGGGAGAAAATTTCCTCTGCACGATCGCCACCAGCGGCGATCCATCGTGTGCGCAAATACCGAACTGTTTCTCGCGCAGACAAAGGATTAAGCGAGAATGTCGATGGATTGCGACGAATAATGCTTCGGGTACTGTCGTCTCTAAACAAGAGTGAAAATCGCTCTTCAGCCGATAACACAAAGCGCAGCGCAAAGCCGCCTTGCACATCCAGCGCCGCCAGCCAGTTCAACAATCGCAAAGTGCTGGGCGAAGCGCGATCAACGTTATCGACGATCACTATCGGTGCCTGTCCGGTACGCTTTTGCTGCGACGCAAATTTGTTTGCTGCCTGCAACATCTGCTCGTCGTGCAGTGGCACCGGAGCAACGCCAAATTGTGACAACACACTTTGCAGGAACTGGCGCGGTGTCAGATTTGCGCCGTCGACAAGCGCAACCGCGGTCTCCCTCATCGACCACGCTCGCTGCTCTTTTACTATGGTGCTTTTGCCAGAACCCCTTGGTCCATTCAACAAAGCGATTCCATTCGGCTGCTGCAACGCCGACGAAAGGAATCGAAGCGCGTCTGCATGCGATTCGTAAGCAACGATAAGCGCATCTTCGGCAAATTCGCCAAATGCTTTGCTAGCCAGAGTTTTTCCGTGTGAGGGCATATTGATTTCTAATTATTGTTATTGGTCACATTATTGCGTTAATGAGCATTTGGGCGAGGCCGAGATTCCATAATGTAGCAATTCCACGTGAGCTTTATTCTAGCAGAAACACCCTATTGCAAACTTTTGTTCATTAAACTAACATTTGTTTGTTATGGCGGGCCGAGAGCAACAAGTACTCACTTTAATACGTGACGATCCGATGCTGCCGCAGCAGGCGATTGCGGCAAAGCTCGGTATTAGTCGGTCAGCCGTGGCCGGGCACATCATGAACCTGACCCACAAGGGCCTTATAAAAGGTCGCGGTTACGTCTTGAGCGATGCGCCATTCGTCGTTGTTATCGGCGGCGCGAATATCGATATTCATGGAAAGTCCGCGAATCCACTGCAGTCGCACGATTCAAATCCCGGCACGGTGCATACATCCGCTGGCGGCGTTGCGCGCAATATCGCGGACAATCTCGCCAGGTTGGGGATCGACAGTCGGCTGATATCGGCGGTTGGCAACGACCATCATGGCCAGATGCTCATTCGCATGTCGCGTGACGCCGGTGTGAATATGCATTACGTCCATCAGATTTCATCTGCACCCACGTCAACTTACATGTCTGTACTGGATGAGTCCGGTGATATGAGTGTCGCTATCAATGACATGAGTATCATCAACGCTCTAACAGCAGAATATCTCGGGCCGCAAAAATCGATGCTTGCTCAGTCGTCATTGATGATTCTGGACTGCAACCTCCCCGACGATACACTCGAGTGGTTAACTCGCTCATTCGCGTCGACACCAATTTTTGTCGACACTGTTTCGGCTGCGAAAGCGCCACGCATTAAGTCATATTTGCATTCGGTTCATACGCTAAAGGCCAGCGCAATTGAAATTGCTGCGCTAACCGGGCAGGAAGCTCGCACCCGTTCGCAGTTGCGAGCCATTGCGACCCAATTGCATGCGGAGGGCGTCGAACGCCTCTTCATAACGCGCGGCGAACAGGGCGTTTTTTACAGTACGAGTGATGCTCAGGGCTTCGAAACACCAAGCTCCGGCAAGCGCGATATTCTCAGCACGGGTGGTGCCGGTGACGCCTTTCTCGCAGGGCTTGCCTACAGCTGGCTCGAAGACCTGTCGCTAAAGAAAGCATTGCGGTTTGCCATGGCAGCCGCCGATATCACGCTGTCACACCCGGCTACCAACCACCCCGCCCTTTCGGTGAACACAATCAACAATGCCATGGAGCAACAGCGTGCAGGATAAGCTCAATGAATTCCTTGATATCGCGCCCGACGTGGCAGCTGCGCTGCGCGCCGGACAAGCGGTCGTTGCGCTCGAATCTACGATAATCAGCCACGGCATGCCTTTCCCGCGAAACGTTGAAACTGCGACGGCCGTGGAGAATACGATCCGTGCCGGCGGTGCCATCCCCGCCACAATCGCTATCCTTAAAGGCCGGTTGAAAGTTGGGCTGACGCCGGACGAAATTCAATATCTGGGCGAGCAAGGACAGAACGCGATCAAATGTAGCCGTCGTGATATTCCATTCGTCGTTAGTCAGGCTGAAGACGGTGCGACTACCGTAGCTACAACAATGATCATCGCAGCGATGGCGGGTATTCAGGTATTCGCGACTGGCGGTATCGGTGGCGTTCATCGCGGTGTCGAGGAGACCATGGACGTTTCTGCCGACCTAGAGGAGCTCGCGCGCACCAACGTGGCAGTCGTTTGCGCTGGTGTTAAATCGATTTTGGATATCGGCCGGACGCTCGAATACCTCGAAACCAAGGGAGTTCCGGTCGTGGGTTACCGAATCGACCACCTGCCCGCGTTTTTCTGCCGCGACAGTGGCTTCGGTGTTGACTACCGTGTGGAAACTCCTGCCGAAACCGCTGCAGCAATGCGTGCAAAATGGGATATGGGTCTTGAGGGCGGAATGTTGGTCGGCGTGCCAATTCCTGAAGAGCATGCGCTAAGTCGAAACGAAATCGACAGCGTTATCGAAGATGCAATTTCGGAAATGCAGCAACAGCGCATTACCGGCAAAGACACGACGCCATTCTTACTAGCCAGTATCGTTGACCGCACCGATGGACGCAGTCTCGACGCGAATATTCAACTTGTTCTTAACAATGCCGCCGTTGCGACCGACATCGCGAAGGCATTTGCGAGGCACTAATGGACATCGATCAGCATTTCCGACGCGACGACTTCAAGCGTTACGCATTGCAATGTGGGCTAGCAGGAATCGTCGTTCTTGTTTTACTACTGGTACTCGACTCCGTTACGCAAACCGTTCTGATTGCTTCTCTAGGCGCGACGGCATTTATCGCTTTCGCTGTTCCGCGATCGCTGCACTCTGGCTCCAGAAACCTGATCGGCGGGTATCTGGTTGGCATTCTAGCTGGCGTCACGATGTCCATGCTCAATAACTTCGTCGATATGTCGGGCGGCTGGGATCATGCCGTAATGGTTGTATTTGGTGCTTTAGCGATATCCCTGGCCATGTTCGTCATGGTCGTGACGCGTACGGAACATCCACCAGCCGCGGCACTGGCACTCGGATTGGTTCTTAATGAATGGACTTTTGTGACGCTCGTTGTCGTATTGAGCGGCGTGATCGTATTAAGTGTCGCGAAGCGGCTCGTATTACCGATGCTGCTCGACCTTATATAGAAGCATTGGAGGCACGAAAATGAAAATTATCTTGATCGCATGGTTCATCGTTGACGGCAATGCAGCCGGTACGGCAGTGACTGCAGAATTTGACAGTATGGATAGTTGCAAGCAGGCAGCCATTGCCTTGCAAATGGCTGGAGACAAGGGAAAAGGCAAGAACATCACCTGGAGGCACGTCTGCACGCCAAAATAAGTCCTAATTCCTGTCATTTTTGTGGAATCGGTCATATTCCATAATATGCAGGTCGGCCATACTGACCGCGATATGGATGGCATAACACCTCAGATCGCAATGTACTTGCTCGGCTCGGCCGTCGTGGGCGCCGCCATAATGTGGCTCATTTATGCGGCCCACAGCAGGCGTAGTCTCGAGAAGCAGGGTGATCAGTGGCAGTTGAACGTCGACAACGCCGTTCGTGCACGAGATCGATTGATAACCGAGGCCGAAAAGCTGCGTAACACGATCGAATCGCAGCAAGGCGCGATGGCCCGTAATGAAAAAGCTGTTGCCCGGTTGAAAACGGAGATCGAGTCAACGCACGAAAGAGAGAAACAGCTATCAAAAAATCTCTTCACGCTGCGTGCCGAACGCGAAGAAACCAAGGCTAAGATGATCTCCTTTCAAGACGCACTGGTTTCAGTTAAGCAACAAGCCACTGAAATTCAGACTGAGTTCATGAAGTCTCGCGAATTTTACAAGGCCGAGCTCACCAAGGCGTTTGAACGACGTAAAGCATTGGAGATCAAACTCGACGATGCGGAGGCAGAACAGGATTCATTTACCAACTTGTTGCAGTCATCGGTCTCCGAAAAGGAATCAGTTAACAAGATGCTTTCCGCGGCACAAAAGCGTCTTGACAATCTCGACGCTCTCGAACAAAAAGCCATCGAACTCGAAGCGGAGAATGCACAGCTGAAACACGATGCCGCGATTGCACAGCAGGAAATCGAGGTGCTACAGCGTGACGTTGAGGAGCTCGACGAACTCAAGGTACAAAATAAGGAACTTGCGCAATGCGTGACATCCCTCGAAAACAGTCGCAAGCAATACGAGTCGGATGCACAGCGGTACAAGCAACGCGCTGGTCAGTCAGAACAAAAATCGGAAACTTTGCGCGTCAAACTGGACGAGGTTGAGCAAAACTTTCTTGATATCGAGAAGCAACAACGTCAAGCGCTTAAGGATGCACGCAAGGCAACCGTGAAGCGCAAATCCAACAACCAGACGCCCATCGAACAAGAAAAAGACAATCTTCAGGAAATCGTCGGAATTGGCAAGGTATTTGAACAAACCTTGCACGAACTCGGCATTTTTAGTTTCGGCCAGATTGCAGCATTTGATGTTACAGATATCGCGCGTATCAATAGAGAGCTAAAAGAATTTAAGGGTCGTATGGAACAAGACGACTGGATCGGCCAAGCCAAAGAACTGCACTTCAAGAAATACGGTAACGGCTAGCTGACCGCCTTAGTCCGCCGCTTCGCCCGCTGGCGGCGCAGATCGATCAAGTTCTTCATCTTCAATGTATCGGGCGACTTCAGCAACTCTTCAATCTCCGCGCTGACCACAGGCGCGTTCTCTACTTTCAGACGATGATTGCCGAGAGAAATGATGTCGTCGCTCTTGAGGATCGTCTTGTTTACGGACTCCGAATTGACTGTAGTGCCATTCGAACTGTTCAAATCCAACATCACCAGTGCATCCGCATATAACAGGAACACTGCATGTACTTTGCTAACGAAGTCATCATCAACAATGACGTCAACGAAATCCGAACGACCGAGTAGAACCTTCTTCTCTTTAAACGTGTACTCAGTAATTATCTTGCCGTCTCTGGATACCACGAGCCGGGGTGGCTTACGATTTTCCGGCGCATTTTTCTGCAGTACTGGCAGATTTGTGCCAGTTGCTTCACGCGTTTTCTCACGTGCGCCGTAAGTATCAACAACACTCAAAGGAAATCCTGCCGAACGCTTAATCGCTTCGAGCGCGAAGTCATTCAAACGGCCGGGCCAGCCACCGGACTGTTCACGCAAGCGATCGCAAACGTCAAATGGAAAAACTGTGTCAGCACGCTCGCTACCAGCCGCTTGTAATCGCGCATGCAGATAGATCATGGTCTCTTTGGCCGACAGCGGGCCAAGCGTATAGGTGCCGGGATACCGTTGCGACACGTTGGTCATACCATCGGATTCGACGAGTTGCCGCAGAGCACTGTGGCCCGACAGGATAAATCGCAGCGCGAAACGTGCATCGACCTCAACCCCTGCGAGGGAATTCAAAATCCGCAGCGAACTTGGATACATTTTGTCGACGTTGTCGACAATGATAACCGGTGCTTGCCAGGAGCGCGTTTGATCAACCGCGATGTCGCATACTTCTTGCAGCATTTGTTCATCCGAACCGGCATGCACATCGCCTCCCAGCTGCGTAAGCAGCTTCGCAAGAAGTTGGTGCGGTTTGAGATGACTCCCATCGATAAAGACCACATCGCTTTCACTCGTCAGGTGCAGTGCGAATTCACGCAGAATTGTGGTTTTACCCGATCCGTCATCGCCGACAAGCAGACTAACGCCGCCCGCATCATGTAATGAGGACTCAACGGCCTTCAGGGCATCGATGTGTGAACGGTACTTTACCGTGGTCAGAGAATTTGAGTCGTCGCCGAACGCCTTATTCCCTAGCGTAGAGTGATTTTCCTGCATGCGTGTATTGCCAAAGGGTGCCGTCACCCATTATTCACTTAATACACGAGTCGCCGGGCACCAACGTTCCATAATCTGACGGTGGAAGGCCCGGACTGTGAAGTGCGTCGCTATTCGGCGACGCCTGTCTATCAGCTTCGACAAGCAGCCGGCAGATGTTTGTTGTCCACACTGCCCGCGCAGACCCAGGAAACGTAGCCCTCATCTGTCGTCGGCGTGAGCACGATTTCCGCTTCCGGATACGCCGACAAATTACGCAGGCTGACGATGATTATGCCGGTATCTGCTTCGACTTCTACTGACGCTACATGCTCGGAATAGTCAGACACGAACATCTGTTCGACGTCTTCTGCACCTGGAAACCGGCCAGTCTCAATGTAGAATTTGGCAACCGCCGCCTTTGCACTAGCCGACGCATTCAGGCCTTCAGCCACGTACGCGCGAATCGTATAGTCCTGATACGCCGGAATCGCAATCGCCGCGAGAATGCCAACGACGGCTACTGATCCCATACCGCCCATTAGCTCCGCCGGATTGTTTTCAAACGTGAATTCCGCCGAGAGCGTCGGATTGCCAAGGTTCAATGTAAACCCGTACGTCCCAATGTCATCCAATGCGAGCTCCGCTGCCGACGGCATTGACCATACATCGATGTCCACCTGACCCATATCAGCCAGCAATTGCAGCATTTCAATGTAGAGCAAGTAGGTGCGCTTCGGCAGCTTGCGACTCGTGCCACTTGCCGAAATGAGAGCATGCGTTGCATCGATACGCTGATCTTCGGTGAGCCACTCGCCAATGTCGGTATCCGGACCCATTGCAGCGCGATCGATCAGGACTTGCGGCGTGGCCGACATGTACAGAAAATCACCATCACGCATCCAGTACCAATGATCCCGAATGCGCATGAACACCTCGACGAATGCGGCACTTCCCCCAAGACCATCAAGTGCCGCTTCATCGTCCGAAACGGCTACCGACCAGTGATAGTACGTGTCCCCTGCAATATTGCGTGATTCCAATGCCGAACCCGTTGTCGCCGTAATCCGCTCCACTAAGCTATCCCACAGTTCGGGATCGCGTAAGCGAAGCGCCAGATAGTCGCCGGCCCGGTCAAGAACGAGCATCCACTCCGGTCCGACCGATTCGAATACCTCATCAATCGAAATTCCTCGTGCTGACTGCACGCCCTCTTTGAACTTGGCCCAGCTCGCCTTCCCCTCATCATCTGCGGTTGCCAGCCAGAAAGTTTCAAGGCGGCGAAATTCTTCGACTGTTGGAATGGAGAATAATATTAGTCCGTCAGGGTCACCGACCGACTTTGCCGAAACATCGTTGCGTACATTCGGCAACAAGCCTCTTTCTTTGTCGCTCGGATAATCCGCGACTATGGAATATCGACCTTTGCCGTTCGCAACTCCCCAACCGAACGCTAATGCGTCGACCTCTTCAAGACCCATCTCAAGCAAATCTTCGAACGTCTCTCGCGGCACGAACATCTGCATCGGTGCGATCGCTTCCTTGGCATCGATCCAGAAAAACAGACCCTGGCCGCTCTCATCAACCTTGTTTTCGAGCGCGCGCATACGATGCGGTTCGCTTCGATCGGTTTGCGCCAACAGATCAGAGAATGATTCTGCGGTGACCGCAGGGCCAAAACTCGCAAGCATGCGACCACTCGCTGCGTCGAACTGAATAAATAACGGCATACCAAGACCATTGATCTGGCCGATATTTTGTCCATCCAGTGGCGCCGCCAGCATGAGACCCGCCTCAGCAAGCATCGCGACAAATTCGTCGTTGGAGCCGATATCCAGATTGAGCGCCAGCAGCGACGCCGGTTGTGGTAAGAACGTTGCTGAGACTTCGATTGGCGAACGAATATGGCGCTGTATTAGTTGCGGCAGTGGCTCAGATATCCCCGGCATGAACGGCACGATATTGTCCAGATAGCCTTCGCGTACTTTTTGCAGGTTCTCGACATTGATTTTGCTGCGCAGCGCAGGATCCAGTGCACTACCCTTCGGCGTGGCCAAGATCCCAAGCGGGTGTGGAATACGCAGGTAGACGAGCGAACCTTCTGGCAAATGATCACGAAGCCAGGATTGACGAATGGGCAGCTCGTCCTCCCACATTTGCAGCTCCGCAGGGTCACCGCCGTTTGATGAATCCTTCGAACAACCGGCAATTGCCAGAACGACAACCAAAGAAAATCCAGCGAACATTCTCATTCTATTCCCCTTGCCTTAATCCACGCCCATCGAGACACGCCAGTACCTGGCCGCATTTTGTACGTCAAGAGTGCCACAAAAAACAGCCCGCTTGCGCGGGCTGTCTGGTATTGCGTTAATCGATTGATCTAGTCCTCTCCATCGTCTGGCGTGGACAATTCCTCGTCATGAACCCAGATCGTATAGTCGGAACTCGAAAAACCACTATTGAAGTCGTCGAACATTTGGTCGGCCTCTTCTTCACCCAGGTTTTCTACCGCAAATTGGTAGAAATTCTGTTCCGGTGGTGCCATATCAGCGTAATTTGCATACGAAGATACAATCATCAACGCATCCTGACCGCCAATGCGCGACAACCACAACCAATTGTTTCCCTCGATATCGCTCCAGCCTTCGTTTTTGGCAAGTTGACTCATCTTCTCCATTGCCTGGCTGGACTCTGGACCACGGCCTTCCTTCAAGTACCAGGTCGTAACCCCGAAGTAGGGACCGTTTGATCCTTCCGGCCAGTGACTGTTTTCCCAATCAACCTCTTCCAGGTAATGGTGGTAATGATCAACATATTGATGCACGTTTTCGTTGAAGTTTTCGCCTAAGCCTTTTTCGTTGTCTTCCTCCCGGTACGTGTCCAGATCGGCCCAATCGAAGCAACAGGATCGAATTCCAATCGGCCGAATATCGTGCCCAACGGCTACTCTGTAGGAATCCCAGCTACGCGACTCACCTGCGTCCGCCCTGAACTGCAGGTGCGCACCCATCGCCTCGTCGAATTCTGCTTCCATCCCCGGTTTGACAACAACCATCCAGATATCGGTCAAGTCGCCCGGCGCCTCTGCTTCCTCATCTTGTGCAAATACCGCGAACGGTAACGAAATCGCTGCGATTGCGATAAGACTCAATTTAAACAAGGACTTTTTCATTTTTGTTCTCCGTTTTGGATAATTCGAGTATAGGTCAATGTCGTGAAATTGCACTTTTCAGGGGTCGTCTGGCGGCCGAGAACCGTGGATAATGCGAACCCCCGGCGACGTTTGCAGTCAGAAGAGCAACGAGCAGTTTTAAGGGGCATTCTGGGGAATACTGGTGAAATTAACTCGTCTCGCGCTATCCAATCCCGTCGCTGTAATCGCGGCCATCATGCTCGTCGTTTTGATGGGCGCGGTCGCCATGGTCAGCCTCCCAATTCAGATGATCCCTGACGTGCAGCGGCCGTTTATCCAGATCACCACAGGCTGGCGGACGGCGGCACCTGAAGAGGTCGAATCCGAGATTATCGAGCCACAGGAGGATGTCCTGCGCGGTATTCCGGGCCTCGAAAAAATGGAATCCAGCGCGTCTCGCGGTAATGGCAACATTAACCTGATGTTCGCGGTCGGCACCGACTTGCAGCGCTCGCTCATCGAGGTCATGAATCGCCTGAATCAGGTGCGGCGCTATCCGAACGATGTCAATGAACCGCGAATATTTGCTGGCCAGGACAGTTTCGGCGCTCAGATTGCCTGGTTTTCCCTGTACCGCTCGCCTGGCAATACCCGGCCTATGGCTAGCTACGCTGATTTTGTGCGTGAAGTCGTACAAGCGCGCATCGAACGCGTTCCCGGCGTTTCAAACTCGAACGCATACGGCGGTCGTGAAAACGAAGTCCGCATTACCTTTGATCCCTACGAGGCTGCAGCGCTCGGTATAGATATACCGACCTTAAGCGGTCTGATCGGTAATAACGATGATACGTCCGGTGGTTTTAACGATGTTGGCCGGCGGCAATACACGTTGCGCTACGCCGGGAAATACGACTTACCCGATTTTGGCGACATGGTATTGGACTGGCGCGGCGGCAATCCTGTGCGCTTGCGTGACATAGCAACCGTGGACGTCGTCATGCAGGACTCGCGCGGCTTCATGACACAAAACGGTCACGAGTCGATCGCCTTCGATACGCAAGTCGAACAAGGCGTAAACGTCCTCGAGGTAATGGTAGATCTCAAAGCCGCGATTGAGGAGCTAAAAGAGGGTCCGCTGGCACGCGAGGGCCTGGAAATTCGGCAGGGTTACGATGAGTCACTCTACATTCAAGACTCGATATCAATGCTGCGCACGAATTTGCTGCTCGGCATTGCGCTGGCAATCACCATTCTGTGGTGGTTCATGCGTCGCTTCCGCGCGACGTTCATGGTGGCAATCGCGATACCGGTTTCATTGTTGACGGCATTTATCGTGATGCAAATCACCGGCCGGACGTTGAACATGATTTCATTGGCCGGCCTTGCCTTCGCAACCGGCATGGTGCTCGACGCGGCTATCGTCGTACTCGAAAATATCGTGCGGCTGCGCGAGAAAGGCCTTGATGCCGACGATGCTGCGAATAAGGGAAGCAGTCAAGTATGGGGCGCGTTGATGGCTTCGACAGCAACGACGGTGGTTATTTTTCTGCCAATAATGTTTCTCAAGGACGTGTCAGGCCAGTTGTTCGCTGACCTTGCATTGGTTATTTCTATCGCGGTCGTCTCGTCATTGGTGATTGCCGTAACGATTATTCCAACGGCAGCCGCGAAGTGGCTAAAAGGAATCAAACTCGAGGACAAGCATGCGAATTGGTGGCAGGACATCACTGACAAGATCATGCGTCTCACGGATCGCCGACGTACGCGACGAATCTTGATCGGCGGCATGTTTGCCACCGCGACGATAGTGACCTGGTTGCTGCTTCCTCCTGCAAATTACCTGCCCGAGGGCAAACAAGGCTGGATTTTCGCGTTTATCCAGCAACCACCGGGACAAAGCGTCACCACGGCAAGAGCAGAATTCGCAGATATTGTTATCGAGCGTATGGAACCTTATCTCGAAGAAGGTGCCGACATGCAGGTCGACAGTTTCTTCATGGGCATGTTCGGCTCTTTCGCATTTGCTGGTATGGGTATGGTTGATCCGAATGACGCCGATGAGATGATCAATCGGTTGAACGGACAAATTCTCGGCGGCTTTCCGGACACAATGGCTTTTGCCGGACAATGGGGCATATTCGATCGCCTTGGCGGCGGCAGCAATATTGAACTCAATATTCAGAGTCGCGACATGGATGCGATGCTTGCTACGGCGCGCGTCGGCATGGGTCTGGTTGGCGAACACCTGCCCGGCGCGCAGGCGCGCCCCGTCCCTGGCGTCGACTTTGCCGAGCCTGAGTTGCGTTTTATTCCGGACGAGCACCGCATCACTGAAGCAGGCTGGACGCGTCGACAGATGGCAACCGTGATGAGTGCGCTGGGCGACGGCGCATTTGTCGGCGAGTATTTCGACGGTGACAATCGCATGAATATCATCTTGCGCGCGCCGGAGTGGACGAGCCCGGAGCAACTTGCGTCAACCCCTGTAGCGACTCCTGCCGGCGGCATTCAATCAGTAGACCAGCTGGTGCGCATGGAGCGAACGGCAGGACCGAACCAGGTTCGCCGTGTTGATCGCCGTCGCGCTGTTACATTGGCGATTACACCGCCAGCCGACGTTCCGCTCGAGGAAGCTATAGCGATTCTTAAACAGAATGTAGAACCGACACTGTTGCAGATGTTGCCTGAAGACGGCGAGATCAGTTATTACGGAAGTGCTGATGATCTCGATATCGCGTTAGGCAATATGTCGCGCAGCTTCTTGCTCGCCATCGTTGTCCTGTATCTGTTAATGAGCGGTTTGTTCCGCTCCTTTATAGATAGTTTACTGGTCATTGCAGCATTACCATTGGCGACTGTCGGTGGGGTCGCATTGCTCCGAATCATGAATCTGCCAATGGACCTTTTGACGATGATCGGCTTTATTACGTTGCTCGGGCTCGTCGTCAATAATGCGATTCTGCTCGTCCATCAAACGCGCATAGCGGAACGCGAGGGCCTTGATCGCCGCAGCGCGGTCGAACAGGCAGTGCGGCGACGCCTGCGCCCCATATTAATGAGTACAATGACCAGTCTTTTCGGTATGTTGCCGTTGTTGCTGATACCCGGTCCGGGTTCAGAGGTGTATCAAGGTCTTGCAGCGGTTATTGTAGGCGGCATGTCTGTTAGTACTGTGTTTACACTGATTTTCCTGCCGAGCCTGTTACGCTTAGGCGAATCCGCGAAGTCCAAAGTATTGCAGCCCGGCGCCGCCACGGCAGGTGTTAGTCCATGAACAAGATACGCAGCTTCTTACTGGCAACCACGGTGCTGTGTTCAACAGCAATGGCGCAGGGCTTTGGGCCGGCCGCTGTGGTAACAGCAAAGGTCGAAATGCGCGAGCTCGCACCATCCGTTGAAGTTCCGGGCACGGTGATCAGTCGCTACGACTCACGCCTGGCCTCAGAACTGTCCGCCAAGCTGGTTTGGATCGCCGAGGTCGGCACAGTCGTCAAGAAAGACGAGACAGTTGCACGACTCGAAGATTTCACATTCAAGCTTTTGGAGATGGAAGCGCAGGGTCGCGTCGAGGGCGAACAGGCTCGTGTGAAGTTTCTGCTATCAGAGCGCGATCGCCTCAATAAACTCGCTGCGAGCAATCTTTCCGCCAAGAGCCAATTGGATCAGGTCGAGTCTGATTTGGCCGTTGCACAAAGTGACGAGAAGATCGCTCAGGTACAACTTGGCCTGACGAAAATTTCAATGCACGTAACCCAGATTCGCGCGCCGTTTGATGGCATCGTCACGGAACGCTTACGCAATATTGGTGAGCGACTCAATGTAGCGGACGAAGTAATTCGAGTCGTGGATCCAAACTCGCTGGAAGTTGTCGCTCGTGCGCCGCTTAACACAGTGAACTTCATCAAAGACAATGCGGTTCTTGATATCCATAACGACTTTCGTCGTGACGATGCGTCTGTTCGTACGATCGTCCCGTTTGGTAATCCGCAATCGCACATGTTCGAAGTTCGCCTGGACGTTGATCCGGATATCTGGACTGTCGGCGAAAGCGTGCGCCTGGCAATGCCGACTGCCGAAATCAAGCATGTGCTTGCAGTCCCGCGTGACGCATTGATATTACGGCGCGAAGGAGCGTCCGTTTTCAAAGTAGCTGAGGACATGACTGTCGAACAGGTTAAAGTCATCACCGGCCTGGGTGACGGCAATTACATCGAGATCATTGGCGAACTTGAGGGCGGCGATACAGTGGTGATTCGCGGTGCCGAGCGATTGAACACTGGCATGCAGGTGAGCACAGGTAGCGCGCCGTCAGGCGGCGGCACAAACGGTACAGCTGTTACAAATTGATCATCGCTGCCAATTGACGGCTGAGTTTTTCTCGCCCACCACGTGCATTCATGTGATTGATGTCAAGAAAGTCCGATGGCTCAAGATCAAACGCTTCCCAAGACAACACTTCAATCCCCAGTTTGCGTCCAATGTCGCTGATGAAATCCGTTAATACATCACTGCCGACTTCGCCCTTGAGTTCGTCTGTCATGGTTTTGTCGGCGGGGTGCACGAAACATACGATCTTGCCGGCGACTGATTGCAGCGCCCTGGCTCCATCAAACCAATGATCCGCGGCAATTGAATCGAATTCGATCTCGCCCAGATATGACCCAGCTATTACCCGATCACGTTCGCGCACCCAGTTGGGTTTGCGATCTTTCTGGCGCGCCTCATCAGGTGCATTCCATGCACCTCGAGTCTCAACGCGCCATTCGAATTCTGGATTCGTCTTGCCACCACGAAGTGGCAACACATTTCCCGTGAAAAAATCCTCTCCCAGATTGATATCGCCGCTTGGCGGCGTCGTGCTGATGTGCATCGGATCAAACTCGTAGATGATCACCGGTACGTGGACCTGCGCCCGTTCACATTGTTGTTTGATGAAGTCGCACAGCATTGTCATTCCGGCAGCGCTGACGGCCGGAAATCCGGCGTTTAGTGCTGTCACGCCATCGCGAAATTCGGCCGGACAAAACGCACGAAAGGTGCCGGATGAACCAACCGCAAGAACGTCGGGAGCACCATGTTCCGCAAGATACCCAGGAAAACGTTCGATAAAATGCAATGCACGATTCGCGCGTGGCTTCTTGATAATTCTCGGAATTCCGAAAATTTTTCGTATGCGATCCAGCAGATTCAGTTTCTCGTCGTCAATCTCACTTATAGACAATCGGTTCGTCTTACCTTGCGCCTCATTGACGATCTCGTCGAATGACATTTCGGACAGCGTGATGACCGTATCCTGATCAAGCGAAAGGCCGAGACTGTGTTCAATCTCGGTAGTAACACTGACGAATGCCAAAGAATCCATTCCTGCATCGAACAGGGTCTTCGCATTCAGGATATTGCGACGACTGAGCAACGGCGCATACGTCAGAATAGCCTTGAGCAATATATTGGCCTCCGGCGACAGATCCGTTTGCTCATTCTCCGGTTCCGATTGCGCTGATTTCGCCAGCATTTCCGCGAGTGCTTTTCGGTCCATTTTGCCGCTGGCGTTCTTCGGAAATTCGGGCACGCAGAAAATTGTCGACGGCACCATGTACTCAGGTAGAACGCCGGCCAGCGTCGTTCGAATGGCCGCTGTGTCCGCCGCCCCGGTTTCAAACGCGGCGACAATTGTTGTGGCGATCTCCGCGCCGCCCGGCCATGCCAAAGCAACGGCGTTGAGGCCAGACGATGCGCTCCTAAGCGCTGCCTCTATCTCGCCCAACTCGATTCGATAGCCACGCACCTTGACCTGGTTATCCACTCGGCCCAGAAACCGGGCATTGCCATCTGCCCCAATTTCGGCACGATCACCCGTCCGATACGCTCGCTTTCCGTCAGCCAGAGTGATGAAGCTTGCGGCCGTTTTTTCCGCATCGTTGAGATAGCCCGGTGCCAGCTGCGCACCTGAAAGCAAAAGTTCACCGTCCTCAACCAACAATTCCATGCCCGAGAACGCTTTGCCAATGGGCACGGTATCGTCTTCGATCGCTTCGTCAGTGACGGGGAAACGCGAACAGGCGATCGTTGCTTCCGTTGGCCCATACCAATTCTCGACAATCGAATTTGGCGCCGCAGCCGCCCATTCTTTAGCAATTAGTGTAGGTAGTGCCTCGCCGCAGAACAGGCTATGGCGTAGATCTGGAAACGCCCCCGCCGATAAGTCTTCCTGCAAGCGCATTTGGTAGGCGAGAGACGGTACGGAAAACCAGCACGTTATGCCCTGCTCGCGAATGTAACGCGATGGCATACGAAGTTCTTTTTCGGATGGCACAACGAGCGTTGCACCATTCTCCCAGCAAATAAACAGGTCATGCACCGACAGATCAAAGGTCAAATCAAAAGTTTGCGAAAATCTATCTTCTGAATCCGGATTGACTAAGGGGCCGGCAGCTGCCAGATAGGCCTCAAGTTCACTGTTACGAATCGGCACGCCTTTCGGATTGCCCGTACTTCCCGAAGTAAACAAGATGTAGGCAAGATCAGTCAGACTATTCTGTCTTGCTTGGACCCAGGGATCGCGATTGGCTGTTGTGTCGACAGCAAAGTCCGTTTTCTTGTCGCCGCAGTGAATTACGTCCATAGATTCGACTGGAAGCTCTGCAACAGCGAGTATGTTTTGCAGTTTCTCCGCCGCACGATCACCGCATACAACTCGCCTCGCCGCTGAATTCATTAGAATCGTTGCGTTACGCTGACAAGGATGGTTCACGTTCAAGGGCACATAGGCATGCCCGGCCAGGCGTGCTGCAAGAATGCCCGCGTACGAGGAAATATGCCGTTGCGCCATCACGGCCGTTATTGCTTGTGCATCACCTGCTTTGGACTCGGGATATTGCATCGCAATCTCAGATGCGGCAGCGATTAGTTCAGCGTACGTCCACGACTCGCCATCGATGACAATCGCTGTTCTGTTCGGATGCTTACTCGCGATCTCGCGAATGCGGCGCCCGGCCCTATATTCCGTGTCTGCGGTCATTCCCAAAGCGGTGGACATAGTGGCGCGACGTCTGCGTCCAGTCTGACCTTCAGTCGTTTGTTACCCGATTTGTATTGCGGCCCGAAGTCGCTGTTGATGAATCGCTCCAATGGTTCGCTGAGCTGTGGTCGCAACACACTCAGAAACGATGGACGAGCTATTCCTGTGTACTCGCGAGGATAGCCAAAGCGATCCATGAGGTCCCCTACATGGGCTTCGACCATCTTGATTCGACCGCGCGACAGACCTTTCTTGTACTTGCGAAAGTTTTCCGTCATCAGCGGTTTCGCGAGATTCTCACGCGGCCCACCCTTGACGGCCAAACCCTGTGCGTGATCGGCTTCGTGAAATTTGTGCATGCGTTCGTCGAAAGTGATGCCCAGAAACGCACACAGGTCAGTCATAGTTTCATCGAAGCGAGATACAAGATCCTCGTAGCGTTGCAGGAACACTCGCTCTTTGCCGAGTAATCCGTAAGCAGCAAGTCCGCCCAATTGATCGTCGCGCCAGACATTGAGTGCGTTGCGCACCGAACCAAACTTATTGCCCAGCCAGCGTTTGCGTCGCGCAACCGCGGACAATAGATAGTCACGTGGATCCCTGACCTGAAATATGAATTTTGCGTCCGGAAAACAGTCCACGAGAAACAACAACATTTGATGCGCATTGTTCTCTTTAATCAAGGCGT
This sequence comes from Woeseiaceae bacterium, assembly GCA_051007995.1. Lineage (GTDB taxonomy): Bacteria > Pseudomonadota > Gammaproteobacteria > Steroidobacterales > Woeseiaceae > UBA1847. Next base: position 3,307 of record JBPCYB010000032.1, on the reverse strand, counting down.
GTTTACCGTCTGCCTCCACAGGCATCTCCTGATAAACAAAGCGCGCAATCGCGCGTGGAGATATTTCGGTCTGGCTGTCGAACCAGCGCTCTGCACGAGCCGCCTCCTCGTCGCTGCGGTATTTCGCGACACGTAGTACGGCATTCTCCTTCAAAGCAGCGAACGCGGCCGAGGTTACACCGCCGGCTACGACGTCCGGCAGGCGCATGATCAGGTCGCGACCGAGGTGGTATGGCGGGTGCGCGTAAACATCGGGGTGCTCGCCCACGATGGAGCTGATAAGGTTCGAACCCGAGCGCTCTGAACAGATCAGAAATATCGGCGCTGCAGGTTTAACTTCGTCAGTTGCTTGCATTTGGGTTTGTTTCGGCTCGTTTTGCGGGCCCGATCAGTATATGGATAAATGGCCGTCAGACTAGTGGTAAATGCGAGCAATATCAGGTGGTGAAGATCATCGCAATCAGTGGTTCGGGCCGCTCCGGGAGCACATTGCTGTCAATGCTCTTGTCGCAGGATGCGCGGGTGTTCAATCTGGGTCAACTGCGCCACCTATGGCGCTCGTATGAGGACAACGAGACCTGTAGCTGCCGCCAAGGCCTGCAGTCCTGCGAGATCTACAAGGATATCGTTGTCGACACGGCCGAAATGCAGCGCGTCGCCAGGGCATTTTTCAAGGATGCTGCGCGCCAGTCTGACTGGACCCGGGCTGCCACGATCTCAGGCCTTAAGGAACGCCACAAAGAATTCCTGCGCGGCATGCAGGCCGTGCTCGACCAGGTTCAAGACGCGGTTCAGGCGACACACTTCGTGGACTCATCCAAAGTCCCCGAGGTTGCATTAGCTCTAAGCCTCTTGGCGAATTCCGAATTGTATCTGCTGAACCTGGTGCGCGACCCACGTGCTGTTGCCTGCAGTTGGTATAAGAAGAAGCAAAGCGTTTCGGCACTCATTAGAAACGCACGTGACTGGTCTGCGCGTCAGCGTCGACTTGAGAGCTGGAAACCGGCGCTTAGCGAACGATTCCTGACGATGCGCTACGAAGATTTGGCGACCTCGCCTATCGACGCCATCGAGGCAGTTTCGACGTGGGCAGATCTTCCGATACCTGAGTCAATGTTCGTCAGCACGAATCGGGTGCACATCGACTGGAGCAATCAACACCTGTACGCACCGGCGAACGAACGGGTGCTCGAAGAACGCAAGAGCGATGTTGAAATCGCGGTCGCCGAGAGTTGGCGAAATCCAAGCCATAAGTGGATTCATTCTGTTGCGAGATTTTTCGCGGGCCCGCAAGGCCGCCGGCATTATTCGAATCGCCATGGCTGATAATGTCAATCGCCAATACGGAGTGGCAGATGCGTCCTATCAGGCTGCCGGACGTGAACCCGGGATTCGCAAACTTGTCGATGAGTTTTTCGACCGCATGGGCAGCGACGCACGTTTCAAACCCATTTATGACATGCACCCGGACGACATAGAGGAGTCGCGCGACAAGCTTGCACGCTTTCTGTGCGGCTGGCTGGGCGGTCCGAAGTTGTATCACGAGAAATACGGTGGCATCAGCATTCCACGCGTACATGAACATCTTGCGATTAAATCTGCGGAGCGCGATCAATGGCTGACTTGTATGCGTGAGACAGTTGCTGAACAGCAGTTCGCTGCAGACTTTAAGACATATTTAATGGAACAACTATTCGTGCCTGCTGAAGGCGTTCGCCGCCGGGTCGAGAAAATACAAAAACTATGACTTGGAAAAACTGACGCGAAAGAACATCGCATAGAGAACCGGAACGACCAGCAGCGTTAACATGGTCGCAAACGCGAGGCCAAAGATGATCGTTATGGCCATCGGTTTGAACATTGCGGTACCACCCCATAGTAGTGGCGTCATACCAAGCACCGTCGTCGCGGTCGTCAACATGATCGGGCGCAATCGTTGTTGGCAAGCAGTCATGATCGCATCCGCCTGCGAGCGACCGAATTCTTCGATTTCGATCGCGATTCGATCCAGTAAGACGATTGCATTGTTGATAATAATTCCGGACAGCGAGATCAGTCCAAGGATTGTGAAGAAACCAAATGACGAGTTCGCGATCAGCAATCCGAATGTCACACCGATCAAGCCCAATGGAATAGTCGACAAAATGATCGCCGGCTTGCGCAACGAGTTGAATTGGCTGACCAGGAGCAACAGAATCAGCATGAGTGCGACTGGCAGCTCCGCAGCAATCGACGCGTTTGCTTCGCCGGATTCCTCGGTCTCGCCGCCCAGTTCGAATCCATGTCCGGCCGGCCAGTCCTGAGACGCCTCCTCGAGCCACGGTACGAGATCCTTGGCGACTTCTGCGGCGGTCGCATCTGGCAGGAGTTGCACGTTCAACGACATAGTTCTGTCTACGTCTCTACGTTCAATGATGCCAGGCTCGAAGGCTAGCTCGACGTTAGCAACCTGCTTTAGCGGCACACTGCTACCGGTGCTTTGCGAATAGACTGTCAGCCCGTCGACCTTACTAAAATCCTGACGGTCGGCCGCAACAGTTCGCAATGTAACCGGAATAAGCTCGTCACCTTCCCGATATTGCGTCAGGTCGATTCCTGTTAGTCCCGCCTGCAGCGAGTAAGCGACGTCCTCACTCGTCACTCCGGACCGTCGCGCAAGTTCCTGATCGACGTCTACCAGCAATTTCTTGGTCTGTAGTCCCCAGGTATTCTTGATTTCGGCCACACCGTCAAGGCCGTATAGATGTTCCATTACTTGATCTGCGATGCTGTACAAGGTGTCAAAATCGTCGCCTGCAATTCTGACAATGATCGGGTAATCGACGGGTGGCCCGTTTTCCAGTCGCTTCAGCTGAGCTGCCAGATCCGGGTGTTCCGCACGAACATACGCTTCGATTCCCGCAATGATGTCCTCAACATCTCCGCCGTCCACCGTATTAACGATCACAAATGAATTGGCAGGATTCGGATTTGGTGGGTTAAGACTTAGCTGAAACCGCGGTCCGCCTTCACCGATGAATGTCAGCCAGTTAACAATCAGCGGTTCACCTGATTCGGGCTCTAAATAGGTCCGGCGAATAAATGCATCAACGTCCGCGATCACTTCCTGACTGGTTTCAATTGAGGTACCGAGTGGCATCTCGAATTTAGCGGAAAACACCGGGTCCTCGGACGGCGCGATAAATTCCTGCCGCACAAAACCAAGACCAACGATTGCCACCGCAAACAGGCCAACGATAATTGCCAGAAATCGAATGCGACATTGCAGCGACAGAGTCAGCAAATTTCTATAGAAAGCATACCAGCG